>JAJRTK010000289.1 GCA_024278345.1 bacterium | reverse complement strand
CGGAGGCTCCGCCTCCGGACCTCCGCTGGGAGCGCCGCTCCCAGACCCACGCCAGGGAGCCAGCTCCCTGGACCCACATCTTTGTGCGCTGCGCGCTTTTTTCGGGTGGCCGGTACCATGACCGAGGCCCCTCTTCCAGTTGTCGCGGGCGCTCCTCGGCCTCCAGCCTCGCCCGAGCCTCGGCCTTCTGGCGCTCCTCGGCCTCCAGCCTCGCCCGAGCCTCGGCCTTCTGGCGCTCCTCGGCCTCCAGCCTCGCCCGAGCCTCGGCCTTTGCCGCTTCGGCCAGCGCTTTTCTTGTGAGCTTTTCCGCCTCCACCAGTTTTTCCTTGGAGCTTTTCAGCCGCTTTTCCGTTTCCTGGTCCCAAAGCTCCAGCCAGTCTCCACGCTGTTCCAGCCATATCCCCAGCACTTGGCTGGACAGGCGTCCTCCTTCGTCGGGCTCGATGGGGACGAACTCCTCTTCCTCTCTCCGGAATCCCAGGAGAGGCGACTCCGAAAACCACTCCCCTTTCCTATCGAAGAGGAAATACTCCCTCACGCCCAGGCTGTGGTAGAGCGTGACCTTCCGAAAAAGGTCTTTGCGCCAAGTGGATTTAGAGGCGACCTCGATGATCACGTCCGGCGCTTTTCTCTCCTCCCAAACCTTGTACACTTCCCGTTCCCCCTTGGGGATGCCAAACACCACAAGAAGATCGGGAGCCACGCATTTCTTGGGATCACCTTCCCGGTAGTAAAGAAGAATATCTCCCGACACATAGACATCCGGCACCGTAGCAAAGTGGCCTTCCAAAATGTCCAGAAGCTCGATCATGAGATTCCGGGCGTGGTCGGTGTCAGCCATGGGAAGACCATCCGAAACGGGGTATTCGATCTTGGAGGGAGCCGCGGGGGCGATCTGGGACATGCTTGTTCCTCCGGGAAGAAGTCCACCACCATGATAACAGATTCGACTCCAGACCTGGAATCGCGGCCCAGATCCCACTGTTTGAGCAACGAGGCCCCCCACAAGACCGATATTCAGGTAGCTCGTTCTTTTTTTTGCGTTGAGGTCCGCTCCTGTCGGCGGCAGTCCGTCCGCCGCCATCCGCTTCTTATCGCCGCCCAAGCGTTATTCCAAGCCGACTGACTCATCCCCGCCCGGAAATCAAGGCCCCCGCCGGAAGCAGCCGCCGGCCCGTGTGGCGGGCAGGTTCACGGTTCCGAAACGGTGGCACGCCGTCGCACGAGCCACGCAATGCCGGCAAACCCCAGCACCAGCGCCAGGATCGCGGATCCCGGCTCGTCGCTCGCAGGCGCCGCTGGGGCACCGGGAATGATCGTGGCCCGGAAGGTGTCCACCATGTAATGGTAGGATGAATCCCCCATGGGGCCGGGATCGTCCGGCGTGTTCCGGGTGAACCAGCGGGAGAGGTTGAAGTAGACGTAGAAGCCTCGTCCATCCTCCGTCATCCTGGTGTACCGGTCGATGAGGAGCGGCGCGTAGCCGAAGAGGATCTTCGTGTCGTCGATCTTCTCCTTGCATATCGGGCTCGACTCGTAGAAATTGCGCGCCGGATCCGGGGGAATCGATTTCGGGCTGAAGGGCCTCAAGTCCGCCGACGTGTAGGTTCCATCGTGAGCAGTCTCATCGACGGCGACGTTCCAGATCCACGGACGCATGGTTTCCCCGGTGAGAAACGATGGTCCCAGGTTCGCCTCGGAAACCCAGGGGTTGTTCTCCGAGTTGTCGGAGCCGACGCAGGTGAGCCCTCCGAAGTTCGGTGAGACCGTGCCGCCACAGCAAGGATCCGGCGAGCCTGCCTCGCAGACCTGGTAAGCGGTCTTCACCACCATCAGCAGCCGATCATAGGGCGTCGCCTGTCCCTGGAGCGTCCCGTTGAGGTGGACCACGGAAACATACCCCGCCCCGCTGGTTCCCTCGATGACCCGGTTCCCGCAGGGGCTCTCGTTGGCGATGAACATGCTGATGTCCGTCGCTTGCACGACGGGGATCGCCTTCGATTCCTGGCGGCTCCAGCATTGCTTCCCCTCCGCCGAGTAGTCCGTCCCCGCGAAGTACCACGGATTCAGTTCGTAGGTCACATCCGAGACTCCCTGCGCCAGCTCTTCCGTCGGAAGAAAACCCATGTAGATGTCACTCGCCTGCCACAGGCCGGCTCCGAACATCAAGAGCCCCGTCGTGTCTTCCCCCGTGGGTAGTGGCAGCAGGCATGGACCCGACTTCTGCGGATCCTGGTAGTCCGCGGCGTCGACGAACCGCGTTCCGATGTGGACGAACTTCGAGGCGCTTCCACCCGCGTCGGGCTGGGAAAATGGCTTGCCGTTGTTCATCAAGGTCCAGGTCAGCCCCGCATCCACGCTGAATGCCAGGTATCCGTAAGCCTTCGGCGTGTCCAGCCACGGACCCTGGTCAGCGGTGATCATGAACAAGACTCCTTCCACCTGCCACGCCGCCGTGGGTGTGTGGAACCGGTCCATGCCCACGCAGGGATCCGCGTGGACGCCCGGTACGAACTGGGGCCGGGTGCCAAGATCGTCCACCTGGGAACAGACCCGCGTCGTCTCTCCCTCCTCCTTGTTCCGGTACACGTGGGCCAGATGCACCCCGTCATCGGGATTGGAATCCACCGAAACGG
>JAJRTK010000288.1 GCA_024278345.1 bacterium | reverse complement strand
CATTGATAGCGTCGGCGGTTCTCCCTAACGCTCGCCTTCAGCATAGCCCTGGAGCAGACCCGCCCTGGCTCTGCCAAGATACGATGACATCGCTGCCGAGGGATGATGACCAAAGCCCAAGGTGAAACGGGCGCATTCCCCCGCGGTCGCCTACTGGGCGTCCTTCCCGCTACAGGGGAACGGCACACACGACGTAAAACGCCGCATTCCTTGCCGCTTGTCCGCGAACTCAAAGGCGCTTCACCCCAGCCCTGAAAGCGCAAAACCGCCACGGCCAAATCCTCTTTCAGGGAACCCCAACCAGAAAGCTCCACTCACCAACCCCCACACTTCCTTCTACCGCGGGATCAAAAAATACCGCCACAAGGCGATCCGTTTTTTCCGGCGGTGAAGCATTCGGCTCAACATAATCAAAGACTATGTTAACTTCGGGACGGCGCCACCCATCCCGGGCCACAATCCCCAAGAAAAGCCCCCCACGCTCCAGGCGGGCACCACGCCTGCCCGCCCTCCGCGACAAAAGAAAAGGCGCACGGCCTCCCAAGGCAAAACCGGTTCCAAAGCCCCCATCCCAAGGGCATCACAAGCCAAGCGCCCAAAGTGACCGCCTCCCAAGGCTCAGCTCAGCGGCTAAGAAGGGAAAGCTTGCCCCAAAAGAGCCCCGGAAGCCCTCAAGCAAAAAAGCCGGTGGTGCTTGGGCCTTAGGGCAGTGGAGAGTGAGAGCGGCGATGATGGCGAACAGCGGCGGACGGACTGCCGCCGATATGAGCGGAACGTAACACATAGAAAACAAAGGGTTGACCGAAAGCTGCGCCCTGGGCGAAGAGCACGATCAAGCATCCTTCGAACCTGGTATTCTCTCTTTTTTGTCGCGTTCCGCTCCCATCGTTCGCGGCCGCTCACGCTGGTCGCCCCTATCCACCCCTCGCCTCAACGATGACCCACCAGCGGAAGTCGCCGAACGAGCCCTGGGACCCCTACCAGCCCACGCTGCCAGGCTCCAGAGATCCATCCTTCTCCAGCATCCCCAAAATCTGGTTACTTCGCGCCGTGAGCCACGGACTGGGGTTCCTCGGAGTCCATCGGCGAGGACTGGGAATCGCGGCCACCAAGAGCGCTATTTCCTCGGCATCCAATTCCCGGGCTGTACACCGAAAATGCCACCGAGCTGCTGGATCGATACCAAAGACTCCGGGACCCCACTCTATGACGTTGAGATAGAGTTCCAGGATCCTCTTCTTGCTCAGCCGCCGCTCCATATAGAGGGCGATGAGCGCCTCTTGTAGTTTTCGGCGAACTGATCGGTCCGGACGCAAGAAGAGATTCTTCGCCAATTGCTGCGTCAGCGTGCTTGCCCCCCGAACGATCCGACCATGGGCAATGTTCACAAGCATCGCCTCCCGAATCTGCCGGAGATCCAGGCCCCCATGCTGGAAAAAGGCCGAATCCTCCGCCAAGACCACGGCTCGCTGCAATAAACGCGGAACCTGGCTCAGCCGCACGGGATCGTATTGAATCTCCAAGGCCCCGCCGGCCTCACGGAGACGCTGAGCCATCAAGGCGGTCCGCGTTGGAAAACGATGCCTCAAAGCATCGATCTGCCACGGTATCTGGGGCGAGATGAAAAGGACGATGAGATGTCTGATAACCCAAACTGGCAAGGCGCCTCCAACCGTTTATCAAGCTATCGGAAAAGATCGCGTTCCGCGAAGCGGGCGGACCATCAAGGTCCTTTTGACCTGCCTTTCCGGATTTTTTCCAGGAGCCGTTGGATCCTGGGCTGTTTGGAGTCCCTTTCCAGGGAAAGACGGTAGTGCTTTGCCGCAAGGTCTAGCTTTCCCTGGGCCTGCTGGGTCGCTGCCAGGGCATTGAGGAGGCGAGGCGGTGCAGGGCCGGCGGAAACCGCCCGGGCGTAGATTTGCTCGGCGCGGCTGAAATCTCCGAGCATCACCTGAGCCGCGGCTGCCAGGGCCAGGAGGCCCACATCATCCGCTGGCAGGGACCCCGTCGTCAACAGGGCCCCGGCGGCACGATCCCCCATCCAACGTGCCACTTCCTTTGGCCGCTTGAGCTGAAGAAGCAGCATGGCCAGCTCCCGGAGAGCCCCCTTGTGGTCCGGCACTGCCGCCAGGACCTTTTCAAGCTCCGTCACCGCACGCGCCTCGTGCCCGGATTGCCGAAGCTGACGCGCCCGTATCAGGCGGTAACTGTAATGATCGAGGGGTTTTTTCTGGAACCCGATAGCCCAGCGCCGATTGGGACCCGGGACCGCGAGATCGACCGATCTCTTGGAAACCGCAAGACTCTCTTTTCCGGAAGCCGAGAAGTCGGCGCGAAAGAGGTATTTCCCTGCTTGAACCTCGCCCAGCGGCAGATCCGCCACCACTTCTATCAATCCGCCGGGACAAAAACCACCCAAGATCGGGAGCACGGCCGACCAGACCGGAGAACCACTGGATTCGCCATCTTCCGGGCGCAGAGACAACCGGATCTGTCCGCCGTCGGGCAGTTCGGTGCCGGGTGGTCCATAAAGCTGGAGATAGAGTCCTATGCCGTCCCCCAGATCGATCTTTCCCGGCGCCGGCCAGAGAGTCCCCGGTCCCAGGAGCGGCTCGGCACAGCCCGGCTCGCCCTCTTTCGGAGCGATCCCGTGGCCTCGGAGGTGAAGGCTCTTCCGGGAAGTCGCCTCCGGAACCTTGTGGCCTTTTTTCCCGGAAACCGCATCCTGGCGCAGATAGCCCAGGATCGGCTCGGACAGGGCAATCTTGTCGGTGGAAGGATCCGGGATCGGCTGCAAAAGGCTTGAGGCCCTGCCGACGGCCCGTGTGAGTGACTGTCTCACCACACTCCGAGCTCCCCGAACCTCCCGCGAAGCAGCGGCAACTCCCCAAAGCTGGAGAGCCGACTGGCCCAGAACCTCGAGATCGTCGGCCCCGATCCGGCCCTCCGCTTTCTCTTCCAAGGTTCCCACCTCCTCCGCTTCCGAATCCACCAGGGACAGATAGGCCTCCAGCGCCAGGTAGAAACGGCGCTTCGCTTCCTCCACAACGATCCTCTCCGGCGGAACCTCCAGGGCATAGTAAAGGAAACGATCCCCGTCAGGCCCGCGAAACAAAGCCATGGTGACGGGCATGGAAAACAGGTCGAACGACGCCTCCGTCCGCACCTCTCCCTGGAGCTCGTCCCACCGTCTGGCGTAGCCGTCCGGCGCGGTTCGCAGCGGTGTGCCCCGGATGATGGCCAACTGCTCCGAAGCCCGGCTCCAGGGAATCCCGTTATAGTAATCGTGGGGACTTGAAAGATCGACGGCCAGGGACGCCCGGGCCACGGCCATGTCGATGCTCCGGAGGACCCGCATCACCTGGCCCGGCTTCATGAAACGGTTCACGGCCTGGGGCACGAGTCTGCTGGGGCCGTCAGCCTGCGGGTCGTAGAGCTTGAATTCACCTATGCCGTTGAACCGGCAGAAGAGCAAGTAGAAGTCGGACGGCAATCCACGGGAAGCCTGGCCGGTATAATACCAAACTTCCGTTGGGTAAAGCTGCATCTTTCCGGGATACTCGTAGACGGCGTGAGGGGGTCCCAGGGCAATATAGGCCCAACCACGTTCGCTCTTGGAGCCTCGCCTGGGAGTCTCCCAGCCAAGCTTGTCGTCGGCGTATTTGACCCGCCGCCGGTGCTCGATCTCGAACTCGTTGATCTCCGTGGAAGGGATGGGATCCCGAGCCTTCCAAAAAGCCTTGACGAAGGCCTTCCGTTCCCGGTGAGTGAGCCGCTGGAAGACCTCCAGCTCCACCGGGCTCATAATGTACTCCACTAGCTCGAGCCATTGGAGCTCCTGTTCCACAATCGGATCCTGCGCTAACCCTTCCGGCAGAGGGAAAAGAAGGCAGAGGCAGCACCAAAAACCAAGGGACACAGCCAGATTCCGCAACAAGATTCTACTCCTACCCAGAATGATGATCCATCTTTCCATAATGCCCCGGATCCACCGGGAAGCTGGCGAGCGGCGACGGACGGACTGCCGGCGACGGGAGCGGAAGGCAACACGAAAGGAGATCAGGCATCGTTTCCTGGTTTTGGGGAACCGAGCTCCAGAATGCGGATCTCGTGGTTCGTATAAACGCAAATATCCGCGGCGATATCAAGGGACTGGCGAACGATATCCTTGGCGCTGAGGTCAGTATGACGCAAGAGAGCGGTGGCGGCAGCCCTGGCAAACATCCCGCCTGAGCCGATGGCCAGAATACCATCGTCGGGCTCGATGATCTCCCCCGACCCGGCCACCAGGAGTGAAATGCTCTCGTCCACCAGAACGAGCATCGCCTCCAACCGCTGGAGGATCTTGTCGGTACGCCACTCCTTGGCCAGCTCCACGGCTGCGCGAAGGAGATTGCCTCCGTGGCTTCGAAGCTTTTCCTCGAACCGGGCGAAAAGGGTGAAAGCATCGGCTGCGGAACCGGCAAACCCGGCCAGAATCCGGCCATTCTCCAGAGTGCGGAGCTTGTTCGCCGTCCGTTTGACCACAATGTTGCCGCTGAGGCTCACCTGGCCGTCTCCGCCAATGGCCACCTCTTGGCCTCGGCGAACAGACAGAATGGTTGTCGCTTGAAATCTGGGGCGCTCGTCCATTAGGGGTCATCCTTCCGGTTACCGTCCACGGGAAGGCGTGGAACGGGATCGGCCTCGTCACGGGGATGGGCACGATGGTATTCAGCAAGCAGTCTTTCAACGGAAACGTGGGTGTAGAGTTGGGTGGCGGCCAGGGACTCGTGTCCCAGCAGTTCCTGGATAGAGCGAAGGTCGGCGCCACTATCTAACAGATGAGTGGCAAAACTATGGCGGAGCATGTGAGGATAAACATTCCTGGGAAGCCCCAGCAGCACGGCGGTTTGACTCACCACTCGATGGAGGCCGCGAGTCGTTAGGCGCCCACCGCGCCTGTTCAAGATCAACGGCCCCCCGTCAGATGGGTATCCGGCTTTGGCTCGAATGGAAGACCAGGTGGATAGATAATCTTTCACGACCTTGAGCACCGATTTGGCGACGAAACAAATCCGCTCCTTGCCACCCTTGCCCAGAACTGTCACACGCCCAGCCTGGATCTCCAGATCTTCGAGATCCAAACCCGCCAATTCGGCGACTCGCATTCCGCCGGAATAGAGGAGACCCAGCACGGCCCGAGACCGAGTATGGGTAAGCTCGCTCCCTTCCTGGGCGCCACGGAGCAACCCCAACACTTCCTCCACACTGAGAAAATCGGGCAACCGCTTGCCCTGGCGCGGGGCATGAATCCCCTGAAGCGGAGAAACCTCCAACTGCCCCCTGGAAACCAAATAGCGGTAGTAGGCCCGAAGAGAAGAAAGTCGGCGAGCGACGGTCCTGGGAGAACGCCCCAAACGGTGGAGCTCCGCCAGATAGGCGCGAACCGCCTTGCGATCGGCGTCCCGAAGAGTGAGGCGGATGGAAAGACGCCCACTCAAACGATCAAGGAAACCCGCATAGTCCCCGAGGTCCCGCAAGTAGGTCTCGATGGTGGAAGGCTGGAGCCCCCGTTGGTAGCGAAGAGCATCGGCAAATGGCCTCAATAACTCTTCATTGGCCGCCTCCAGCGAGCCAGGGACGAGGGACTCTGGACCCAGCTTCTTACCTCGCTCCTTCATCGCCTCTCCAGCGGAGGTCGAGGGAGGCCCTTCACAGCCCACCCGCGGAATAGAGGCCAAGCCTCACCAAACCAGGGCCACCCGCCATCAGGCTCCAACGGGCTGAGCTTCATCCACCTGAACCTCATAGCCACATTCCTTTTTGGGACAGCGGTGCTGGAGCCCCTTTCTTTTGGTGGTCTTCTCCACCAAGAAGGGGTGAGAACATTGTGGGCACGGCTTTGGAAGCGGTTTTTGCCAGGTCGTGAACTCACATTTTGGATAGGTGGAACAGCCGTAGAAGGTCCGTCCTCTCCGGGTCCTCTTCTCCGCGAGTTCCCCCTTGCAGTCCTCTTTCGGACATGGGACATCCAGGGTGAAGGGGCGCGTGAATTTACACTCCGGATAGCCCGTGCAACCGATGAACCTGCTTCCTCTGGAAGATTTGACCCCGAGCTCCGCGCCACAGTCGGGACATTTTTCCTCAAGGATAACCGGCTTTTCCACGACGATCTTGCCCTGGGCATCCCGTTTGAAGTTTCGAGTGCCTCTACACTCCGGGTAGCGCGGGCAAGCCAGGAACTCGCCATTTCTTCCAAGCTTGATCACCATGTGAGTCTGGCACTTATCGCATGGTATATCGGTCTCCTCGAGCTTTGTATCCACCTTCCCCGCCCTCTGATTCGCCCGTTCCAGGTCAGCGGCAAAGGGACGGTAAAAGGAGCCCACCAGATCAGCCCAATCCAACTTTCCCTCCTCCACCTGGTCCAGTTTCTCTTCAAGGGCCGCCGTAAACCCGACGTTGACGACATCGGCAAAATGCTCCACCAGCATGTCGCTCACCACGAAGCCAAGCTCGGTGGGAGCAAAGGTGTGGTCGAGCCTTGCGGTGTATTTCCGATCCTGGATCTTGCTGAGGATCGTCGCGTAGGTGGACGGTCTCCCGATCCCCTGCTTTTCCAGCTCCCGGATGAGGCTCGCTTCGTTGAACCTAGGAGGGGGCTGCGTGAAGTGCTGCTTCTTCTCCAACTTCTTGAGGTCGAGGACCTCACCCTTCTGAAGCGCCGGCAAAAGACGGTCCTTGGCGTTGCCACCGGCGTCCTTCTTCTCCGGATCCCCTTCATCGGGCTTGTAGAGCTTGAGGTGGCCCGGAAAATCCACAATCGAGCCTGTGGCACGAAACTCCACTTCCCCCACCGCAATGTCAAATCGAGTGAGGCTCATGCGAGCGGACGCCATCTGGCAGGCTACAAACCGCTCCCAAACCAGTTTGTAAAGCCGGTGCTGCTCCGCCGTCAGACAGCCGCGCAATGAAGCCGGAGTTCGAGCCACCGAAGTGGGGCGGATCGCTTCATGGGCATCCTGAGCTTTTTTGCTCTTGGCGTAGAGATGGGGCTTTTTCGGAATGTACTCCTCGCCAAAGTTTTCGACAACGTACTTCCGGACCTCCTGGACAGATTCGCTGGAAAGCCTCGTAGAATCCGTTCTCATGTACGTAATCAGCCCTACGAGGCCTTCGTCCCCAACCGAAACCCCCTCGTAGAGCTCCTGGGCAATTCGCATGGTCTTGGAGGCCGGCAGTCGGAGCCGCCGCGATGCATCCTGCTGGAGAGTTGACGTGATGAAAGGGGGCTTCGGTTTTTGCTGCCGTTTCTTTTTCTCAATCCCGGCCAAGACCCAATCACGACCTTGAATCTTCTTCTCGATCTCCTGGGCGGCAGCCTCGCGCGACAATTTCGACTTCTTCCCTCCAACTCCGTGGAACTCCGCTGCAAACAGTGGTTTGCCCGACCCCAGCAAGTCCGCGTGGACCGTCCAGTATTCCTCCGGCTCGAACGCACGAACCTCCCGTTCCCGATCACAAATCAGGCGAAGAGCAACAGACTGGACCCGCCCGGCCGAAAGACCTCGCCGGACCTTGGACCAAAGGAACGGGCTAATCTTGTAACCCATCAGCCTGTCCATGATCCGCCGCGCCTGCTGAGCGTTGACCTTGTCCAGATCGATCTCTCGCTTCTTGTCGATGGCATCACGCACAGCCGACCGAGTGATCTCATAGAACAGAACGCGATAGATGTTTGAGTTGGTTTCCTTCAGCTCCTCGGCGATATGCCACGCAATGGCCTCTCCCTCTCTATCGGGGTCCAGCGCAAGGTAGACGGCATCGCACTGGGCAGCGTGGTTGCGGAGCTCCCGCAAGACTTTCCCTTTTTTCGGCAATCGGACGTACTGCGGCTTGAACCCATGCTCCAGATCGACGCCCAACTTCGATTTCGGCAAGTCACGAACATGCCCCACCGAGGCCGCGACAATATATTCCTTGCCCAAGAATTTGTTGATCGTCTTCGCCTTCGCAGGCGATTCGACCACGACGAGAGACTTTTTCAAGGAAATGCTCCAAACCAGTTGAGTCGAACTGAAAATGCCCCAAAAACAGAGGCTGAGAAAAGCGCAAAGGAACCCACGGCCCTTCAATCCCACAGCGAAACGGGACGCTAACCAAATCATCCTCACATTGTCAAGACAACAGAAGAAACCTCCAGACTCTTGGTTTTCAGCCTGCCGTGTCTATTCTTTGGGACGCATTCGACCATGGCGTTGGAGCCGCCGCTTTGCCGGAGCGTACCCAGGATCGATGTAAGTAGCTGCGAGGAGCGCTCGACGAGCCGACGCTGGACGGCCCTGTCGCTCGTGTATTAGCGACATGCGATAGTAGGCCCGGGCTTGCCAGCGCGCCGAAGGACCTGCCGCCAAAAATGCACGGAGATTCCGCTTCGCCAGGTCAAGATCACCGCCGGCCAAATATCGGGCGTAACCCATATTGTAAAGGGAATGAAACCGGTTTTCACCCAGGCCAGCGACTCTTTCAAAGGCGTCGAGATAGCTGGAAAATTCCCCCTGCCGACGGCTGAGCCAACCAACCCAGCTCATCGCCAAAGCATTCCCTGGATACCTGGACTCAAGAGAATGCGCCAATGCCAGAGCTGACTCGAACTCCTTCTCTTCATAATAGATGTAGAGCAGAACGAACTCTGACAATGGCCTGACGTAAGAGGCGCGGGCGCGGGCCAATTCCACTGCCTCCCTGCCCCTTCGCCGCTGATCCGAAAAACCGGGGAGAATCCAGAAGTCCTTGGTGGCCACCGATCCAAAGTAGTCAATCGCCCCAATTCCAAGGTAGCAGTCCCAAAGCTCCGGGTCCGCCGAAAGTGCCACTTTCAGACTCTTTTTGGCGCGTAGCCCCTTTCTTACGGCAGAAATCCAGTGTTCCTGCCGAGCCTCCAAAAGGGCGGACATTCCTTGAACAGCACCCTCGATCATTGAATCCCAACCGCTTCCGCGCACTGTGACTTTCCGTTTGGCAAGCCGTCGTGCCACGCCCAAGGCAGCCTTGAACTCCTTGATCCTGGAAAGGTCATCGACCTCATACATTTGCAGATGGTAGAGGAAAAGAAGCCCTACCCAAGGGAGAGGCTCTTCAGGGTCCTTGGCAGACTCCTCCAAGAAAAAGCGCTCGGCCTCTCCATAATCCGCCTCGTAAAGGAGTTGCAGCCCGCGGGTCATCAGCCTGTCCGCTTCAATATCCGGCGCCGTATAAGCAAGCCCGAGGCCCCCCCATCCCGCGACGAGGCTCAACAAGAGCAATCTTTTCATGGAATTGGCAGGGCCGAGTAGAGATTTCGAAAAAACTGGATCACCGTTATCGCCACCACCAAAGCCACCGTTCCGTAGACGAGTGCCGTTCCGACACCAATGGCCTGCTTGACCATCCGGCCCGCATCCTCCTCCAAGAGTGCCGCGGCTTTGAGGCAGGCGTCTCCCAGGTTTCCCGTGACATCCCCCGTTCGCAGGATTTGAGACCCGAAATCACCAAAGAGTCGGGATACCGCCAATCGATCCAGGGCGAATCCACCAGACATCGCGTCATCGCGGCATCTGCGGCCGTGCCGGACAAGTTCTTGCGATCCAGCGCTTTCCGCTGCCCCATCTAATGCCTCCACCAGTCCCAATCCCGATTCCAAGCCCATTCCCAAAGCGCGAAGAAACGTGCTTCCGGCGGCTCGGCGGCGGATGGTGGAGAGAATGGGCACCTGGTTTCCTATGGTTGCTGCCAAACTGGGAAACGCCCAGTTTACGACTGCCAGGAAAGCAACAGCGCCACCGATAATCAAGAGGGGGAAGAGAACGGATTCCAGGTATGCCGCCAATCCATTGGTCACAAGAATTGCCAGTGGTGGCAAGACGATGGCCGCCACTAGAACGAAAGTTGGGTAGATCGCCTTTGAGGTCAACTCCCGCCTGAATTTCAGTTCCCTTTCGTCCCACCTTCGGATGTTGCTCAACGTCTGAGGAAGGCGACCCGCCTGTTCGGCGAAGGCCAAAAGCCGGCAGTGTATCGGCGGGAGTCGAGCCTCGTTTTTCAGGGCTTCACCGAGGCTTTTCCCGCTTTCGATGGCCTGCCCAAGAGCACCGCAGAGGCTGCCATAGGCATGCTCCTGGTGTTTCTCAAGAAAGCGAAGCGCGCCCTGAAGCGGTGTGCCCGCATCCAAAAGCCGACCCAACTGCGCATAAAACAAGATCCTCGTCTTTACATTCAAACTCGGTTCTCCATTTTCGCCTTGCGCATCGGGGCACGGGAGTAGTCCAGACAGGCCAAAAGCGAAACGACAAGCACCGGCCCAAGCATGAACCAGATTGGCGCTTCCAGGACCACTAGCGCCAAGAGCGCGAACTGAAGAAAAGTCGTGAGCTTCCCGAAAAAACGCGCTTGGAAACTGCACTCCCGCCAACGGCCCGTGGCGAACAAGAAACCTGATGCCACAAGCACGTAGAGATCCCGGAGCGTCACAACCAGGAGCGCTCCTGGTCCAAGCCGGCCGTCGAAAAGGAACGTCCCAACAACAGTCATCAGGAAGAGCTTGTCACAAATGGGGTCGAGAATCATCCCGAAGCCGTGCGACTGCCCCATTTTTCGAGCGATCCAACCATCGAGAATGTCAGATATGCCCGCAATAAACAGGATCGCGAGCTCTGATCGCCAGCCGGTTCCGACAATGGGAAAAAGGACTGCCAGAGGAATCTTGATGGCAGTGATGGCGTTCGCCAGCGTCCAGATGTCGCGCCTCCACCAGGGGGCCTCCGAAATGCGCTCTTCCCTCATCGTGTAGACCGCCGATTCTGACATCGCCTCCAACTTTCCGATTTCCATCCCCGATCCTTATTCTAGCACAAAAAAGCGAGCCACCACCTGACCAATCTTTCCGTTGCGAAAAGGAGCAAGCAGGAGGATTGTTGGTGCGGTGACTTCGCTTGACGACGCATCATGGGCCGAGACTTTCGGCCATGCTCTCCATTTTAGGGCGTGGTTTTTCAGGTACCCCTTTTCCCTTTTTGTGCTGCCTTCCGCTCCCATCGGGCGCCAGCCGACGCCCGCTACTCGCCATTTTTCCGGAGTGCCACCAGACTTTCTTACTTCCCGGGACCGCCTGGTGTAAACTCCTCCCGATGATACCAGTTCCACGCTGCCAACAGCATTTGGAGAAGCTCCAAGCATCTTTTGGCTGATCCAGGGAGCGCACTCCCTTGCGAGGTCCATGCGCCGAGCGGCAGCGAGACCGCGACCGACATCCCCGCGGGCGATAGCCGGAGTGCGATTTCCAGCCCGGTCAGGTTCGCCTAACCCCAACATCCCCGCAGGCGATAGCCGGAGCCTCCCCCGGGTTCGGGGGCCAGAAGCCCTGGCGCTGTTGCCCGGAATTCACTGGGCGTCCGAGACGATGACCGAGGCCGACGGCTCCACCCTGCCAGTATGGCGGATTTCCCGGAAAGAAGTTCGAGGCCTTGGTCATAGTACCGGCCACGGTGCAGATTTCAGACGCCGCCCCAGGGCTTCCAGCCCTGGAACCCGGCGGAGGCTCTGCCTCCGGACCTCCGCTGGGAGCGCCGCTCCCAGACCCACGCCAGGGAGCCAGCTCCCT
>JAJRTK010000287.1 GCA_024278345.1 bacterium | reverse complement strand
GCCTCCGGACCTCCGCTGGGAGCTTGCGCTGCGGCCCCTTGGGCCGCGTCTCGCTTACGCTCGGCATCAGACCCACGCCAGGGAGCCAGCTCCCTGGACCCCTCTTTGGGCGCTGCGTGCTTTTTTCGGGTGGCCGGTACCATGACCGATGCCGGATCGTGAAAGAGTTTGAGGTATTCCTTCATTCTACCTGTACATTGCGCCAACGGCTTCGAACACCAAGCTGCAACAGGTGAGAGCGCCTTCGGCCTTGGCGACTTCGGCGGCCGGGACAAGGATTGGAGCGAGGCCGGCCGCATCGAGCCTCTTTCCGGTTTCGGGATAGGCAGCGGGATAGATCAGATGCTTGCCGATCCAAAGGGCATTGGCGGCGCTCGACTCCGCTGGATGGACTTCGATGATCCGCCACCGGGGAAACGTCATGGGACTCACCCATCGCGGATTGAGAAGAAGAGCATCGGGGGATACCTGGGTGACGGCGCTCTTGAGGTGGAGGCAGCCTGTAACGGGCACCGGCGTCACCTGGTATCCCAGCGGATCGAGATGGATTTTGAGCTGCCGGATCGCTTGTTCGTTCGTCCGTCGGGAAAGCCCCACGTAGAGAATCTTCCCAAGGTGCAGAACATCACCGCCATCCATGGTGGCCGGGGCAGTGATGGAAAGGAGCCGCCGGTACGGTCGAAGGGCTTCGGCAATACCGTGGACTTCGGCCCGGCGGATCGCGGCCCCGGGGCGCGTCAAAATGGCGGCCTTCGGGAGAACCACGGCCATATCCTCCACGAAGACTGAATCGGGCAGATCCGGCTCCGCCGGCAGTGAATGGACCAGGCAACCGGCCTCCCGAAGGCGTTCTTCATATTCACGATGTTCCTTTCGGGCTTTCTCCAGGTCGATGGGCTGCCGCTGGATGTGGGTTAGTTGGCAGGCCGCCATGGAAGGACTGATCTTTCGCGTGATTGCGATGCGCATGGAATTGTCTCCTTCTTTTGCTATATGATTTCAAGGTAACAAATCCTGCCCGGAGCGATGAAAGGCGAGTGGCGGCGGACGGGGGGAACTCGCGCCGAAGGCGTGGGTCGTGCCGCCGCGAGCGGAAGCCAACCCAAAGAGAAGAAAGCGGTTTTCTTGAATGGTGCTCGTCAAGAGGCCCACGCCCAAGAAAAAGGAAGGAACCGTGGTGAACCAGAAGACCCTCTGCGGCGTCTGTGGTGACTTGCCGCCTTCGCTCACGGTGAAGACGGGAATGGACGAGAGGTTTCCAGAATCGTTCGGCAGGCTTCAGAGCTTCGACCTCGGATCTGACCGCGAGATCTACCAGTGTCCCGGGTGCATGTCGATCTTCGAGTGGATCGATGAACCGCAGTATTATGGGTCAGGGCGGTTGGACCAAGAGTCTTTGACGCGCCTTTCGGAAGAGGAGGCAGACCTGGTTCTGGCGCTTTGGACGCGGCCGCTGGATTCACTGGAAGCAGACAGCCTGTTGGAGACGGCGTTTGCCCGATTGCCGGCGGGGCTGGTCACGAACTTGTTTCACGCTCTTGTTTACCGTGACCCGCGGCGGTTGGGCTGTTTTCTCCCTGCCTTGGCAGCTCGGTTTCTGGGAAATGATGAGAGTGGCCTCCGGGATCTGTTGTCGGATTACGGATACGAGAATCCAAAGCAAGCAGCGCTGATTCTGGAGAACCTGGCCGGGAAAGGGCGTACGCCTGGCCCCTTGGCCGGAAAACTGATGGAACGGTGTCGGGGATGGTCTCAGGCCGGCGGCGACTAGCCACCCCCGGCATGGAGAAAAACAGGGCGCACCATGGCTTCCCGTTGTGGCCAAGGCGATGATCTCTCCGCCCCGCACTTGACTCCAACCGGCGGTAGGCCGATCCTCCGGAGCATGAGCAATCCTGGCCCGAAAACGCCTTCGGTGAGCGATGCGGAGGCGCAGCCCGAACGCCCGGCGGACCCGTGGCTCTCGGTGGTCGTTCCCGTCTACCGGCGGGCTGGCGAAGTGCATCTCTTGCTCCGCTCTCTCCCGGATGCCGGCTTGAGGCCCCTAGAGGTGGAGATCATCCTGGTGGACGATGCATCCGGTGACGGGACGGCAGCGGCGATGCGGGCCGCGGCCCGGGACCTAGGGCTTGGCAACGTCCGGGTCATCGAGATGAAGCAAAACGGCGGCCCGGCTCGGGCACGAAACCTCGGCGCCCAAGAGGCGCGAGGGAGGCTCCTTTTTTTCACCGACAGCGACTGCGTCTTCGAAGCGGGATCTCTTAAGAATCTGGCGGCGGCCTTCGCCCGGTCGGGAGTCCGCGCTCTCTCTGGCTATTGCTCTTCCACGCCGGCAAACTTTGGTTTCTTCGCCGAGTACAAAGCTCTGATGGAGTGGAGCTGGCTTCCCCGTGGCAATCAGCACACCTTCTTCCCCGGTCGTCACTCCGCCATCGAGCGAAAGCTCTTTCTGGAGATCGGCGGATTCGATACCACCTATCGCGGCGCCGACATCGAAGACTACGAAGTAGGCTACCGCATCCGGAAAGCAACGACGATCCATTTCGATCCCACCATACTTGTAAGGCACCATCATCCAGGTTTTCGGAAGCAAGCCATCCTCTATTTTCGCCGGGCCAGGATGTGGACCCGGCTCTTTATGAAGCGGGGCGGAAAGTTCGACAACACGGCGACCACGGCTTCAGGCGGGGTTTCCCGCGCCCTCGGCGTGATTGTTCTTCTCTCTCTGGGAGCGCCAGTGGCCACTCCATGGATCTGGCCGTTTCCGGTTCTGCTCCTCGGGCTCTATCTGGGCCTCTCGCGCCGCTTTTTCGGCCTCTGCCTGAAGCGAAAGGGAGTGCTCTTTGCTGCCAGGGCCCTGGCAGCCCATTTGACTCTCTCCTGTTTCATTACGGCTGGCGCCACGCTGGGAATGGCGGAAGGTGGCTTGGAAAGAACAGCTCTCGCCACGAAGAAAATGTGAGTCGTAAACCCCGATCTCTCATCACGGATCTGCTGCGGCGACGAGCATCCACGTAAAACGGGACACTTCGAGTTTTCCTTTTGTCTTCACTCTCTGTGCCGCCTTACGTGGATACCCGCGATTGCTCAGCGATGTAGTGCTTTCGGGCACCAATCGGGAAAAGCGCCGGGGGCTCAAGCTGGTCGTGCCGCTGGTCCCACGGCTTGCGTCACTCCCCTTACAACCGACCCGCCGGGCTCTGTTGCCCTCCGCCGGCGACACTCCCTGAGATTCTGGGGTGGTTCTCGACCACGTCCGATAGGACGCGAGATCAGTTGTTGGTTTCTGGGCGCGGATCAAGAGATGCACTCTGTCCTCCCAACATGCGGCAATTGCCAGGTTTTGGGTATTTGACGGGGATTGCAGTGATCTCAAACGGCAGTCCTTCGGTCTCGGCGGACGCATGTGGGACGTCCAATTTCTTCCTCGCATCCGTAATTTGGATCGCCAGTTTCAGATATCTACGAAGAACCATCAAGGGCGGAAATGTTCCGTGCTTGTTGGCCCACCATACCAAAAAGTCCGTATCACGTTTGGAGCTATTGCATGAGCGACAGACCCAAACCACGTTGTCTGCGGTTTCAGGTCCGCCTCGGCTCTTGGCAATCAAGTGATCCATGCTGAGCTTTGCGTCGGAGCCGCAGTATGTACAAACTTTTTCACTTTGGTGCTTGATCTTCTCGTCGTCGAGCATGGAGCCCACTTTCATGGTACCATCCTTCAGGCCCTTGTAGAGCTTGGCTCGTATCATGTAATACGTCGGCCCGTACTTCGAAGCCGAATGCGAACATGCCGCGTCTGCCATCGCGAGATTGGCGTAAGACCAATAGAGTAATTCGCCAAGCGTAGAGTAGTACAATTTCTTCTGGGCCACTTGAATGCTCCAAAAACCTACTGGTACAGGAAAGCCCAGAAAATCGTGTGATCGATCGCGGGCTTATTCCCGAATATCTCATCAGAAATCTGCTGCGGCGCCCGATCCGCCCATGAGAACAGCGTCGGCCTCGGCCGTCCCTCCTCAACGTATCTGACACTACGCCTCCGGCGGCCGGCTGTCGTTCTCCTTGTTCTCGTCGGGCCTCGGACCCCTCGCGCCGAAGTCTGATGAGAAATCCGGGTTTGGCCGAAGGTAGGTGTTCAATAGTCCCCTGGCAATCTTAGCTCGCTTCATCAAGAATTGCTTTATCATTGTTTCTCTTTACGCCTCATAGTCGCCCAACGTCTTGCCGATGACCTGTGAGCATCAGCGAATCTGGTCCATCGGCTTGTTCGGCAGTGACTGCTTGTCTCTGTTGCTCTGGTTGTTGGTGGTCTCGTGGAAAGATCGCAGTTGCATCGCTTCACGACTTATCTCGTCAATAGGTTTCTCAGCCCAGAGGCCACGTTGCCATTTCGTGTAGTCAAACGCCGCTTTCGTCATCAGGCTTACAAACCTCTCAGCCTGAACGTTTCCGAGTGCTGCGAAGAGAGCGCGAACTCCCTCAACCTTCAATTCTTCGTCTGTTATCATGGCTCTGTACTCCGAATAAATGCCGTGGGATCGAGCCCGCTGATGCCATCGTAATGTTGCAGCTTCTTGAGAAGGGCATCATCGGTTGTCAGAAAATACTGACAGGAGGCTTCTACTGCACAGGCAACATGAAGAGCATCCTTGCTCCGGAGCCCGATTGTGAGTAGGTCCTGAGCGGTCTCCAAAACCTCCGGGGTTTCATTAACATCGATTACGGCACGATTCTTCCAAGCCGCAACTGCCACTCGCCTCTCCTCGAAGGGATTCGCGGCATTCTCGTAATCCAAGACATAAGACCATGCCAGCTCTATTTCTCCTGTGGCTACGCGCTCCTGGATACGAAGCTTTGCCTCTGTCTCGATTAGGATCCGCACCTGGCTTTGGTCATCGAAGGGTCGGTTGAAGCAGCAGTTGTCCAAGTAGATTCGCATGATCATCCAAACCGTGCTGGGGCGTAGGTTCTCTATTCCTTCAGGCCGTGTTCTCTAATAGCCGCATCGACCTTCTCACACCAGGAGATGAGGAGGGCTGTCTCGTCTTCGCTGAACGCCCGATCGACAGGGCATTTCAGTTCTCGGCCGGCACGCCGGAACAGACCAGTGCTCTCAGCTTGACTCAGCAGGACTCTCACCACCGTTTCAGGGACCGATGTTTTCGCTGATATCCCCCCACGACCTTGCAGAGCCGTGTAGATCGATTGTTTATACACAGAGTGCGGTGGATAGCCAAAGTAGACGGCAACATGCGTGCCCTTCACATCGACATTCAACGAGAAGCCCTTCGTCCCCCAATGGATCGGCATAGAGCGGTCCTGAGCGAACTCGAGGATTCTGCTGAAGACCTGCCTCCCGTGATGATCCAAGGACTCCACAAACTCGGTCTGAGACACAACTGGTAAGGAAGCTGATGCAACCGGGTTCGGTTTGACGGGTTCTTGGCCAACAACGATTTCTGGCTCTTCGCCATTTCTGGGGCATAATCAAACACGATAAATACGAGCAGGAGAACGAACGGAAATCTTATACCGATTTGTGCTGAATTCATGGCGATCGATGCTGAATCTGGTGCTAGATCCGCAAGGAAAACTATTCAAAAATGCTGTTAAGTTTCCTTTTCGAAAAATTTGATCCACTTTTCCAAACCCAGGTCCAATCTTCGTAAAAGACGTTCATTACGCCAATCCGACTGCTTTGAAGTCAAATGGAGTTCGCAAAAATCGGGTATCCACTTACCATGAAAGTACGTGGTTAGATGGGAACCTATCAAACCCGGTTTACAACTTCAGCATTGGGGGGGAGGCTCTTCTCTGACTCCGTGAAGCCCGGACGGCGCCGCACAGGCAAGATGCCTGTGGGGCATCCACGCAACGCGGGACAATTCCAGGACTGTGGAACCGCAAGCGCCAACGCCTCGCTATCGCTTGGCGGGTCACGTTTGCGTGACTCGAAGGGTCACGTTTGCGTGACTCGAAGGGTCACGTTTGCGTGACTCGAAGGGTCACGTTTGCGTGACTCGAAGGGTCACGTTTGCGTGACTCGAAGGGTCACGCCGTGCGT
>JAJRTK010000286.1 GCA_024278345.1 bacterium | reverse complement strand
TGGAACCCGGCGGAGGCTCCGCCTCCGGACCTCCGCTGGGAGCGCCGCTCCCAGACCCACGCCAGGGAGCCAGCTCCCTGGACCCACATCTTTGTGCGCTGCGCGCTTTTTTCGGGTGGCCGGTACCATGACCGAGGCCGTACTTTCATGGTAAGCGGATCCCCTAAAACATCTGTTGACCGCGACTTTCAAGGTAAATTATTTATGGCCTGACGGCGACGGCCTAGAAAAGTGGCGGCGCGGAATCATCGAGCTCTTGGAGGAATCGGGCCGAACGGAGGGGACGCTCCAAGCGCCAGAGCAATGCCCGGTGGCACAAATGCTCTAGGAGACGGCGATCTCGCTCTTGCAGCCGGAGCTCTAGTAGATCCTCGACTTCGGAACCGTGGAGATTCCGGATGAGTTCCAGGAGCGGTCGGGAAAGTCGAACCGCATCCGCTGGGCACCGTAAGGCTGGGGAAAAGTGGAAGGCCCCCTCTTCCGGATGGAAGACGGGGACAAGGTCATGGCTGTTTTCGTCAGGGCTGGCGTCGAAGCTCCAACTGTAGCCGAGTTCTGAAAGAAGCTGGATCTCCAGGTAACGAAGGAGGAGGTCTCGGCTGGCGGCCTTGTGCTCCAGGAGCATGAGCAGTTTGAGGACGAGTGCGAAGAACTGGGGATGAGCTTCGTCGGGAAGGAACATTTCATCGAGCAATTCGGCGATGTAGTTGAGGGCATAGAACCCTTCGAGGCTGGAGCGCAGAGTGGGAAAGATCTCCAACGTGCTGATGGAATCGATTTGGCACAGTTCTTTTCGGGGATTGCGATAGCCTTTGATTTCGCCGAGGCTGAGGATTTCCAGCCGTCCGGCCATGGGAGATCGGGTTTTTTGCGCTCGGCGGGCGAACCCGGTGATCTTCCCAAATTCGCTTGTAAAGAGGCGCACGACAAGGCTAGCGTTTTTGGTAGGGAAGGTCCGAAGGACCAAGGCTCCGGCGGTGAAAACAGGCATGGAGAAATACCGTTGCTAAGTGGTTGAGCCAGGAATTTTAATGGTGCTCCGGGCTTAGGGCAGTGGCTGGCGTAAGGGGTGACAATGGCGAGTAGCGGGCGTCGGATGGCGCACGATGGGAGCGGAACGCAACGCAAAAAGAACAAAGGGTCCACCGAGAACCTCGCCCTTGTGCGAGAACACTATCGGAATTTGGGCGCCTTCGGCAATGAGCGCTCCGGACCCAGCCAGGTGTGAAACTGTCGAGGTTGCTCCTTGGAGATTGGCGGGCAATCCTTGATGTTCACGGGATGAGAAATGGGCCAGCCTTTTCCTTCCCATGGCGGTTTCTTCCGAACAGTTTTTTAGGGACTCTGGATGCCGCTGAACGCTAGTTTTTGGGAGCAAGAGAGAAAGTGGTACAGCAACTTTTTGCTCGAGTTTGCCGATATCTATTTTAGTCAGTGTTCAAAGTGACTCGTTTTGTAGGGGGAACGGCGTGGCCGTTTCTCCATGGGCGAGAGCTGGAGGCACTGGGAAATATTCAAAGAATCTCACCACTCGTGCCGGAGGATCTTCTCCATGCAAGTCGCATCACCTTCCAAACATGCTTTGTTTCGTCAGCGATCCCTCAAGGGGCGCCACAAGGCGAGATCGCCCAAGAGTAGCTTCAGCTTGATGCGAGGTGGTTTCGCGACACCCGGAGCCTCTTCAGTGAAGCCGGCGGGTGCGCAGAGCCGATCGATTCCCGCGGCCATGCGTTCGGTTCATCAGCCGACCATGGCGCCGCCACCCTCACCGGGCGCTTCCGGCGGTATGGCTCCGGCGAGCAAGGCGACGAACTCGGATGCATTCAAGCAGCTTTCCAAAGACGCCGCCAACTCGCTTTGGTACGGCGGGACCCAGAGGGGTGGCGCCTCGGTTACGGGGATATATTCAGAGAAAGCCAGCTTCAATGGGCAGGCGGGGATCGGCCATCCGAAATATGCAACGACGGCAACGGGCGAAGACATGGTGATCTCGGTCACCGGTCTTCATGGGAAAAACCCCAAGCCAACCCAGGTCATGGCGCTAGATTCGGGCAAGATCCTCCAGCGCAACGGGGGCGTCTGGCCGGGGACTCCCGAGGCGATGAAGGAATTTCTTCAGAAGAATCCGGATGTCATCTTGGCGAACGTCAAGACGAATCCTCCTCAGGCGGCGCGGCTCAGTGGTGTTCCCGCGGGCACCAAGGTGACGATCCTCACCGGGGCCGAGGCGCTTTTCGGGAATCCGCCGAAATCCCCGGCACCAAGCCAGGCGATGATCACCAATCTTAGTCAGCTTCCGGCCAACGCCCGGGCGATGCTTCCCGAAGGCTCGATCACGGCAAGCACGGATGGCGGAGCTGGTAAGGCCATGGCCCAGATGCAAGCTCAGATGATGATGCAGCGTGCGACGGAGCAGATGGCTCGTGACGCGGCGCGGCAAAATGCGAATCAGATTGCGCAAAATTCGGCCATGCAGCAGGCTGCCAGCGAGGCTCAGAGGCAAGTGTCTCGGTCGGCAAGTTCGGCGGAGAACACCGACTCAACGGCGAGCGGAATCGGCAAATAGCGAGCAATAAAGGCTTTTCCTGTCTGTGATGAAGGTAATCGCTCGTATGAGCAGGCGGCGCTTTGCGCCGCCTGCTCGCGTTGCTAAGATGCTTTGTGGTGCATCCCAATTCCCAAGCGACGCCATGAGAGGTTCACGATGAGCGCGAAAAAGAGGTCGAAAGTAGCTGGACCGCTATTTCCACTTGGTTTGCTTCTGGGAATGGTCTTCTGGGGAGCCATGGCGTCGAACGTCCGAGCTCAGTCGTTTGGCACGACCCTCGACCTCGATATTTCGGGGGTCAATTTCGCCATGGACTCCGAAGCGAACGGAGATCTTCATCTTGTGTGGCGGGCGGGAACCGGCGGCGATCCCGGGCGTTATTGCGAGCTTCGCTACCTTCATTATACGCGGGCGGACAATACCTGGCATTTTCCGTCGATTTTGGTGGCCAATGGCTGCGGATCGCTGATTAGCCAGCGGATCGACTGGAACCAGCCCAAGATCTCTGTGGATCCATCGACCCCGGGAAGGGCCTATATTGCGTTTGCGGGGGACATCGCCCGCCTCACGCAGCCGACGTTGGTGCAGGTCGATACCGAGCTTGTTCCTCAGGGCGTTGTGACCCGGACCTTGGGTCTCGGCCAGCGGACCACTGAAATTAAGGGCATCGATCTGGCGGTTGGCCCCACGGGAATGGTCAACGTCGGCTACCTGTGGATTTTCCCCAGAGTCTCGAAAAACCGGATCAACATTTTTCGTGGAGCAACGGGGGGCACGCAATTTTTCCAGGAAAAGGCCACGGGTTCGACGGGGGTTGGCAAGGGGCTCGATCTCCTGGAGCTCCAAGATGGTCGTGCCCGGGTTTTCGGGACTTTCAACAAGAATGGCGTCTATTCGCGACGGGATGGCATATCGGGAGGTGCATGGACTCCCGGACCCAATGCCCTCCGGTTTCTGGATTCGTCCGGTGCCGCGTACAAGGGACTGAACCAGTTGCGCGTGCAGCCCGTCGCCGGTGGAGCAGAGTTCGATCTCTTTTTGCGGGTGGCACTGCCTCCCGACTACTTGACCTGGGAACTTGTGTACACGCGCTACGATGGGACACGCACGGACCTTACGACCACGCTTCTCCACCGCTACACCTTTAACAACAACTTTCTGGGAGGCGGTGATCGCTTCTCCACTGACGATTTTGAGATCGCGTCGAGCGCCGGTGGCCGAATCGCTCTCGTCTATGGCATCGACGGAACGCTGTGGGAGCAGCGGAACGATCTTGGGCTTGTGGCGATCACGACCATAGGATCGAGTTGGCCCCTGGGTTTTGTCGATGTCGATGACGATGGACTCAATGATGGGTTGGGGATCGATTCCCTGGATGGGCTTCGCGGTGATGGGAGGCTTCCGGCCATCGTGCCGGGAGCGGACGGCCGCCTTTTGGTGGTGCTGGATTCAGCCGAGTGCCCCACGGTGGCTTTTTCCAAGGAGAGGCTTTGGATTGCTTATTACGATCAGGTGGTGGGCCGCGCCCGGTTGACGGAGGTTTTTCTTCCCAACATTCTTCCTCCGCCTCCCACACCCTCGGTCCCCGAGATGAGGTTTTGGGCGATGCTTCTTGCCCTTTTGGCTCTGGGCGGGCTGTTGTCGAATAGGGAAAAACTCTCCATGCTGGGGGGATGAAGGTGAGATGGAGCCTTGACCTCTCAAGAATCGGAGCCAGGATAGGATGGAGAAGAGACTGAAACGACACCGTATGAATCGAAGAAGCACGAAGCCCGTCCTCACAGGGGCTTGGTGGATGCTGTGGCTTTTGCTTTTCCTCTCTCCCGCCTTCGGCGCCACCGTCGATAAGACGCTGGACCTCGACCGCGTCGGAGTCAATATGTCCATGGCCGCGGAAGGAAATGGAGACCTGCACCTAGTTTGGCGTGCGGGAACGGGAAACAATCCCCAAGGTTACTGCGAGATCCGGTATCTTCACTACACGGCCGCCGATGACAGTTGGCATTTTCCCTCGCTTCTTCTGGGCGAAGGTTGCGGGACGCTTGTAAGTTCCAATGTCGATGTCAACCAGCCGAAAATCGCAGCCGATCCCACGACTCCCGGGCGAGCCTACGTCACATTTGCCGGCGATTTCACGGTTTCGACTCGGCCGGTTCTCGTCCAGATCGATGCCGCAACCAACCTCCAAGGAGTCGTCACCAGGAGCATCAACCTTGGCACCTTGGGCCGGGAGATCAAGGATGTGGCTATTGCCGTGGGCCTAGACGGTCTTGTGTACGCTGCTCACACCTTCATCGATGTGTCCCGCGGCAACAATCAGATCAAAGTTTACCGGGCGGCCAGCGGCAGTAGCAGCTTCGGCCAAGCCGAGAAGGCGAGCGGCCCGCCCATCGGCAATGGCCTGGCCATTGCCGTGTCCGATGATGGGATGGCGCAGGTGGTGGGGACTTTCGGGATAAACCGGAACGATGGGGTCTATTCCCGGCGGGAAGGTCTTACCGCGGGCGCGTGGACGCCTGGAAGCCAGACCTTTGACATTCCGTCTTCGCCGGGAAAAGTGCGGCTCCAACCCTGGCCTGGCTCGACGCGCCTCGATCTTTACGGCATCACGGCCTTGGATGGGCTCCTGGGGCGGGATCTCTATTTTTCGGAGTTGACGACGGCTCGTGCGTCCGTCAGCCCCACAATTCTACACCGTTATGGCTTTGACAATGTGTCAGACAAATTCGCGACGCAGGAGATCAATGTGGCGGCCAGCGCGGGAGGTCGTCGAGCCGTTGCTTATGGGATCGACAGCACCTTCGATGACAGTCTCCAGCTAACGGATGTTGGGATCGTGCTCACGGTTCCCGCGGGAACCGAGTGGCCCACGCAGTTTGAAGATGGCCAGGATTTCGATGGGCTATGCGTGTGCGGAGAGCCTGGCTGTGCGACCACGCCTCCCAATTGCACTCCTCTTTTGGACAGTTGCGACCTGTATTGCGACGGCTTGAATGACCTCATTGCGGGCGAGAAGTCACTGGAACGGGTGAAGACGGAGGGTGTCCCGTTTCCTTATATCGGCGTTGGGACCGACGGTCGCGAGGCCATCGTTTTCGATGATGCGGAGGGTTTGGGCATCGCCTTTTCCGGCGAGAACCTATGGGTGGCCTACTACGACGCAACAGTGCAGAAAGCCCGGGTGAGCCGGATCACCTTTGGTCCCGTGGTCCCCGGATTGAGTTGGCCGGTACTGGCCTTGGCTCTGGCGCTCTTGGGAGGACTGCTGGTTTTCGGGAAATCGGGTGCTTCGCCAGTGCGGGCGGGCTGAGCGGTGTTTTGGGGTTTGGCACGAAGAGGCTTCGACAGGTCAGGGCGGCAAGGAAGGGTTCTTGGGATGAGGAAACTGGGTCTACTGGTGATCGCCGGTGGGGTGCTTGCGCTGACGGCTTGTGGAAGCGGCAATGATGATGGCGGCAATGGTGGAACGCCCACTCCCACGCCAGTGGTGGCAAGAGCCTCCGTGGGTTATCGGCTTTTGGGCGGGATCGATCAACTGGCGGAGCCAAAGGTGGGGTCAGTGCGGCTTTACTCGTCTCACGACCCCAGGGACGCCGCAAATATCGACTTCAACCAGTATCTTCGCCGGGAATCGGGCAATACTTACGTGATGGTGGACCATCAAGGCCCTGGGGTCATCACACGGATCTGGATGACAGCGAGAACCGGGAGCCGTTCGAGCAACGGGCCGGGCTTTTACGATGGCGCCCGCCTCAAAGTTTATGTCGATGGCTCGGTGACTCCGCTCATCGCTGTCCGTCCCAGCCGATTCTTCGCCGGGGATCTTTGGCCCTTCGTTCCGCCGTTGGTAGGGCAACACGAAAACGGTGCGGATTCCCCGTGGCCCGATGGCAAGGGTTTTTATAGCTATGTGCCCATCTCGTTTTCACGATCCGTGGTCGTGAAGATCACCGATCCCTTGCCGCCGGGAGCGCGATTTCCCGTGGACAGGCTCTTTTATCATGTCAACGTTTTGGATCTCACTGGACAAGAATCCGTCGAGCCATCGCCTATCCTTCAAGCGGATGGCTCTCTAGGTCTCAGCGCTGAGGATCAGTACGCCTTCCAAAAGGCGTTGGAGGAGTGGGGAAACCCCGTTGCCTTCGCGGAGGGTATGACGGTCGCGGCGCAAATGACGGAGTTTCCAGGCCCGGTTTCCGGCACGAGCTCCGTGGCTGAGCTTGCTGGCCCCGGGGTAGTTCGTGGCCTAAGGCTTTACCCTGGGAATGCCAGTGCCGCGGATCTGGAGAAGCTCTGGTTCCGCGTAACCTACGACGGCGAATCGTCACCGGCGATCAACGTTCCCGTGGGAACGGCATGGGGCAACCACTTCAGCAGAGCCAGTTTTTCTAGCCTGGTGCAGGGCGTGGCTCCGGACGGCGGTTTTTATCTTCGATTCCCTCTGCCCTTTCGCCAGTCGCTCCGCCTAGAATTGCGATGGGAAGGAAGTGGTTCTCTGCCGGTATCGGCCCGAGTCTACTACGATGAAAGAGAGGTCTCTTCAGACGTTCGTTACCTGCATGCCGACTTTGTGGAAGCCACCGTGTTGGACGGTCGGCGGCTGACCATGGCTGACGTGACCGGAGCGGGGCACCTGGTGGGATGCCAACTTGTGGTGGACGTGCGCTCCGATCCTCAATCCCTGGAAGGCGATGAGTTCATCACGGTGGATGGAACAACCAGCTACAAGGGAACTGGAACTGAGGACTATTTCAACGCTCATTGGTTTTTTGAAGGGGGCCTCCGTACCCATCCACTTCACGGCCTCACGTCAAGGGGAGCGCGAATCCGGCCGGATGTTCACACCCATCGCTTCATGGTTCCAGATTTACTTCCCTTCTCTTCGAGTCTGCTCTTCGAGCTCGAGAACGGCAATGTCCCAGGACAAGCAGACGATTATCGATCAGTGGTTTTCTACTATTTAGCTCATTAACCCGGAAATCTCATCAAATCCCTGCTGCGTCAACGCAATCATCGCAGCAAACAGCGCCCTCCCCGGTCAGGCATCCTCAACGTAGTTCTACTACGCCTCCGGTGCCTGCCTGTCGTCGGATTCGCCGGCTGCGCCGCCTCGCGACGGGATTTGATGAGAAATCCGGGATGAAACGAAACGCCGATGGAACTGATGTGCGCAAAGAATTTGGAAGGGTGGAAAACGATGACCAGGCACCGGATAGAGCTGACCGGCACTCTTGGGTGGTGCTTCGGCCTTAGGGCAGTGGATAGCGAGAGCGGCGATGATGGCGACCAGCGGCGGACGGAGGGGAACGTAACACGTAGAAAACAAAGGGTTGACGGGTATCCACGCAAGGCGGGACAAAGTTTGGAAACAAAAGGAAAACGCGCAGCGCACAAAAATGTGGGTCCAGGGAGCGAGCTCCCTGGTGGGTGCAGGGCGAAGTCCTGCCAGGG
>JAJRTK010000011.1 GCA_024278345.1 bacterium | reverse complement strand
TCACCGCTGGGGCGGGCCTCCTTCCCGGCTCCGTGCAGCCCGGAGGGCGCTACACCGGCAAGATGCCGGTGCCACCGTTTCGGCGAAGAAAATTGTAAAGCAAAAACACGACAATTTGATAGGTCCCAAAAAATGAGGGTATGGCTTAGCAGTGAGCCAGCAAGGACCCGTTGCTCTAGTGCCCTTTCTAAGAATCTCCGTGTCCGTCCTCAAGAGTGGGTTTCCGGATCTCGTATGCCCTCATCTTCTTGTAGAGATGACTCCGTTCCAACCCGAGATTCCGGGCGGTTTGTGCAATCTTCCATCCTTCCCGGCGCAGAGTCCGAAGGATCATCTGCCGCTCGAACTGCCGGACGCATTCTTTCAGAGGGCCCACGGAGGTGGCGCCATGCTCCGCGGGAGACAAATCCGAATCCGGAAGAACCGCCCGTACGTGCTCCGCGCGAATATCGGGCTCTCCACTGAGAATCACGAGCCGTTCGATGATATTTCTGAGTTCCCGGACGTTGCCTGGCCAGCGGTGCCGGCAAAGTTCCTCCAGTGCGTCATCCATGAGGCGAAGACCCTTTTTGACGTTTTCCCGCTGGGCAACCTTCAGGAAGTGAAGGGCAAGAAGGGGAATATCACCGACCCGTAGCCTTAAAGGCGGCACCAGGAACGGCACGACATTGAGCCGGTAGTAGAGATCCTCCCGGAACCTGCCGTGCCGGAGTTCCTGCTCGATATTCTTGTTGGTGGCTGCGATGACCCGGACATCGACGCGGATGGTCTCGGAGCTGCCGACGCGCTCCAGCTCGCCTTCCTGCAAGACGCGCAAGAGCTTGGACTGCATTTCCAGGCGCATGTCGCCAATCTCGTCAAGAAAGAGAGTTCCTCGGTGGGCAAGCTCGAACTTCCCCTTCCTGCTCCGGAACGCGCCGGTGAAGGAACCGCGCTCGTGGCCAAACAACTCGCTCTCGATGAGATCCGTGGGAACGGCGGCACAATTGAGCTTGATGAAGGGACGATCCCGGCGAAGACTCTTGAAATGCAGCATGCGTGCCACCAGTTCTTTGCCGGTCCCGTTTTCGCCCGTGATGAAGGCGCGGCCGTTACTGGGGGCGGTTTTCGCAATTTTGGCCATGAGCTCAGTCATCACCGGTGACTCACCGATGATCACATAGTCGGGATCGAGCTGGTTCCTCAGGGAAGCGTTTTCGTCCTGGAGCTTCTTGAACTTCAGGGCATTTTGAAGCGTGAGGAGAATCTTCTCCGTGGAAAGGGGTTTTTCCAGGAAATCATGAGCCCCCAGGCGCGTTGCCTCCACGGCTGTCTCGATGGTGGAGTGTCCCGACATCATGACAAGGAGTTGCTCGGGGGAACGTTGTTTGACGTGGCGCAAGACCTCGATCCCCGAAATGCCGGCCGGCATCCTCACATCGAGCATGATGAGATCGTAATCTTGCTTTCCGGCTTTTTCCAGGGCGGTTTCACCGGACTCCGCTGTGTCGATCTCGTAACCCTCCAGGGAGAGGGCCCGAGAAAGACTTTTGAGGATGTTGGGTTCGTCATCGACAATGAGTATCCGTCCCAAAGACATCAGTCCGCCTCGCCCCTAAAATCCAAGCCAGCCCGGATTCCGTATCCTCGGGCATAAGCAGTGGCCGACATTCGCCGGCGGCTGCGGGGTTGCACCTCTTCCAGCAGCAACGCACCTTTTCCAGTTCCCACCAATAGCCCCTCTTTCTTTATTTCAAGGAGGCGACCCGGCGGGCCCGAGCCTTCGGCGACCCGGCATCGATGGATCTTGAGAGGACCCTTGGGAGACCACGAAAAACAGCCTGGCCACGGCCGAAACCCCCGAACGCGGCAATCGATGGCCACAGCGGGCAAGCCCCAATCGATCTCGCCATCTCCTTTGGCGAGAATTGGGGCAAACGTCGCTTTTCCCGAATCCTGCTGCCTTGGCTCGATGCCGCCCCGACTCCAGAGGTCCAGGGTTTCAACCAAGAGCTGGGCACCTGCCTCGCCCATCCTGCCAGCCAGTGAAGGAGCATCCTCGCGGGGGGAAATGCGCAGCGGTCGCTGGAGCAAAATCGGCCCGGTATCAAGCCCTTCGTCCATAAGCATGGTTGTGACCCCGGTCTCTTGGTAACCCGCAGCGATGGCCCATTGGATAGGCGCCGCGCCGCGGAGCTCCGGCAGCAAGGAGGCGTGGAGGTTAATACAGCCCATGGGAGGAAGCTCCAAGATCTCCGAGGGGAGGATCTTCCCGTACGCTACGACGACGATGACTTCGGGGGCGGCATCCCGGAGCTTTCTCTGGGGAACCGCATGGCGAACCGTCTTGGGCTGAAAAAGAAGGAAGCCACGCTCCAAGGCGGCCAGCTTCACCGGCGGCAAGACCTGGCGGCGCCCCCTGCCAGCCTTTTTGTCGGGCTGGCAGACGACAAGGGCGATCTCGTGGCCAGCTTCATGCAACGCCTCCAGGCTTGGCACCGCGATCTCAGGAGTTCCCATGAATAGGATGCGCAATCTCAACGCCTCTTCAGTTTCTTGGCCAGACGCTTCTTGACCATTCGCCTCTTGAGCAAAGAAACGATTTTATCGACAAAAAGGATTCCATCAAGGTGATCCAGCTCATGCTGAATGACCCGGGCCTGGAATCCTTCGGCGGTCAACTTGATCTCCTTGCCATCGGTGTTGATGGCTGCCACGTCCACGGCAAGAGATCGGATCACCGGCTCCGAGACATCGGGGATCGAAAGGCAGCCTTCCTCCATCTGGTCTTCCTCTTCCGCCCTGGAGAGAATCACGGGATTGATGAGGGCCATGGGTTCCCCAGGCTTTCCTTCTTCTAGCGCATGATCGATGACCACGAGACGGAGTGAATGTCCCACCTGTGGCGCTGCCAGTCCGACTCCCGGCGCCTCGTACATCGTGTGAAACATGTCTTCCACAAGCTTCAAAATCGCGTCGTCGATATTTTCGATGGGCTCGGCGACTTTTCGCAAGACCTCGGCCCCAAAAGTCTCGATTTCCAAGATGGCCATCACTTTTCCCTCCGCAAGTCGGGGAGCGGACCTCGTTATCTCCCTCGCTCCCCCCGCTCAGTGGCTCGGCCACAAGCCTCCACACTATTTTTAAGCTAATTTCTTATTATAATCAAAGAATAGCCACAGGATCAACATCGGTGTCGATCCGTACTCCGCCGCTGAGGCGGAACGCCCCCAGGCACCTCGCCAGCCGGGAAACGAAGCTCATGGGCCTCTGTGTGCGCAACAAAATGTGGAAGCGGTGATGATCCTTGATCCGAGCTACCGGCGCGAAGGCGGGTCCGATGACATCAGCGATAGTGGCAAGCTGCACCCGGAGGTGGTGCGCAAGCTCGTGAGCCACTTTTTCCACGGCCTCGGCGCGTTTTGCGGAGAGGGTGATGTTGGTCAGGCGAGAAAAGGGAGGCAAGGAGAATCCCTTTCGAAACTCCATTTCTCGGATGAAGAATGCCTCGTAGTCGTGGGTGCGGCAATGGCGGATGACCGGGTGATCGGCTCTGTAGGTCTCAATGATGACATGCCCGCCCAAGGCCGACCTCCCGGCTCGGCCCGCCGCCTGCGTGAAGAGCTGGAATGCCCGCTCGGCGGCGCGGAAATCCGCGATGCTGAAAATCTGGTCGGCGCCGACGATTCCCACCAACGTGACTTTTGGGAAGTGGTGACCTTTGGCCAACATCTGGGTTCCCACCAAGATATCGAGCTTCCCGGCAGAGAACTGGCTTAGAATCCGCTCATGCCCATTTCGGCCTCGCGTCGAATCGCGATCCATCCGGCCCGTGCTTGCTTCCGGAAAAAGGCGGCGGAGCTCCTCCTGCAAACGTTGAGTCCCCATGCCCTTGTAGTCGATGACGGGATGCTGGCAAGCGGGACATCGAGGAGGCGGAGATCGGACAGCCCCGCACATGTGGCACCGCAGTACAGAACCCTGACGATGAAAAGTCATTGTCACGCTACAGTGATCGCAACCGACAATGTCCCCACACTCCTCGCAAAGTAAGACAGTGGAAAACCCTCGGCGATTGAGGAGGAGGATCACCTGCTCCCGCTTCTTGAGACGCTTCTCGATCTCATCGCGCAAGCGAGGTGAAATGAGGGTTCCGGAGCTTCCTCGTGCCCGGGAGCTCCGAAGATCCACAATCTCGATGGTGGGGCGAGCCAACCCCTTTACCCGCCGATCAAGGCGATAGAGTTCATATTTGCCGATCTGGCAATTGTAGCGCGATTCCAGTGTCGGCGTCGCCGACCCCAAGATGACGGGGCAGGAACAGATTCGGCCTCGAACGACCGCCAGATCCCGGCCGTGGTAGTGGGGATGACCCGAATCCTGCTTGTAAGAGCTGTCATGCTCTTCATCGACAATAATAATGCCCAGACGACGGATAGGGGCGAAGATGGCGGATCTGGCACCGACGATGAGATCGACACCACCTCTGTGGATACGCCGCCACTGAGCCAGACGCTCGGCCTCGGTAAGGCCACTGTGCAAAACTGCCACGCCGCCGGCAAATCGGCGGCGCACCCGGGCCAGGAGCAAAGGTGTCAGACCGATCTCGGGAACCAGGAAGAGGGCGGAAAGCCCCTGATCCCGTGCAGCCGCGGCTGCGCGGAGGTAGACCTCGGTCTTGCCGCTTCCAGTCACGCCCTGGAGCAGAAGTGTGGAGAACTCCCGACTCGATACGAGCTCCGCCAGGCGGCCGACGACTTTGGACTGCTCCGGCATCAGCGGATGGGGTGCCTCGGGTCCGTCAAACTCCGATTCCATCGTCTTCACTGGAAGCAGGAACCCTTGCTCCAACAGTTCTTTGAAGAGCTTCGCGCCGTAGGCCCCGACGGCCGAACGAAGAGCGCCGATCTGAAACGGCTCTCCCTGAAGAGCACCAAGCCATTCCAAGACCTCGGCTCGCCGGGGAGCCCGCCGGGAACGGGAATGCTCCAGCTCCAACTCCAGCTCGGCGGGAGTCACGGCCACCCGATAAAGGCTTTCAGGAGCCAGACGCCTGCGGCGTCCCTTGAAACGTCGTTGGAGCTCCAGTAGCCCCAGATCCTCCAATCGGCCAAGAGCGCGGTAGAGTCCGGACTTCCCCAGATCCCGCGCCAGGGCGTCAACGCGGCGGGGACCTCCGTGGAGCTCCGCCAGGAGCTTTTGCTCCATGGGAGCCAATTCCCCCAGACCCTTCTGGCCGCCAGGCGCCACCAAGGACGCCTCCACCAATGCACGAGGATTCAAACCTGGTGGCAACGCGGCCTTGAAACAGAGGCCTGGCGCGGCCAAATAATATCGAGAGGCCCAAAGCAGCAGCTTCAGGAGATCCGGCGGGAAGGTCGGCTCACTGTCAAGAACATCGTCAATCGCCTTGAGCTTCGCCTCCCGTTCTGGCGATGGAGCCTTGGCCTCCGACACAATCGTTCCAATTTCGGCGCGCCGCCCGAAGGGAACCAGGACACGAGCGCCCGATAGGGCACGCTCCCGCAGCTCATCCGGTACCCAGTAAGTAAAAGTATGGGGGACAGGCCGCTCGATGGCAACTTCAATGAGCTTCCGCCCGTTCGCGGCGTCATCCATGGTTCCGGCTCTCCACACAAAGAGGCCCTACCCCTTCCCCACGGGAAGTTCCCCCAAGACAACGACAACAGGGCCTCATTTCCCCTTGGGCGGAAGGTACGGCCCCTTGCCCACATAGCTGCCGGGAGGTATCCCCAAGACCTCCTGGATTTTCTGCATGTCGTCCCAAACCTGTTTCTTGGCCAACGGTTTTCGCAAAAGGTAGGCCGGGTGGAAGGTAGCCATGAGCTCGATGTCATGGTAGCGGTACAGGCGACCACGGAGCCGAGAAATGGATTCCCGCGTCCCCAGAAGCGTCTGCGCCGCAAAAGTGCCCAACGCACAGATGACCTTGGGCTTGAGATGGTTCAATTGCGCCAGTAGATAGGGCTCACAGCTTTTAATTTCATCGGGCCTGGGGTTTCGGTTGGAAGGCGGCCGACATTTGACGATGTTGCAAATGTAAACCGATTCCCTGCTCAACCCCATGGCGATGAGGATACGGTCTAGCAACTGGCCGGAGCGCCCGACAAAAGGGCGACCCAAGCGATCTTCATCATGGCCCGGTCCCTCGCCGACAAAGACCAGATCGGCATCGACAGCTCCCTCGCCAAAAACGACATTCCGCCGAGTCTGACAAAGCCGACACTTCTGGCAACCCGCTGTTGTTCGCCGTAGATCGGCCAGGCATCCTGCCGCCGAAACGGCAGCATGCACGGGCCGAAAAGTGGGATCAGTGGACGCAAGAACCCCGTCCCGGCCCATGACAGCAGCCGGATGACCATTCCAGCCGTGAGCGCGTCCAGCAGCCACCGGCAAGGAAGGCGGCAGAAGCTCGACCGGAAACCCTGTGGCTCCAAGCTCCTCTTGCCCCTGAAAATGGCCTTGGAGCTCTCGAGCCAACCGAGAAAGCTCCTTTCTCACTTCTTGGCTTCCTCCAGAGGATCGCGAAACTCGTAAGCAAGCTTTCTTTCCACAAGCTCTCGAAGGGCAATCGTTGTTAGTTTCTGGTCATCGGTACCCTCGACCAGTGGTCTGACCCCCATCTGGAGTTCTCTGGCCCGGCGGCTGGCAATCACAACCGCTTCATATCTGCTGTGGACATCTTCGGGAAGTTCATCTTCAAAAAACAGAGTCATTTTTTCCTCCTGTAATCGTGATCAACCCGCGTGACCGGTTTGCCGCACAACTTGGCGCCACGCGTCAAAGTTCCTTCGTTCCTTATCCCCCGGCAGTCAGAAGCTAAAGTTCAAGCAAGCCGTACCAGCAATCCGCCAAGTGAAACCGACTTGCCTTGCAACGCTCCGCCTGAATGATACAACCGGTTTGCCAGACTGCACGTTCCAAATCGTCATTGACAACGACGTAATCATACTCGAGATAGCGGAGCATTTCCTTTGGAGCATTCTGGAGCCTCTTTTCGAGGTCTCCTTGAGTTTCAGAAGCTCTTCCCGCGAGGCGTGCACGGAGAGTTCCAGGGTCTGGCGGCAAAACGAATATGGTGGCGACAGGTCCCCAGTGGTAGTTGCTAACGATTTGCTCGGCGCCCTGCACATCGATATCCAAGAGGAGATCGGTTCCGGCGTCCACCACTTGGGCGATCTGCCGCCTTGCGGTACCGTACCGATTGCCGTGGACCTCGGCCCATTCCAGGAATTCCTCCGCTTCGGCCATTTTCTGGAAACTCCGGGGAGCAACGAAAAAGTAATCCACACCATCGACCTCACCAGCTCTGGCCGGGCGTGTTGTGTGGGAGACGGAAAAGCAAAGCTCCGGCATGGACCGTAGCAGCTCTTTACGGATTGTGGTTTTTCCGGCTCCCGATGGCGCGGACAAGATGAACAGGATGCCTTGGCGACCCATTCAAAGTCTCCTTCTCAAGTGAATCTTGGATCTCGTTCGCCCCGGTGTAACGGGGGTCGATACGGAATTATTCGAGGTTCTGCACCTGCTCCCGGACTTTTTCGGTCTCTGAACGGAGTTCCACGATTTCCTGAACAATCCGAGCATCCGGCGTCTTTGCGCAAATCGTGTTGCACTCTCTTCCAATCTCCTGGCACAAAAACTCCATGCGCCTTCCCACGGCTCCGTCCCTGGGCAAAAGCCCTCGAAGCTGCGCGACATGAGCCCGGATTCGAGCGATTTCCTCCGTAACATCGGCTTTTTCGGCCAGGAGCGCGATCTCCGTTTCCAGTCGCGGAGCATCGACGGAAACAGCCGACTCCCGGAGCAGTTCGCCGATTCTTTTTCGCAGGCGATTCTGACGATCCAATGCACTTTTTTCTCCCTGCTTTTCCACGTGCCCCAAGAGCTCAAGAATCCGGTGGAAACGTTTCTCAAGATTTTTCGAGAGAATTCGGCCCTCGGCTTCCCGGTGTTCCCGAACCCCGGCGATAGCCTGATCCATCGCCTCGTCTAGAAGCTCCTTGAATAGATCCTGTTGGATTTCGGGCTCCTGGACCTCCAGCACTCCCGGGAGACTTGCAATGATCTCCAGAATACGGCTTTTTGGGTCGCCGAGCTCATCCTCGAGCTCCCGAAGGCGATCCCTGTAAACCCGTGCAAGAGGACGGCTCAAAACGACACGCGGCGCATAGCTTTCATCCAAGGCGACAAAATAGTTAATTTGGATGGCTCCTCGTTGGAAAGCGTTCACCGCCCGGCTTCGCAGCCGGTGAATCGCCTCGCTTTGAACGCGCGGCGCATTGACCTGCACGTTCAAGTGCTTATGGTTGACGGTCCTTATCTCCACACCGACGGTCACACCGTGGCGGGACGCGCCGCCTCGACCAAATCCAGTCATGCTCCGAGCCATTGCACCCTCTTTCTTCTGACAAACCGCAAGTGATCCATTTTATCTCATACGCTGTCCATGGCTTCTTTTGCCAATCCACACGGGCTCGAACAGTCTGCCCGAAGAGTACGACTCCTCCAAGGAATCCCACGTTGGCTTGAACTTTCAAGTGAATTGTCCTAGTTAATCCTAGGCTTCCATTTTTCCTCCAAAAGGCGGAACGTGGGTTCCACTTGCGCTCCGGCGCCAATCCCTGAACGGCCCCGTATCGGCAAGCCCCGAGCACCAACATTTCACCGATTTGCCCTTTAAGGAGCTCATGAACCGATGAAAATCCGTAAGATCTCGTTGCTTGCAGCCCTCTGCTGCTCCATCTCGGCGGGGCTGTTGGGCTGCAGTGAAAGAGCCAAGGTCCGCGAAGGCGACCTCCTCCTCCAGTCCGAGAACTATGAGGGAGCCGCCAAGAATTTCCAGGAATCGATCGAGCAGAACCTCGCGGTGGAAGAGGCCCACGAAAAGCTTCGGCAATGCTACATGGCCTGGGCGGATTCCCTGTACAACCTCAAGAGCTATGATGAGGCCCTCAAAAAGGTCGAATATGTCATCGAGCATTACCCCAGGACTCGCGAAGCCATCGATGCGAAGAAGAAACAGCTTCGGTTCATTTTTCTTCTTGCCCGCAACCGTTACAAAAAAGGCACCCTTGTGGAGCCCCTGGAAAAATTCCGGTGGATTCTCAAGCAAGACCCCAACTACTACCTCAAGAGTGATATTAACCGCGCCTTCGCGGAGGCGGGAATCGTCTACTTTTCGGCGGATCGTGGGATTTTCCGGGTTGCGGGAACCGGTGGAACCGCGGAAAAACTCATCGACCACGCCATCGATCCCTGGGTGACACCGGGCCCCGGCGCCAAGGAAAACCGACCGGTCCTAGAAAAGAAGATTCTCTTCACGCGCCCCGCAAAGAGAGGTTCCCGCCGCGGTTCCATCTATGTCTACGATCCGAAAACGGGAAAATCTTCCCGGGTCCACAAGTCTACGAAGGCCGCACGCCCTCTCTGGGCTGAAAACGACCTGGTCCTTTTCTCTAAAGAGCGCACCCTGTGGGCCACGGATCAAAAAGGTGAAATCGAAGGCAAAGGCAAGAGTACTTCTTTCGTCGATGCCAAAAACAAGCCCTATTTCGACACGATCTTCGATAGTTCCCCCGACAGCGAATGGCTGATCTGCTCTCACCTCAATGGAAAGAAAGGCACAATAGGCTATCTGTTCAAGCTTTCGGCGGATTTCAACACCGGGGAAATCCTGGCATCCATCCCCAACGAGCAGATACGTTCCATCGATTGGTCCCCCGATGGCAAACGCATTTTGTTTGCTACCGACCAAGGACTCTATACCATCCCGAGTTATGGTGGCACCAGAAACACCATGCTCTCTACCGAAGCGAATGGCTATGAGTTCGCCTCCGCCGCATGGTCACCCAACGGGCAATCCCTGCTCTTCATCGGTCGAAAGACAGGCTCCGAAGAATATGGAATCTTCCTGGTGAACCAGGAGAAAGAGGTCACTCCGCTGGAGATCCAGGGCGTGAAGAAGATTAGTCCAAGCCCAGTCGATTGGCTCCGAGGCCGGATGCCAAAAGCCAAGAAAAAAACGGCAGCTCCTGGCTAAAACGGTGATCCTCCCTGGCGTGTCTTGTTGGAACGCAGACCCAGGGCACGCCTTGATCTCTTCCCCAGGGAAATACGCATGAAGCCTGAAGATCTCACCCATGAAGAACGACAGTCAGCGCATTTTCTTAGTCTTTTACTCTCCCTGAATCAGTCCGCGCTCATCTGTCTGGGCAAGACCGCAAGCCCGCTGACGGGTGAATCAAGTCTGAACCTTGAAGAAGCCCGTAACACCATCGATCTTCTGGCCATGCTCAAAGAGAAGACCCAAGGAAACCTCGATGGCAGGGAAGAAAAACTCCTGGACGAAATGCTTGCCCAACTTAGGATTCTCTATGTGGAAGCTGTGAAGGAAAACCCGGCGCCAGGAGAGGATTGAAAGGTCCCGGTCATTTTCCGGAGCTTCGCCAGGAGCGCCGGTTATGGCTCGCGGCCATGATCTCCACTCCCCTCGGTGCATGAACCTCGCCAGGGAGCACGATAGGACCGGTTGCAATGAAAAGCAACGGGAGGAAACAGAGAAAAGGAAGCGTCCAGTGAACGGCTTCGCCGGTCCCCACCCTTTTTTTGCACGCTGCGCGGGTCTTCTTTTGGGGACCTATCAAATCCCCGCGTTTTTGCTTTACACTCCGCGGCGCCGCCCTGGTGGCACCGGCATCTTGCCGGTGGCGGGCTGGACGGGATTCACGGAATTGAACGGTTGGTTCCTTTCGTGCGTGGACTTGTCAACCGGATCTGATAGGTCCCTTCTTTTGTTTCGGGCGACCCGCCTCAAGTGGAACCACTCAGGTGGACGAAACCGAGGACCGAAGCCTGGTTGAAAGGGGCCCCGGTCATCGTTTCGGCCACCCAATGAATTTCGGGCTCAGCCCCAGGGCTTCCAGCCCTGGAACCCAGCGGAGGCTCCGCCTCCATACCTCCGCCAGGAGCGCTGCTCCTGGACCTCGCCAGGGAGCACGCTCCCTGGACCCACATATGACCAGTGCCGTTGAAAGGTCCCGGCGGTCGCCATCGTCCATAGCTTGGTGGGCAAGGCGGTACCTAAGGCCGCTTGCATCGAGAAGCCCCCCAAGGATGCGTTCCCGTTTTCTTCAAAGAATCGGCAGTACATTCCCGAAACAGGGAGGCAAAGCTCCAATGAACCCTGGTCGGCCCGGCGTTTTCCTTCGCTCCCTTGGTTTTCTGTTGCTCATTCTGGCTCCCGCGGCCTTCGGGGCCACGCAGGGGACTCCCGGGGAAGCTCTCCCGCCTCCAACAGACCTTGAGATTCTGGAGATCAGTCCAAAAAAAATCACCATCGGATGGACTCCTTCGCCGCACCCCGACGTCGCCGGCTATATCATCTACCGCCGCGAAGGAAACGAACGTTTCCGGGAGGTCGCAACCCTCAACGGTTGGCGAAAGCGCCTTTTTACCGACAAAGGCAAGACCTTCCGGCGCCTCAAGCACAACCGCGAATATACCTATGCAATGGCATCCTTCGCGTCCGACGGTCGAAAGAGCCGGAAATCCGCCGAAGTGACGGCCCAGACCCTTGGCAAGCCTCAACCCGTCCAGGAGCTCCGGGCAACCGGTGGACCACGTAAAATCGAGATCCGCTGGGGGGCACGGCCTGAACTCGAAGTTACCGGCTACCGTATCTATCGCCTCGAACCTGGAAAAAAAGATCTCCGTCTCATCAAGACAGTCCGCGGCAGAACGACGACTCGCTTCGAGGATACTGCTCTGCGAGACCTCACACAGTACTCCTACCGCATCACGAGCCTGAACGAAGCTGGCCTGGAAAGCAGCCTTAGCGAGGCCGCCAGCGCCAAGACCTTCGCGCCTCCCCTTACCCCCATCGGCCTGGAGGTGGCGCCGGCCAAGAAACCGAGTCAAGGAATCAAGCTCCAGTGGCAAGAAAACCCGGAACGCCGAATCAGCAACTACATCATTTTCCGCTCTACCCATCCCAAGAAGGGGTACCGCAAGATTGGACAGGCGGGCAGCCGCTCCGCCAAGTATCACGATCTCGACACCCGACCGGCGACTCTCTACTATTATTCGCTGGTGGCAGTGGATCTCGACGGCCTGGAATCCGCTCCCTCGATCCCGGTCCGAGCCTTTACGCAGACACCGCCGTTGCCACCAAGGCAACTGACCGCCAAAGGAACAAGCGGCACCTTAGTCTTGGAGTGGAAAGCTTCTGATGATCCCGACGTGCGTGGCTACGTCGTCTACCAGAAGCACGGCCTCAAATGGACTTCAATAGGGCGTACGGCGATTCCCCGGTTCAACTTCCAAAAGGCCGAACCGGGGTCAACCTATAAATTCCAAGTTGCCGCTTACGCGGTCGATGGCTTGGAAAGCAGCCGTTCCAAGACTCTGAAAGTCGTCTTGGAACCGGTCAGCAACCCCGAGACTGAAGACGAGACGGAGGATGAGCTTTGGTGAGGCCCTGGAGCCGACAAAGACACGATCCTCGCCTCTCCGCGCACCCTATTGGAGACCTGCCCACCATGCTGAGCAACTATCGAATCGCTATCATCGGTACCGGGAACATAGGTGGAGCCTTGCTGGGAGGTCTTCTCAAGGCCAAGCTCACCAAGCCGGACCAAATCGTGGCCACCTGCGCCAGCCAAGAGAGGCTGGAGTATCTCAGCCGCGAGTTCGCCGTTGAATCGGGACTGGACAACCGGGCGGCGGTGGAGCAAGCCGAGATCGTCCTCCTTTGTGTCAAGCCCAAGACAGTGCCCACGGTTCTGGCGGAGCTCAACTCCATCGAGAACCACAGCCAACGGCTCTACATCTCCGTTGCCGCCGGAATCACTACGGGCTCGATCGAAGAAACGCTCGGTTCAGGCACTCCGGTCATTCGGGCCATGCCCAATATCCCCGCCTTGGTGGATTCGGCGGCCACGGCCATCGCCTTGGGCCGCCATGCCACGGAAGATCACGGGCGCCTGGCCCAGCAGATGTTCCAGGCGGTTGGCACGGTGTGCCGTGTCGCCGAAGGTCTCATGAATGCGGTCACCGGCCTTTCCGGAAGCGGACCGGCCTATATCTACATGGTCATCGAAGCCCTTACCGATGGCGGTGTGAAAATGGGTCTATCCCGCCAGGTGGCGCTCCGGCTAGCCACTCAGACAGTGCTGGGCTCAGCTCTTCTAGTCCGCGAAACGGGAACCCATCCGGCGGTTCTCCGGGATCAAGTGACGACGCCGGGGGGAACGGCCATCGCGGCGATCCATGAGCTGGAGATTGGCGGTCTCCGCCCCATGCTCATCAACGCCGTTGTCACGGCGACTCAGCGGTCCAAAGAGCTCAGCTCCATGGCCCAGAATGACGGATGACTGGCGCCACCGGTCCCCGGTGGATCCCTGTTTTTGGGGGCAACCGCTCCGTCTGGCGGGCACGAAGGCGAGCGGCGCGCAACACAAAGAAAGAAAATCGGCTCTACTTTTTTCCGTCTTTGAAGCCCCGTGCGCCGCGCCGTCTGGAACCAGAACGCCCTGGACCGGGTGCAACGGGTGGTCTCTGTCCGTGGAAGACTTCCATAGCTAGAGCCATTTCCTCTCCGCCCGAGCCGAAAAAGTCAGCGTGGGCGGCCATTCCGGGAGGCCCCGATGGTCAACGCGTCTCCGTTGATCGAACGAAATGCAATGCTGCCGGCATTCGCTCTTCGCCGTCCTGTCACGGTGCTCATGACCCTCCTGTCGGCTCTTGTTCTGGGGGGCGTCGCCTATTTCAAGTTGCCCATCGCCATGCTACCTGAAGGCTTGGATTGGCCGGGGCTCCTGGTCCAGCTTCCCTATCCGAATTCCACTCCCAAAGAGGTGGAGCAAAAGATCTCGCGGCCCGTGGAAGAAATCCTGGCCTCCATCAAAGGCGTGAGAAGCCTGGAAAGTTACTCGTCGAATACCGGGTCCGTCGTTCTTTTGCGCCTCAAGCAAGACGTCGTTGTCGATCCCGTCTATTCCGAAGTCAAAGACCGGATGGAGCGGGTCCAACCAGAGCTTCCCGAGGACTTGGAGCGCTACTTCATCTTCCGAATGAAGGCCTCCGACATTCCCATCATGGCCGTGGGGTTCTGGCAAACCGAAGGCAACGTGGACAAGCTCAGCCAGCTCCTGGAGGAGGAAGTTCTGCCGAAGCTCCGGAGGATCGACGGAATTGCCAGCATCGAGGCCCGTGGACTTCGTAGGCGTAGAGTCCTCATTGAGTTGGATCAAAACCGCCTCGACGCCCACAATATCAATCTTGGTCAACTCTTCCAGGCGATTCCCAACGGCAATTTCACTTTGTCGGGGGGCTCCATTGTGGAGGCGGGGATCCAACACTATGTCCGGTTCATTGCTCAGTTCGGGAGCCTGGAGGAAATCCGGAGGCTGCCTCTTCCCGGAGCCGATCTTCCTCTTTCGTCGGTGGCGGATGTCGCTCTGAAACTGCCCGAAAAAGAACGAATCATTGAGGTGGACGGCCAGCCTGCCGTCATGCTGGAGATCAAGAAAGAGTCGCGAGCCAGCACCATGAAGGTGTGCCAACAGGTCTTGATGGCATTGGAGGGGTTTTCAAGAACACCCAAAACACGGCCTCTCCAGCTACAGGTTTTCTTCGACCAGGGACAGAGTGTGGCCAGCTCGCTGAGGAATCTTACCAGCTCGGGGCTGTGGGGCGGTGTCTTCGCCTGCATCGTTTTGCTGCTCTTCCTGGGAAGACTTGGGCCGACCTTGCTCATCACGACGGCGATTCCGCTCTCGCTCCTTGTGACCGTCGTGATTCTCTACTTCCTTGGCATGAGCTTGAACATCGGTTCGATGCTCGGACTGATGATCGGAGTGGGGATGCTGGTGGACAATTCCGTGGTGGTGGTAGAAAACATCTTTCGGCTACGAGACGAGGGGATGCCGCCACGGACGGCGGCGCTCAAGGGAGCAAGCGAGGTGGCTATCGCCATCACCGCCGCGACGGTGACCACGGTGATCGTCTTCTTGCCCCTGGTCTTCATGGCGGGAAGGCTGGGCATCTGGATGCGTGAAATCGGACTGCCCGTTGCGATCTCCGTCAGTGTCTCCTTGCTCACGGCACTAACTCTCATCCCCCTGGCAACCGCATCCATGCACGAGGTCCGCTCCACCAGGCAACAGGCCGGGCTTCTGAGCCGCCTTCAGACTGGCTACGGACGGCTCCTGGAGGCAACCCTTGAAAAACCTAGCCAGACTTTCCTTGGCCTCCTTCTGGTGGTGGCAGTCACCATAGCGATGGCGTCAAAGCTCAGCACAACCGACAATCCGCCATCGGACCGACGGAAGGTGTTTCTCCACATCCATTTCGAGTCACCACAAAACCTCGAAGGGGCCAAGAGGGCATTTGCCCGCGTCGCGAACCGCCTTGAAGGCCTCCGGAAAAAACTGGAAATCAAAAACATCTTCCTTAACTTCGACACGATCCACGGCGACATCCAGCTCTTTCTTATGCCCCAACGGATCAAGCTTGACACGGAACAGATCACCGAGCTGGTAAGAGAATCACTTCCCCAAATGCCAGGCACGCGGGTACTTCTCAATTGGGAACGGCAAGAAGACTCTTCCATCAGTCTCCTTTTGCAGGGAGAAGACACCGACGTGCTGGAACGTCTGGTAAGGGAAGTCCAAGGGCGCCTGGAACGCCTCGAGGAACTGGAAGACTTGGAAACAGGGCTCGAGGAACAGCGCCAGGAAATCAATCTGCGGATTGATCGGCAACGTGCCTGGAGACAGGGCCTTGACGCCAGCACCGTGGCGGGGATCGTCGCTCTTGGAGTTCGCGGCCGAAAAGCCGGCGTCTATCGGACATCTAATGGGGATTACGACATTATTCTGCAACTCGGGGAAGAAAACAGGCAAAACCTCCACGCTCTCAAGAATCTTCCGATTCCCGCACTGCCCAGAACAGATCCGGCGGCTGGTAGGGAGACCGATTTTTCTTCACTCTCCGCCTCCGGCACGGCAGCGCCCCTGACAACTCTTCTTGGATCGAGCGCCTCAGCGGCAGCGGCCTCCAGTACCGGCCTGACCCGGACCTCTACGGCCCTGGGGAATCTTGCCGAATTCCACTTCCGAAAAGCGCTGGGCGAAATCCGCCGCTACAATGGACTGGCGACCTTGGAGCTCAAGGCCAGCAGTCAGGAAAAAGATGTAGAAAAACTCCGCGATCGCTTGAAATCGGCTCTGGAGGGCCTTGCCCTACCCAGGGGATACGAGTGGAAGCTGGGAGAGCGTTTCCAGAACTTGACCGACGATCAGGATCAGGCCAACCTGTCCGGCCTGCTGGCGGCAGTCCTTGTCTTTCTGGTCATGGGCGCCCTCTTTGAATCATTCCTTCACCCCATCACCATCATCCTGTCTCTGCCCTTCGCCTATCTTGGATTCGTCTGGATCATGGCCGCAACGCAGACCCCCGTGGACTTGCTGGCTTCTGTTGGTCTCATTGTCCTCATCGGCGTTGTCGTCAACAATTCCATCGTCATCGTCCACCGGATCAACCAGCTCCGTGAGCAGGGATGGGAGCGAAACGCCGCCATCGTCAAGGCCGGTATGGACAGAATGCGCCCCGTCCTCATGACAGCGCTCACGACAATTCTGGGTCTTGTGCCCATGGCACTGGACGCCACCCAGACCCAGTACCGGCTCAACCAGCTTCTGAAATCCCTGGGACTCGGTCTCTTCCAACTTGGCTCCGGCACCTCATCGGAAATTCTTTACAACTCCCTTGGGCGAGCGGTCATTGGAGGGTTGGTGGCTGGCACACTGGCGACCCTGCTCCTGACTCCCTATTTTTACACGCTTTTTGACGAACTACGTCTTTTCTGGCGCCGCGTGCTTGGAAGCCTCTGGCCAGCACGATAGCCTATGGCTTCTTTCCGGACCAGCGAAGAAACCAACCACCCTCCCAAACGGTTCCTCATGCAGCTCTATCTCCGGCTTCTCCACTGGGTTCGACCTTACTCGACTCGGGTCGCTCTGGCTCTTGCAGCCATGCTCCTCTTCGGGTTTTCCAGCGCGCTTCCCTTCCCCCTCATCAAGCCGATGCTCGATCGGATTTTCGTGGAGAACGATCCCGAAAGTCTTGTACAGATCCCTCTGATTCTAGTGGGGATTTTCCTGCTCAAGGGAGTGGCGAACTTCGGGGCGACCTACCTCATGCGCCAAGTGGGGCAAAACGTCATCGCGGATCTTCGGCGGGAACTGTTCGGGCGGATGCTGGGACTGCCCCTCAGCTTCTTTCAGCAAGCGAGTACAGGGGATCTCCTGAGCCGCGTGCTCCACGACACGACTCAAGTGGAGACGGCTCTGTCGCGGCAGGTGGCGGAAATCATCAAAGAAGCCCTTTCCCTGCTGTTTTTGGCGGCGGCCCTCATCTGGTTGTCCTGGCGCTACGCCCTGATCTCTATCGTGGGGTTACCGCTACTTCTGGCACCTCTTCTTCGACTTAGCGAGGGGATCCGAAAGGCCAGCGGCCACGGGCAAATTCGGATGGGAGAGCTCAGCTCGGTCCTCCAAGAGGCCCTGGCGGGAATCCTCATCGTCAAGAGTTTTCGAATGGAGCCTTCCCAACGCCGCGTTTTCGACGAGGCCAATGACGGCTACCGCGATCACAGCCTGAACGCCGCAAGACTCGAAGCGATGACGGCGCCCCTCATCGAGCTTTTTGCCGCGCTTCTCATCGCAACCACCATCTACCTTGGCGGCCTGGAAGTGCTCCAGGGCGAAACCACGACGGGCACCTTTTTCGCCTTCATGGCCGCCCTTTTCGCCATGTACAAGCCAGTCAAATCACTCTCCAGAGCCGGGACTCAGCTCCAGATGGCACTGGCTGCCGCAACCCGCATCTTCGAGATCCTCGACACGCGGACTGAAGAAGATACCGGCGAACAAGAGTTGCCCGGCGGGAGATTCCGTGTGCGATTCCGAAAAGTTAGTTTCAAATACACCGAACAACCCGTCCTTGATGGTGTGGATCTGGAGCTCGAACCCGGCAAAATGATCGCCCTCGTCGGCACGTCGGGAGCAGGAAAAACCACCATCGGGCATCTCCTTCTCAGACTCTACGAGCCAACGGCTGGGCAGATCGAGATCGGGGATGTCCCGCTGAAGGAGATCAAGCTCAAGAGCCTTCGGAATAACATCGGGCTTGTGAGCCAAGAGACCGTATTGTTCCGCGCTACAGTGCGCGAAAACCTCTGTTACGGACAGAAAGACGTCCCCGATTCCGTCCTGGTTCGCGCCCTGCGGGCCGCCGCCGCCCGGGAATTCGTCGAGGCTCTCCCAAATGGCCTGGATACGCATCTTGGGGACCGAGGCGCCAACCTTTCCGGAGGCCAGAGACAAAGACTGGCCCTTGCCCGGGCGCTGGTCAAGGACCCACCTATCTTGATCCTGGACGAAGCAACATCCGCCCTGGATTCAGAGTCGGAACAAAAGATCCAGGAAGCCCTGAGCCGCATCGTCCACGGGCGAACACTCCTTGTCATTGCTCACCGATTGTCCACCATCAAGAACGCGGACCAAATCGTGGTCCTGGAACAGGGCCGAGTCGTGGAACAAGGCACTCATGGCCAACTACTAGACCTGGGCGGCGTCTACGCACGACTCTACCACCAAGGCGACGACTCCGCGCAACCGACCCCAATGGAAACCTAACCGCGATCAATTCCCGCCAAAACCCGCGGCCCGGGTAAGAATATTCGTCACACCGTTGTTCCAAACCAACGTCAGAGTCATCCCGTTCGCGGAGAGGTTGCCTTGCACGGTCACTGGACTGTACGTGGATTCAGTCTGCCCCGTCGCCGTGTTCGTCACCGTCAAGTTGTCACTCTGAAGCCAAAGCTGATTGCCGGAGTAGCTACCGGCCAACGCCCGGTAAACCGACATCTGAACCGTCCCGAACCCCGACGGATTAGCCATCTGAAGCACAACAACCGCTGTGGCCGACACCTGGGCACCACCACTCAAGTTCACGTCGAAGGTCAGGGTTCCCTGAGCACCATTCGCCTCGTACGCCCCCGTTATCCAGCGCCCGGCCAGCCCATTCCCCACCGAAGACGAAGCCACAGAGCGATGGGCCCTCGTACTGCCAATCCGAGCCAACTGAGCACGAAGGGTCCGCGTTTCGCCCGGGGCCAACGTAACGAGCTCCTCCCAACGCTCGTACCCCTTCTTCTCCACCATCACCGAATACTCTCCAGGTGCCAAGGGAATCGCACGGGGTCCCGTGGCGCCATGACTTTTTCCATTGATGGAGAGAGCGTCGTTGCTCACGTTGGAACGGACGACAAGATAGGCCGGCCCTGAGACGGCTGGCCTCTGGACCCTTGAGCCGGCGCTCTTCACAACGTCGGCAAAGAGAGGCAGCTCTTCACCAGGCTGAAGACGAACCTCCTTCTTCCAAGAAGTATAACCCCCTTCTTTTCGCACCTCGATGGTGTGGGGACCGGCATTGAGTTCGATCCTCCGACCATTGTTCGTCGTGGGCCCGTAACTGGTTCCGTCGATGAGAATGTCGTCGTTCTCCACATTGGAGCGGATCACCACCACCGCCTTCTTCATCAGCTCCGAAAGCGGCCGAAGCACAGGTGTCGCAGCGGGCGCTCCCACCGTGGCCACAGTCGCCGCCGGCACCTTCGACCCAGCAAGCTGGGCGACGATCTGGTGCGGTGGCCCAGGCAAAAGTACGAATTGCTCCCTTACCTCCTCGAAACCTTCCTTGCTCACCACAACCTCAAGCTCTTTCGCCACCGTGGAAACCTGAAGCCACTGCCCCATCACCGTCTTGCCCGCTTGCTTGCCATCGACCGTCACCACACAGCCCGGTTGATCACAATAGACCTGCAACGTGCCCATGGCCGTCACGGAGGAAACTGCCCCCTGAGACGGCACCCCTGATGCCTCGGACACCGGCAAAGCCGGCCGGGGCGGCGCAGCAGGCGGCGAAGCCTTCGGCGAAACAAAATAAAAATCTCCTACATAAGAGGTATGAAGCCAGGGCTTTTGCTTGTTGCCACTCGCTTGCCGCACGTCCTTGCCCACGCGCTGGAATACACCGAAGACATCAAGGCCGGGAGTCTTCATGTGCCGCAAGAACTTCTCCGTAAACAGGCCGTGGTCTCCTGTCCCGTCCGACGCCACCGAGCCTGGCGCCGTCGCATACGTCAGGATCGTCCCATCCGCCGGATCCATGGCGGCCAATCCCTGCACTGATGAGCGGCTCGAACGTGTAAAAGGGTTGTTCCGACAGGCATCCAGAATCACGATCTTCAGTTCCGCACCCGCCTCGTCCATCCGGTCCACAACCCATTGAGCATCCAGCGCCTTGTACTTCACATCCTTTTCCGAAGAGATACGAGCATCCACGGGAATCAGGTAGTTTCGGCTGTTCACCTGGACCCCGTGTCCCGCATAAAAGAAAAAGGCAACCCCCTTGTTGGTGATCTGCTTGGCGAACTCTTCTACCGCATCGTCCATCTCTCGCTGGGTGGCGTCAAGCTTTTCTATGACGACGTCGAACCCTACCTCCCGAAGAGCTTGGGCCATGGCCCGAGCATCGTTCGCCGGGTTTTTTAGCGGAGCTGTGGGATAGTCGGTGTTCCCTATAAGAAGCGCAACTCTCTTCTCCGCCGACGACGAAGCCCTCCGCACACCAAAGCCCCGATCATCTTGCGCCAGAACGTTCGCCACGGAAACTGCCGCAAGGATTGCCACAACGCAGCCTGCAAGTAGCAAGCTCCCTGCTTTGGGCTCGAAACGAATCATCCTTCCACCCTCCTGGGAGTCACTCCATTGCCATCATCATAAGATCGATTGGCCAATGGCTACCAGAATAGGATCGCACTCCTGGAACGTCAATCCGAAGATCCTCAAACAGTCGTCCGTCCCGACAGTGAATGACTTCCCTGCATTGCATGGCCTTCTTTGGGTTGGGTTCCGCTCCCATCGTGGGCGTCCCACCCACGCTACTCGCCTTCCCGCCACCCGCCACGCCACGGCTTCCGCCCACAAAAAAAACAGCTCCGCCCGCCAGTCCACATACTGGCCCAGCAAACCGAAAAACTGGACCAAACATCCGTTGCACCGCAAGTGAGCCGCAGAGGCCCGCGCCAATCGGCTTTGCGGTTCCTTCCCCTCTTGGATTGCCGCCGCCGGGAGCGGAACGCAACCCAAAGAAAAGAAAGCAATATGCTTGAATTGTGCCCTGTAGGAGTCCCGCGCCCAAAAAGTGAGGCGAGGCAGGGTCCCGCTCAACGGATGTCCACCGCCGCCGCGCCCACACCATATTTGGGCGGAGCCTTGGAACTTTGGACTCCTCCCACCGGCTGACCGGCATCGATGACAAGATCCCGCACGCCCCGCAAGAGAGTGGGCACGGCACTCCCCTCGGCGCGCAAAAATCCCTCGTCCACGGCCACGAGCTGGGCATGGGTCATTTTTTTTCGGCTGACGATGGCCTTGTACTCCCATTTTCCCGACGGACCGCTGGTCTCTAGCGTCCAAAAGGCCATTTCTCCGGGAATCCTCGTCGTCCCTGGCCGCAGGTGGATCGGCCCGACCTCCTCCTGGTAGGCGTTGGGGACCAACACACGAAGCCGGCCAGCGGGTGAGCGCTCCAACAAGATAAGGTATCCCTCTTTTTCCGTAGTCACCTGGAACGTCAGTGGCGTGCCGGCTTTGAGGATTCTTCCCGAAGGCTGGAGCTTCACGGCGAAAGCGCCGGCCCCCTGATCGACTCCCTCCCAAGCCGTCGGCGTGGAGCGTGGAAAAACCGGAGCATCAAGGTTCGAAACGCCTGTATAGACCTTCTGGTCGATCTCATCGAACCGATCCTTCTTTTCCACCTCGCGATCAACGAACTGTTTGACCTCGGCGAAGCTCACCTGGCCATCCCCGTTCTTGTCCGCTTCCCCGGCCACGCCACGAGTAAAAAAGTAAGTGAAGGCTCCGTGGGGTCCTCCATCGATTTGTATCGGCATCGCCAGCTCCGATGGCTGAGCTGCTGAAACCATCACAACTGATGCTCCCAAGTCCTCGGCAACATAGGTAAGATCCCGGCTCAACGACCGATTCGCCGGTGGCGGACTGCCCTGTTCACAGAAGAGGTCCAGATATCGAGAGCCCAGACGTTGAAGCCTGAGCGTTTGCTCACTTTGGCAGGCCTCTTTGGAAGAGAGTCCACCTTTTGTGATGGTCCCGGAATGGCACGAATCGACGATGACCAGAACCCTGGATGCGGCGGAGGCGGCAAGAGCCGCCCCAAGCTCGTCATCCAGAAGCAGGTTTTGGGGAACCCCGCCCTGAACTCTTGTGTCCCATGGCACCAGTGCTTCATCCATCCGGTCATCCTCGTCACCGTTCTCATCCCGAACCTGGGTGCCATGGCCGGAAAAGAAAAAGACTACCTCATCCTTCGGCGTTACGCCATCCACCAGATGTTCCTGGATCAGGCTGAGGATGCGGTTCTTGCTCGCTTGGGAATCCAAGAGCTTTCGGATGTCCGCCGTACGATAACCCAAGCTGGTGGAAAGAAGAGTCTCCATGCTCTGAACATCATTCCGGCAGCCGATAATGTCACGAACAATCTGGTAATCATCGATCCCAATCAAAAGCGCCTTCTTGGCAGCCCCAGCCAATTTCGCGGTTCCAAGAAGAAAGAAGAGCCCTGCCACGAAGAAAAAAGCCCGGGAAACGGTTTTCTTGTTTGCCATCGACCTCACTGGCCTCCCAGATAAGTGAACTCGGTCCGGCGATTCTTGGCCAGCACCGAATCGGCATCCTTCTGAGCCCTTGTCATGGCGCGGCAATCCTTGCTTTCCTTTAGAAGAGGAGCAGCTTTTCCATAACCTCGAGCCTGGAGCCTCGATGAAGGAACCCCCTTCGTCACGAGGTATTTCCGAACGACTTTCGCGCGCTTTTCTGAAAGCAATTGATTGTAATTGGCATCGCCACACTGATCGGTGTGGCCTCCTACTTCGTAAACAGAACCGTCAAAAACGGGCCTGGAGAGGACCCTGGCAACCCTATCCAGGATCTTCCGCCCGTCCGGTTCGAGAGATGGCGAATCGAAAGCGAACTGGATCTTGAAGGGAATCCTTGGCCTCTCGTTCGCCTTGGTGGGAAGAAACCGCAAGAGCAGCTCTTCCTCGCTCAGCTCATTGGCCATCCCCGTCTTCAGCGAGCGAGCAACTTGCAGCCCATCCCGCGCCCTCCTTAAGAGACTCCCGTAAGCCCTTCTCTTTTGTTCGTTGGAGACAATCTCCAGCAGCCGTTCCAACTTCGAGACCGCCTGTTGGAACTTCACTTCGGCGGAAGCGTAGTCTCCTCCCACCATGTAAAGTGTCCCAAAGGCCATATTGACCCGCGGCAAGCCCGGCCGAAGCCCCAACGCCCTTTGGAACAGATCCCTGGCCTCATCCAGCTTGGCCTTCCGCTGGAGCGCCGGAACCGAAGCCGCCCCTCTTGCCAATGCCAACCCCAAATAGGTCAACGTCAGGGCATGTCCGGGGCAAAGGTTCTTGGCCCGCCGAAGCTCTTGCTCCGCCTTTCCATACTCCTTTCCTATGAAAAGACGCCGACCCTCTCGATACGACTTGGTGGCCTCTTGGGAACATGGAGATGCCGAAAAAACCGGACCTGCTCCCAGCCAGATCATGGTGGCGAGCGCCGCCAATGCTACTCTCCGTTCATCCATTGCTTCTTCTCCTTACCAAACCGCGGGGGGAATCTATTTGGGTGGTGGGGCGCCTTTCGACCTCTATTTGGCCACGGCCCAGGTTTGGAGCGTCGCGGCATTCCAGTTGGTCTTTCCGGGTTGGCAAGCAGCATAGAGTGTCTCCACCACCGTGCGGGCCAGGTTCTTCCCCATGCCGCCCTGGGGATCGAGCACCAGGAAATCCTCCCGGTCGAGCTTGTCCAGGGGAAGCCCGGGAAACTGCACGGGAGCATCGTAGAACAGGACCGCCTTGAGGAGGTCCGAACCCTCCGGAGGCGTCACTTCGATCTCCGGAATCATGAAAACTGTGTTGGCTTCAATCCTCGGGGACTTCCGCCACCGGTTGGGAAACAGCAACGCCATCTGCCCCTGGCTATTGGTGACAAAAAGGTAGAGGAACCCCGCTTTCTGGCTGCGCATTTTGAGCTTGGGAAGATCCCCGAACTTGAAAACCGGCTCCTTGAGCTTCCCCTTGGGGCCTTCCACCCAGAATTCCAAAGCGGGCACCTTCTGGTTTTGTTGAAGCCGCCGAAGGTTCACCCCGACGTAAGCAGTCTCGAGATCCGCCGATAGACCTTCGGCCATGGCCATTTCAAGGAGTTCCCCTTGCATCGAAAGAGATCGCACCGGATGGAGAACGTCCGCCTCTTCGATGAGCCGGACCTTCAGCTCCTTAGAATCGGCGACACCACATTCCGCGTGGAGCTTTGCCTGGTGCCGCTGACCCAATGTCGCCACCTGGACAAAACCGGTTTTCTTCAAAAAGCCCTGGAGTCCAGCCTCAGTCTTGGCCCCACAAGATGGTGCGCCAGTGACGGTGACCACCAATGGTTCCATGGCGATCCTCGGCGCGGTCAATTCCGCGCTCTGGCCCGGAGGAGAGGGGGGACCCACAAAGGCGAAGACCGACTTTTGGAGAGAAGTGGATTCCAGGGGCGGATCGACGAAAGGCGTCTGCCGCTTGCCAAGCTTGTTGAGCACCACGCGAGTATACTCCCAAAGCTCTTCGTAAGAGACGCGCCCGTCTTTGGGGCCTCCGACACCATCGGCGGCGCCGCCATCGAGGCCCTTGACCAAGCCGTAGGTGAAGGCGCTCACAACTTGATTGCCACCGGGAAGAAAGACTTGAGCCGCCTGCTCGTTGCTCTGGGCCGCAGCCAGAACAATGAGATTGTCCTGGCGAGCCTCCAGACCGCCATCACCTTCATCGTCGAGCAGATCGTCGAGATCCAGATCGGTTTGATCCAGTGACGGGAAACCCGGCGATCCCTTGTGGGGCAAGCTACCGCCAACCTCGCCAGCAGGGACAAAGACCGACCGGGAAAGTCCCTTGGTGGGCAAGAATGACCGCTGGATCGTGCCAGAATAGCAAGAATCGATGATCAAGAAGATGGTTCTCCCCTCTAGCTGCTTCACGAGACCTTGGAGCTCATCATCGACGAAGGCGCCAACGGAGGAATCGGTCTCTCCTTTCTTGCCAAAGTCGTAGAGGCAAAGAACCTCGTCCAACTTGTCATCCTTCTCGTCCTCGTTGCCGTCGGGGATCTGAGCGCCATGGCCACTAAAATAGAAGACCGCCACATCACCGGGAGCCGTCCCCTGGATGAGCCACTCTTTGAAAGTGGCCAACACTCTTTCCTTGGTCGCCTGTTCGTCTCGGAGCACTTGGATACGCCCCTCGAACCCGTACTTCGTTTCCAGGACCCCACGGATCAGCCGCAAGTCATTGGGTATGGCCTTCAACACGGGGATATCGTGGTTTTCATAGATGCCGACACCCACCAAGAGCGCCCGGCTAGCGCCCTGGACGGAAGTTGCAGCCGCCAAGAGGAACAAGAGGCTGCCGGCAAGGCAACCAACTTGGGATCTAGTGAGTCTATTCTCTTCCATTGGCTCCTCCGCCTCAAGAAAAAGATCCAGGAACGACCGGAGGGTGAGAGCGCTGTTCGCCCATGCAATGACCGAACAGCCCCCCTCACAGCTTCCACCGCCGTCCAACTACTCGATCTCGATCTCGAGAACCGTCTCCGCAACGCGAGAGCGGCGTTTCACGCGGTCGTGAACCACCTGGATATCCCGCTCCGCGGACCTCGAATCCCACCTCTGGTAGTCGCTGTCGGAGTAGCTGTAGCTGCCCCGATAAACCGGTTCATCATCAAGTGTGGCAATGGCCCGGATGATCTCCGTGCCCCGGGGACCCTCCACTCGGTAAGCCTCCTTGGCGCCCTTGGCCGGAATTCGGTAGGTCTTGCCCCCTTGAATGTGGTTCTTTTTGTCGTACCGATTGGGGAAAAGGATCTTCACCTCTCCGCTGGTCCCGAAATCGAGAAGCGTCAAGTAACAATCCAAGTTCGCCCGGACATAAAAGACCACTTCGTCCCCTGGGCGATAGTCCGGATAGTCGGTCCAGACCTCGACGTTGAGGGAGCGATGCTCCCGTCGGTCCCCGCGGCGTCGCCGCCGGTCGTCGCGATCCCTTCGACGGTCATCCCTATCGACCCGATGCCGGCCTTCCACCGTCCGGATCACCTTGGTGTATTCCGCCCAATCCTGTTTCTTTTTCTTGTCCAGCACCGGCTTGATGTCGCGCTCCAGATAGTCGGAACCACTTCCCTTGACCTGCCGAAAATCTCCGGCTGAAGGCAACCGTCCGCTAAAATCGTGGGCATCCAGCGTGGCGATGGCCTTCAAGACCTCGGTTCCAGGAGGCCCGGTCATGTCAAACCGGTAATCGGCGCTCTTCGGTGGAAGCCGATAGACTTTGCCGCCCTGAACGAAGTTTTTCTTGTCCCAACTGTTGGGGAACAACACCGTGATCGTCCCGCTGGTGCCGATATTCAAGAGCGTCACGTAGGCATCGACGTTTGTCTTGAAAAAGAAAACAGCCTTTTCGCCAATTCTGTATGTGCTGTCCTCGTGATCGGCCCAAACACTGATCCTCAGTGCATCGTTGTCATTTTTGATCTTTTCGGCGCTGGACACCACGATGTCCCGCGTTGTCGCCTCACCCGCCTTTACTGGCTGTCCCAATGTCAACACCGCTCCACTGGCAACCAGCAAAGAGATGGAGAGAACCGTTCTTCTCATTCTCGTTCTCCTTCATCTAGGTTCATGGAGCTTCTGCTCCGATTCCATCGAGCTACCCGCGGGGCAACCCGATATAGCATGTTGTTCATTCCGGAGAAACCGGCGAGCCGGCGGAATCCGCCTTCACGGGCCGAGTCTCGCCAGCCCCGGGAGGCAACCCCAAGGATCCCGGGATCTTGCCAGCCCCACCACCAGATCGAGGAAAAACCTCCGTCAAGAAATCTGGCCAAACTTCCTCGAAGAATCCGCTCTCCCAAAACCGGTTCGCCACTTCCAGGGTACGGCCAGGGTCGCTCGATTCCACTTCCAACAACAACAACCCCGGCGACACCTCCAGTTCACGAACCAACTTGACCTTCCACTCCTCAAGAAGGCCCTGAAGCTCGCCAGGTTTTACGAAGGAACAGAGCTGTCCCAGGAAACGCCTGCTCAAAACCAGCTCCCTGCCCTCATCCAAAAGAACAAAACTGGCCGAGTCGATCTCCGGACGGGTGGCAATCCACTCTGAAAGCTCTTTCCAGCCCAACTTGGAGCCATCCGCCAACTGGAGCAGGAGCAGCTTTTCCGCGGGATTCGACGACAGGATGTTGGCTCCTTTGAGAAGCCCCTCCTCCAAGAGTTTCTCCGCCTGGGATGGTTCAAAGCGTTTCAAGAAAACGGCCACCCTCGCGCCATCGAACGACAGGGCATGCCTGCGCCCCCGGCGATAGAGATAAAGGCCCCTCTCACCAGGGGCGGAATGTTCCCGCGCCTTTCCACAAGAAGAAAGCTCCGGCCCACCCGCCGATCCAGGAGGCAACGACGTTCCATCCTCTGATGTTACCCCACCAAGCTGCTCCATGACCGAAGACTCTGGACCCCCATCTCCAGCCACCACCGCGGAATCCTCTTCCTGCTTCGAACCAATAGCTTCAGCAACGCTTTTCCCGCCAGCCGAATCTGAAACTGCGGGCGGCTTCGACTTCTCAGTGTTGGGAGAAGTCCCGCTCTCCCCTTCCGGCGCCCCTACAGCCACTCCGTCCACAAAAAAGAAAAGCAACAGAAAAACAAGGGAGAAACCAGGGCAGCCGGCCTCGAACCTCTTCAAAGACAGAAATCTCTTCACGGGCGCTCCCCCCCTTCAAGCTGTTGGAGGAGCGAAT
>JAJRTK010000285.1 GCA_024278345.1 bacterium | reverse complement strand
TGTCCCCCGTCCCCTGGCAGGACTTCGCCCTGCACCCACCAGGGAGCTCGCTCCCTGGACCCACATTTTTGTGCGCTGCGCGTTTTCCTTTTATTTCCAATCTTTGTCCCGCCTTGCGTGGATACCCCCCTGCTCCGAACCCGGGCCTCGCGGGCGGGAGGGCAACTCTCCCCGCAATCCCGAGCAGGCGGCGGTCATCGTCTCGACCACCCTCCCAAAAGCCGCGTAGCAAAAGTGCAGGCCATCACCCGTGCTCTAGCGGAAGTCCGGAGACCGCCTCCGCCAGGTGCCAGGGCGGGAGGCCCTGGCACTGGGCCTGGAATTCACTGGGTGGACGGGGCCGAGGGACAACGATATCCGCCGACGACCGAGTCCTCTCGAGCCCACCGGTTGTCCCATACCAGGGCAGCCGGGGGAAAAATGGCCTTTGGCTATTCTGGGCTCTATTCTTGCTCCTGGCCTGGATGACGGGCATTCCCAAGATATCCCAAGCCTCGCAAATGTACGATCCAATGCCAGCCTGGCCCCTATGCGGCAGAATCGCGGCTGCTCCCACCCGCTGGCAGCCGGAACAGGGATGTCCCTCTGAGAACTGGGGCAACCCGGCAGCAACGGATTTTCCGCTCTCGTCCCCTTTCGGGCCACGGCAAAAGGCGTCGGAAGCTTTCCGTTATGACTACCACCGGGGAATCGATATTCCGACTCCTCAGGGGACACCAGTTTTCGCCATCACCGACGGAATCGTGAAGAAGGCCGGCAACGATCCGGCTTTCGAAGACCCCCTGGTGGAAATCCGCCACTACCGGCCTGGCTTCTGGCTCGACTGCTCCGGCGGCGGAGGCTGCTACCATTCCCTCTCGATGCACCTGTCGAGCTGGGTGGTTGCTCCGGACGAGACCGTCCAAAAAGGCGATCTTATCGGCTACACCGGACAGAGCAAAAGTGGGTTTTCCCACCTCCATTTCGAAATCCGCGATGCTCCGGCGGACGATCCGTTCAGCGCCTGGCAGCAAGACGCCATCCATCCGCTGGCACTCCTTCCCTACGACGACAAGGCAATGAGCGACAGCACCGTCACCATCGACTCAGCGGTTTTGGAGAACGGAATCCTCCAGGTTCAAGCAACGGTCACCCTTTCCCCGTGGGAGTTAGATCTCCAAAGAATCGAGGCCAAAATCTACAATGTTGCCTCGAACGGAAGCCTCTCCCCCATCTCTCAGCCAGGGACCACGCCCGATGCCCGTGGCTATCATCTTTTTCCGCCATGGCTCGATTTCTCCGGCTGGACCCGCCAGTGGAGTCACAAGGACTCCACCAAAATCCCCTGGACCAGCTTTGGACCGGGAGGCTCCCGCGAATGTCCCTTCTCCGTCCAACACGCGTCGAGCTATGACGCCAATCTGCACCTTGACCAGGCGGATCCCAATGGGACCAAAGCCGGCCTGTTCAATGGTCTCCGCATCGCTCCAGCCCCCTTCAACACGTCCAGCGAACGCTATTCCATCACCACGACATTCCAAAAGCTCCAAGGCGGGGCCAATCTTTCTTCAACCTGCATTGTGGTGGAAGCCACGGACGCTCAAGGGGCAACAATGGAAGCCCGCTTCAATTGTGCTATTTCCGCCAACGCTCAATCCCAAGTAGGCTGGATCGCTCTCTTTGGTGCCGGGGCAGCGCTGCTCCTTCTCAAACCACTAAGATCAGACTCCAGAAGTCGGATCCTCAACTCCCTTGGCCTTTTTCCATAGCTCGTCAAGCTCATGGGGCGTCAGGTGGGACAACGATCTCCCCGTCCCTTGGAGCTGCTGCTCCATCTTCCTGAAACGCCCCTCAAATTTGGCCGTGCTTGCTCGAAGACAGTCTTCGGCATCAAGCTTGAGATGCCTCGCCATGTTGACCAGAGTGAAAAGCAGGTCTCCAAGCTCCTCGGCTCGATGCTCCGGATGGGCCCAGGCCTGCCGGAGTTCGGCAATCTCTTCTTCCAGCTTCTCCATGACGCCAGCCGCGCTTTTCCAGTCAAATCCGGCACTGGCGGCCTTGTCTTGCATCCGCTGGGCCAGCAACAAAGCCGGAAAGCCCCGCGGCAAGCCGTCCAGGACCGAGCTTGACTCTCCGCGCTCCCGCTGCTTGATCTTTTCCCAGTTGAGAAGCACTTTTTCCGGCGTATCGACACCGGAGACTTTTTCAGGCTCGAACACGTGAGGATGCCGCCGGATGAGCTTCCGGCAGATGGCATCCGTCACGTCTGAAAAATCGAAATCCCGACGCTCTGAAGCCATCTGTGCATGGAAGACAATTTGCAGAAGCAGATCGCCAAGTTCCCCGGGAAGCTCGGCCATGTCGCCATCTTCAATGGCGTGGACCACTTCATAGGTCTCTTCCACCAGATAGCGAAGCAGGGAACGATGAGTCTGTTTCCGATCCCATGGGCAACCGCCGGGAGCTCGCAGAGTCGCCATGATATCGAGTAGATCTTGAATCGTCTTTCGGTTCTCATGGCCAACAACCGACGGCTTGGATTCCTTGGCGGAAGAGAAGCTGGAATGTTTCATGGGGTAGACTCCTGAAAAACGAACCTGGTAAGGATCTCAAAAAAGTTTGTCGATGGAAGGAAAAAATCCATGGAGCCACACCACCGCGCATGGAAGATCATCGAGGCGCCAGAGCGCCACGGAATCGAGCGTGTCCTGGAGCTTTCGAAGCTCATTGGGCTTGGTTTTTGCGTCATCGCAAGCTCTATCTGGCCATCTGGATGGTACCGGATCGTCGGGGATTTCGAGCTCGCCGCGGCACCGGCCTGGCTGGGTGGAGGAGGATTGCTCTACTGGTTTCTGTGGATGGGAAAGGACCGTCTCCAGGCGGCTGGCCTCCAGTGGAAAATCCCATTGGCCACGGCAGTATTTCCGATCTTTTTCGGGGCCGTCGTCGGGTTGGTGACGATTCTGAATGGAGCTACCGATTCCAGTTCCGCGGCATCCTACCAAGGCCAAATTGCGGAGGTGCAAACGAGCCGATTCATGGGATCCCGCGGGCTGGCCGTTGCCTATTGCCTGGAGCTGCGTGGTGTGAAGCCGACGAGTGGCCGAGACTACGGGTTGGGAAGGCAAATTCACGATCTTTGCATCCCCGTGACGGAGGAAGGAGAAAAACCACGAAAGGGCAGCTTGTTCCGGTTTTCCGCTTTTCCCGGAACCCTTGGCCACCCCTGGATCCAGCCCGTGGATTAGAAAGCTCGCGCAGAACTGGATCCCGGCCAGCGCGGCTTGACCCGGCCTCGGTCATGGTACCGGCCACCCGAAAAAAGCGCGCAGCGCACAAAGATGTGGGTCCAGGGAGCTGGCTCCCTGGCGTGGGTCTGGGAGCGGCGCTCCCAGCGGAGGTCCGGAGGCGGAGCCTCCG
>JAJRTK010000284.1 GCA_024278345.1 bacterium | reverse complement strand
TTGTCGTGTTTTTGCTTTACAATTTTCTTCGCCGAAACGGTGGCACCGGCATCTTGCCGGTGTAGCGCCCTCCGGGCTGCACGGAGCCGGGAAGGAGGCCTGCCCCAGCGGTGATGTTGTCAACCGGATCTGATAGGTCCCAGGAACACTCGGCTGGAATCTCCCCCTTCAATGAGGCCCTCGATCCCCTGTAAAGGGCCGGAGACGATAACCACGCGCTTTCTGCGGACCAATCCAGAGTGTAGCTCCGGCTTTCCAACGTGTTCCAGCACTCTTTGGACATTGGAGAGCTCGCGAACAAAGTTTTCTTGGGCTTTGACCGGCAATAGGCGGACCAGCTTTCGCGAGCGGCGAAGTGCCTGATGATTGCGTTCGCCGTTGACGACTGCCAGATAGCCGGGAAAGACGCAGACTACCGACTTTCTGGCTTTACCGTTGTCCCTCCGAACCGTTTTCTTGGTGAGCATAGGCAAATAATAGCCAACTCCCAGTGCTGCAAGTTCGCGAGCCAGAGCTTTGTCGGTTCGCGATTTGACCCAAGCCACCGACCAGTTGCCGACGTCGGCCTCCAGAGGCCGGTTTTCGGGCCATCGAGCAAGCGGGTTGTCAGAAAGTTTTAGCATGGTTCACCATTATCGCGCCCCACGCAGGATACTCACCTTCGGACTTACCGGCAAGAGGCCCCGTAAGTCTCTGCAATAGAAGAACTCTTCGGATCTCAATGCATTCTTCGGTGGACATTACGCCCGGACAATCACCGCATTGCTATCGGGCCAGTCGATTCCTCTGGTATCGACGATGAGCGATGCGTAAGAGGCGATGCGGTCGTAGTTGACTGCCGTGTGGTCCGTCACCAGAAGGACTGCATCGAGGTTTTGAAGCAGCTCTGGTGTCGGTTCCACCGACTTCATGGGGGGGAGATTCGGCCAGGAGCGCATTTTCGGAGTCGTGGGGACGTGGGGATCGTGGTAGCTTACCTTTGCGCCGAGCTTGAGAAGAAGATCGATGATCTCGAAAGCCGGGCTCTCTCTGGGGTCAGAGATATCCTTCTTGTATGCCAAGCCCAAGATCAGGATTTCGGCTCCCTTGACCGGTTTCCCCACCTGGTTGAGCGCCTCTTGCAGCTTGCCCAAGACCCAGCGCGGCATGGCGATGTTGATCTCTCCCGCCAGCTCGATGAACTTCGGCTGGATCCCGAATTCCCGTGCCTTCCACGACAGGTAGAAGGGGTCCAGCGGAATGCAGTGGCCGCCCCAACCCGGCCCCGGGTTGAACCTCATGAAGCCGAAGGGCTTTGTCTCCGCGGCATCAAGAACTTCCCAGATATCGATCCCCAGCCGGTCGTAGACCATTTTGAGCTCGTTGACCAGGGCGATATTGACGGCCCGGAAGATGTTTTCCATCAACTTGGTCGCTTCCGCCACTCGCGCCGACGAAACCCGGACCGTTCGCACCACGATGGCGCCGTACAGTGCTTGAGTCAGAGTTGCTGAAACTTCGTTGACGCCCCCGAGCACCTTGGGAATCGTCGAGGTTCTGAAATCGGGGTTGCCAGGATCTTCTCTTTCTGGGGAGTAGGCAAGGAAGAAATCCTGGCCGCACTTGAGCCCCGATTCTTGCTCCAAGAGGTCCTTGAGCAGTTCATCTGTAGTGCCGGGATAGGTCGTGGACTCCAGAACCACCAGTTGCCCAGATCGCAACCGGTGCCCGATCGCTTGTGCTGTGGCGATGACGTATTTCATCTCGGGTTCCCGGTGCCGGGTGAGCGGCGTAGGAACGCAAATGAGCAAGGCATCGGGCTCGTCAAGCCTGGAAAAGTCTGTCGTGGCTCGGAAACGCCCCTCCTCCGCCACAAAGCGCAAACGGCTTGAACCAAGATGCTCGATGTAGCACTCTCCTCGCTCCAGGTATTCCACCTTCTGCGGGTCGATATCGAACCCCAGGACCCGAAATCCGCTTTCCGCGAACGTCATGGCTAGCGGCAAACCAACGTACCCGAGCCCCAGGACGCCAATCTGACAAGTCCGGCTCTCCACCGCCTTCAAGAGTTGTTTGGAAAGGCCATGATCCACTGCGCTGCCCGTGAACTTCCTGTGTGCTGAGAGTGGGAAGAGGACTGTTGAGCCATTCCAAGCTCGATGGCCGCATCACTTGCGGGGACAAATCTTCCGAATCCCTTGCCACAGCATGCGATCGCCGTGGCCAGGGAGTGAATGAAGATCAGTAACTCCATTCTCGATGAACCTCAACTGCAAGGTCCGAACATCTTGGCCTTCAATTCCTGGAAGTCCGATGAATCCTTGATTGTTGTGCAGAGTTTCTGCGAATAGGAATGTTCCTATCCGCTCCCCGAGAGGTCGAAGAGATATCCGGAATAGGGTGATCTGCCCAGGAAGTCTGACTTTTCACTCGACTCGCTTGCACTGACTGCACTGACTTCGCTAAATTCATCGTAGGCCTCGTCCATCGTTGGTGTCTTCGGCAGCTCTCGCTGTCGCTCGGCCCCGGCCACCCAGTGGATTTCAGTTCCAGCGTCTCCGGTCCTGCAACCTGGCAAAGGCATTGCCCTGCCTGCTCACGGACACACTTGAAAATTCGGATCGTCTTGTGCCAGAATCCCGTGTCGCCAGTACGCGGGTATCCACTCTAGGCGGGACACTGTCTCGAAAAAAAGACGCGGAGCATCGTACAGGTCTCGTCCATCGTTTCGGCACAACAAAACGACGCGGAGCGTCGTGCAAATATGTGGGTCCAGTAGCGCGCTCCCTGGTGGGTGCAGGGCGAATCCATGCCAGGGGATCGGAAGTCGGGCAGAGCGGGACGCGGCCCAAAGGGCCGCAGACGGAGTCCCCGGACGACCGTCGAGCAGCGCGAGACGCCAGAAAAGCCCTGCCAGGGGATGGAATCCCCGGACCACCGCCGAGCGATAGCGAGGCGTTGCCCGAACGCTTGCGATTCCACGGTCCTGGGAATGTCCCGCCTTGCGTGGATACCCCCAAAAGGGTATCAACGTAAGTCGGGACACCCGCCAAAACAAAGACGCAACGCGTCGTACATGAATGTGGGCTGGGATCCCGTTGCCCTTTGTTGCAACGGGAAGTTGAGCGAGCTCCCTGGTGGGTGCAGGGCGAAGTCCTGCCGGGGACCGGGGCCGGAGGCCCCGGATGACCGCCGAGTAACGCGAGGCGTGACCCTTCGAGTCACGCAAACGTGACCCGCCGAGTCACCGTTCACCCCCCTGTTTTCCTCAGAATCACGCATGACGTGGACTCGGTGGAGCTCGTTCGGGATGCTGGGCGAGGAAGTTTCCGATCATTCCCGGGAGCCAGATGAAATCTAGGCTGAACCGGGATTCCGGCAGAGATGGCACGAAGTGAGCGTCTTTCGATGAGGCAACTTTGGGGGAGGAAAAGCCGATAAGACAGACATGTCTGAGATTGTCCCCATAGAAGGTTGCGAGAAGTGCGCTCCTTTGATTGCTACCCTTCGTGCGCAAATTGAATCGCTGAAAGCCCAGCTGGCGGCGCAGACGGTTGAGATAGGAGAGTTGAAGGAAAAGCTGGGGCTAAGGAATGAGGCCTAAACAATTTCTACGTGAGGGACAGCTCTGTAGTTCCAGACAGGGAGATATTCGTCAAAGACAATGGGCATATTCTTTTTGAAATTATCGGCCACTTTTCGCCCTTTTTGGTATATTTTGT
>JAJRTK010000283.1 GCA_024278345.1 bacterium | reverse complement strand
TGAAGGAGAGCGCCGTGAAACTCGGCTCAACTGGCGCTCATCTCTGCCGCCCAAACAAGTGCGCCAATAGAGCCGGACGGCGGATTCAGCCTGACGAACCTGCCACGCCGGGCGCCCAGCGGAAGCAAGTGCCCGGAGCCACTCCTCCAAGAGAGCCTCTTTGGGAGGCCCCTCCTGGGAATGCGGTCGCTGCTGCAGAAACTGCCGAACCCATCGAACATAGTAGACCCGAGCCCGATGGGAGACATCTCGAGCCTCGGCCACAACGGCCTGAAAGCGAGTGAAATCTGGATCCGGTGATTGCAGATGCCTAATATCCTCCTTCATGTTAGAATGAATTTGCGCCTGAGCGCATAGGGCGTAGGCGTGCTTCCTATGCGCCTGAAACGGCCATGGGAAGCAACTTCGACTGCGGCCTGCATAGGACGCAACCCAGCGACCTATCCCGCAAAATTGCAGGATAGGGAGCATCCCAGCATCCTGTGGCAAGGCATGTGCTAATGCAGGAATTTAGGAAAGAAGGGAAGAGTAAAGTCGGCAACGTCCCCAAAACCGCGACAACAAAGCAAAATTCCGCAGGGCGAGCCGCTGGGCACGGCTTCGTGATCGTCGTTGGCAGGTCAATAGAACCGTTCGACGGACGGATGAAGAACCTCGCAGACGAGGTGATGCTAAAGTCGAGTCGAAATCGCTAAGGAAAGGGGAAAACACGGATGAGAACGAGATCCGTCATCGCCAACCAAAGCAGAAGAATCATGCGCCGTGAAGCAGCCGACTCAACGTAACCGTTCACGTGGTCTGAGCCCCGATGAAACCTTGGTTCTTGATTCAATGGAGCCCCCAATAAACATACTGGCAGTATATTTGGAGGGTGCCAGCTAATTTCCAAAAAGCCGATGGAATCGGGGAATATGGGGTCCGATATCCCTTGAACGGTTGCGATATCTCAATAACAAATAACTCTGTTGGTAATCAAGAATGCGTCCTGTAAGAACGTACGCGTCCTGCGAACCCTTCCCAGGAAAGCCCATGAATACCTTCCCAACACGTCATTTCCGAATACTTCGCCTCCTGCCACTGTGGTTGCCCCTCATGACGAATGCGCAAACAACCACCCCATCGGCGCCACGAGCCGCGCTGCCCGCCAAGGTTGTCACGGTGGAGGGGATCACCGAATATCGCCTGGGTAACGGGCTGAAACTGCTTCTCTTCCCGGACAAGAGCAGCTCCAAGATCACCGTGAACATCACCTATTTCGTCGGCTCGCGCCACGAAGGGTACGGCGAAACAGGGATGGCCCACCTGCTGGAGCACCTCATGTTCAAGGGGACTCCGCGTTTTCCCAATATCTGGAAGCTGCTGGAAGACCACGGAGCGCGTTTCAACGGGACGACCTGGGTGGATCGGACCAATTATTTCGCGACCTTCCCTGCCAAGGCGGACCACCTGGATTACGTGCTCTCCCTGGAGGCGGACCGGATGGTCCACAGCCGCCTTTCCCAGGAAGACCTGGCGACGGAGTTTTCGGTGGTCCGCAACGAATTCGAGATGGGTGAAAGCGAGCCTTTCCAAATCCTGGAGGAGCGGATGATGTCCACCGCGTATTTGTGGCACAACTACGGGAAACCGACCATCGGTTCCAAGAGCGATATCGAGCATGTGCCCATCGAGAAGCTTCGGTCCTTTTACCGGCGTTACTACCAGCCGGACAACGCCATGCTCGTCATTGCGGGTGGTTTCGAGCCCGAAGCCGCGCTGCGGATGGTGGCAGAGCAGTTTGGAAAGATCCCGAGGCCGGCTCGGCGGCTTCCGGCGACGTACACGGTGGAACCGGTGCAGGACGGAGAGCGGAAGGTCGTTTTGAGGCGAACGGGAGAAGTGGCGGCCGTCGGGATTCTCTACCACGCTCTTCCAGGTTCTCACAGGGATTTCGTGGCAGAGGAAGCCGTCGTCCACCTCTTGAGCAACAAGCCGGCTGGCCGGCTGTACAAAGCTCTCGTGGAAGCCGGTCTTGCGGCCGAGGTCACCGGGCAGGCCTATGCCTGGGCCGATCCGGGAACCCTGGAAATCTTTGCCACCGTTCCGAAGGACGGCAATCTTTCCGCGGTGGAGACCAAGCTCGTGGAGGTCGTAGAGGGCCTGGCAACGCACCCTGTCACGAAAGCAGAATTGGAGCGCTTTCGAGCGCGGGCGCTAAAGGAGATCGACCTTGCCTTGTCCGATAGCTCCCGGGTCGGCGTGGAACTTTCGGAATGGGCGGCCCAGGGAGATTGGCGACTCATCTTCCTGCATCGGGATCGCGTCGCGAAACTGACGGCGGAGCAGGTCAACCGGTTTGCGGAAAGATTCCTGATCCGTTCCAACCGGACAGTGGGCCTCTTCATCCCGACGGATGCCCCGCGGCGAGCACCGCGAGTCCAGCCGGTGGAGATCGCCAGCGCCGTGGCAAAATATAAGGAGCAGCGCCGAATATCGGAGGGGGAAATGCTCGGGGCGAGTTACGACGCCATCAGCGAGCGCCTGGTGCGCAAAAAACTGCCCGTGGGACTGGAACTGGCGCTGCTCCCGAAGAAGACGCGAGGAGAGACGGTCACGGGAATTCTAAGGCTCCACGTGGGCTCGGAAGAGACTCTCCGGGGCCGAACCACAGCTGCAACCCTTCTTCCAGAATTCCTCCTCCGAGGGACAGAAAAACTCTCGTACCGGGAAGTCCAGGATCGCCTGGATATCCTGAAGGTCGAACTGTACGCGGACGGGACCATCGACGGAACAGCCGGTTTCCAGTTTACGACGGTTCGCGAATCCCTTCCGGGCTTCCTGGAACTTTTGACCGAATGCCTTCGAAAACCGGCGCTCTCTGAAAGCGAGTTCGCGCGGTTCCAAAAAGAAAAGATCGCCAACCTGGAACGCCATCTCCAAGATCCCATGGTCCTGGGTTTTGCCGAGGTCGCAAGGCTCGCCGATCCCTGGCCTCGCGACGACGTCCGCCACCAGCCGAGCATCCGGGAACAACTGCAAGACGCAACAAAACTCCAGGTCCAAGACCTCCGGAGCCTGTACCGCGAATTGTACGGAGCTAGCCGGAGCGAATTGGTGTTGGTGGGCGATTTCGATCCGGCGGAAATCGCCAACCTGGTGGACCGACTTCTTGGCGATTTCGAATCCCCCAGCCCATTCCGGCGGATCACCCGGCCATTCGTTCCCGGAGTGCCTCCACAAACCAAGAGACTCCAACTGCCCGACAAGTCCATGGCGGCCATCGGCGTGGCGCAAAACATGCCCATCAGCGATCACCACGAGGACTACCCTGCCCTCAAGCTGGGGAACTACATCCTTGGCGCCAGCGCCCGGAGCCGCCTCCCGGGCCGGTTGAGGCATAAAGAAGGGATCTCCTACGCCGCTTTCTCCACTCTCGGACCCAGTTCCTTCGAGGAAAACGCCCTCTTCTTCGCTGGAGCTATCTGCGCGCCCCAAAACGCTCAACGAGGCATGGCAATCGCATGAAAAATCCATCTTATTCAAGCTGTTTTCGAAATTGACAGGATTCACCAATTCAGAGAAAATCCACTGAGCTGTGATACGCAAGTCACAGCCTATCCCTTGGACCTTTCTCGGTGGATTCT
>JAJRTK010000282.1 GCA_024278345.1 bacterium | reverse complement strand
TGACGCAAGCGCATCCTGGCAAAACCCAATCTAGCCATGCCACCGGTTTTCGGGCAAACGTATCCTCCCTTGGGGGACCCAACCGCCCGGTCTCTTCTGGCGCCGGCCATGGGCGAGCGAACCCGGGTATCCAGCGACCCAATGGCTCGCCTTTTCCTGTTCTGTCACGCTGGATACCCGCGGACCGCCATTTCCACGGGGCGCGGCTTGCCGTGCCCCAACGGCGTTCTTACGGCGACCCCGCTGGAGCCGGGCGGATCCTGTCTCCTCGATACATGGCCCTCGCCCTGACCCTGCTCTTTCTGGCCGTTCCTTTCGCTGGGTCCGGGGATTCCTTCGGGAAATCCGGTGAACATGATTCCGCCGCTCCGGCGGTGGAGAGGTTGCGAGAGATCTTGGTGAAGGCGCGGCGTCGCCACGTGAGAATCTACCTAGCGGGAAGTGGCAAAGCCGTGGTGGAGGGTCGGATCAAGAGGATCGAGGATTCCTGGTTCGAGATCTCCCGTCGTGGCGGGCGGCGGCGGACGCTGCGTTTCAAGCAAGTCCAGCGAATCGAGCTCGGCCGCAAGGGTCGGCTTCGGGGGCTTCTCCTGGGTGCCCTGGTACTGGGTGGTGCTTCGGCTCTTCTTTTCGATCCTCCAGAGGAACGCTCTGACGAGGCCAGGGCCAAAGCCGTGGGCAGTAGCCTCATGGTGGGCGGTCTTGTGGGAGCACTCTTTGACCGAGCCAGACAGGGCGTGCCAGAGGTTCTCTACGAAAGGCCGGAACAATCGGAAAGGTAGTAGGCCAGCCTGAAGTGGTGAACCGGAAAGAACCAAAATGCCAACGAAAGAACACGACAAGCCTCTCTCCACCGGCCTGTGACACCGCCTGGCGCCCTCGCTGTTCTTCCGCGATACGAAGGAAACCCCAGCGTTTCGCCGGAACCTGGAATCCCGGGTCACTGACCCTCTGGCCAAGGTCAACCGGAACGGCATCCTCTTCCAGTTCTTCGTCGATCTGCCCATCGGCACTGCAGAAAGCCCCAACTGCCGCGGAGTCTTTTACATCTTACCGGCGGATGTCGGCGCCCTGGCCCGGAGCCTCCGAGATCAAGTCGAGTTCATCTGGGACCCCGAAATCATAGAGTACGGCATGCTCGAGTTCGCTCCGCGACCCCAACAGAGGGAAACCCTCTCCTCCACGGCCGGGAGCCTCTTGTGGCGCGGATATTGCCGTAGCTGACTGTACCAACGAAGGGAGGTCCCATGCAGTCGTTTCCCGTCGAGCCCCGCAACCGCGCAGCCGGAGGCTCTGCCTTCCCGGCTGGAACGAATGTAGCGGGACGAGAAAAGTGTCGTCATTCCCCACAGGTCTTCCCCGCCCCCTTGGGGGACCGGGATCCCTCCAGAGATCGTCCCGACTGGGCTCTTCCTGGAAGCCGGCAGAGGTCTCCAGGCCTCTTGGCCGCCCTGGCGGCCATCGTTCTGGCCTGGACGGGCCTGGCCCTCCCCCAACCGGTCGCCCCGCGACAATCGGCGTCGGACCGCCGGGGAACGCGGCAACCGGATAGTGCGCCAAGGGTCCGGGGCCGCCTGGTGGAAGACCTAGACACCCGGTTGGCGCCAAGCACCTTCCAGTTTCCCGAAGACTGGGCATCGATAGACGGTCTGCTCTATCTGGACCTCGACGACGGCAAGAGCGGAGAGGAACCGTGGCGCACCGATGGCACCCCGGAGGGAACGTTCCTCCTGGAGGACGTCGTTCCCGGCCCGCAAGATTCTTTCGTCCAGGCCTGGACCGAGTACGAGGACCAGGTCGCCTTCGTGGCCGGCTATAGCGAATACTACGCTCAGAACATCCACGTCACCGACGGTGAGAGAGGGGGAACCCGTCCCTTTCTTCCACTGGCGACGAAGAAATGGTGGGTGGCGCAAGAACTCTTCTCCTACCGGGGCGCCCTGTGCAGCGGGAGCCATCTCTTCTACGTCGAGTGTTTCGACGAGTCGGGCAACAGGATCGGGGAATCCTACCTGTCGGACCAGGACTGCTGGTTCGGAGACCTTTGCGGGAGCTTTCTCCGATGGACATCGACTTGGTCCAGAAACAGCCTCATGCAGTTCGAAAACTGGTATTCCACCGACTACACCCACAAATCGTGGTCCAATCTGGCGCTGTTCCAGGGCCTCGACAAGGAGGTCCTGATCCTGCACCTTGGAGTCCCCGAGCCGGGCCTGGGCCGGGTCACTGGGGCATCCCTGGGCCGGTGGTTGTTCTTTCCCGCCTGGGGATACGGGGGGGATGAACTCTACCGGACCGACGGCACGCGGGAGGAGACGGAGCGCGTGTCGGATCTCCTTCCCGGCCCGGATTCGTCGGCTCCTCGGGATTTCCAGAGGCTGGGGGGCAAGGTCTATTTCTTGGCGGCGGGGGCGGGTCTGGGCCGGGAACTCTGGCGGACCGACGGCCGGGAAGAGGGGACGCGGCTCGTCGCCGACGTGAGGCCTGGGCCCCAGGGATCGCGCCCTAAGGAGCTGACGGCGACGGCGAACCGCCTCTATTTCACGGCGGCCGACGGGGTTTTCGGCCGGGAAGTGTACGTGAGCGACGGCACGACGCGTGGAACGCACCGGCTGGTGGACCTCCGGCCCGGTCGTGGGAGTTCGAATCCCCACGGCCTGGCGGGGTCTGGGCGCTGGCTGTACTGGCTGGCGGCGGAGCGCCCCGGGCGGACCGGCCTGTGGCGTTCGGGAGGCCAGCCGGGAAAGGCGGAAAAGCTGTGGGAAACGGTCGATCCCGCGGTCGAGGTGGGAGAGGCCGTGGCCCCCGTGAAGGGCGGAGCGTGCTTCTGGACTCGCGGGAAGGGAGGACTAGGGGCCATCTGGTGCTACGACGGCGCGGCGAGGGCCACCCGGAAGGTGTGGGCCTCGTCCCGGCAAACGGAGAGCGCCTTCGGCGTCGCCCTCGGGTATCTCGGCTGGAGACAGCGCCTCATGTTTTTCGTCAAGGAGTGGCGCTGGTGGCAACCTGCCCGCTCCATCGACGGCCTCTGGCAGTGGAGCCCCCGCTGCGGCCTGGAAAGGCTCTCCTCCGTCGTGGCGAAACTCGAATCCGGCTACGACGAACCACCGGTCCAGCCATGGCGGGGGTGTGAGGGAGACCGCTGTTACTTCCGCGGTTGGACCTCCGACGAGGGCTGGTGCCTCTGGACGACCGACGGAACGCCACGGGGAACGCGATGCCTTCTCCCCGAGACCCCTCCCAGATCCACGCGCCTTCCGGGACCGGAAAGCATCGCCGGCGGCGAGGCTCCCTCGGCGGCAAGCCGACCGCCTTCCGCCTCTCCCGCAGCGCCCCATGCCATGGAGGCGGCATCGACTTCCGGGAACGCCCCCCCCAAGCGCCACCACCCACCGGAGAACCGGGAGCCCTCCGCCCCTTGCCCGGCTCCGCCCTCCCCGAGCGCGGGCCAGCCGTCCGGGAACGCCACGCCGGAGCGCCGCCACCCGGCGGAGAACCGGGCAGCCTCCGCCCCTTCCGCAGCCCCGCCCACGGGCGGGATCGCCCTGGGAAACCGCTTTCTCTTCGTCCACAACGATCCGGAGCACGGCGCTGAACCGTGGATCACCGACGGAACGAAGCGGGGAACGCGCCTCCTGAAGGACATCGTCCCTGGTCCCTGGTCTTCTTCGTGCCGGGATTTCTACCGGTGGAAATCCCGGATCTTCTTTTCGGCGTGGGATCCGGATCACGGGCGGGAACCCTGGGTGACCGACGGAACGACTCTTGGAACCCGTCTCCTGAAGGACCTCACTTCACTGGACGGTGTGACTCCCAGCCCTTACAGCTCTACTCCCCGATCTTTTCAAGCCGTGGACGGCATTCTCTACTTCCTGGCCTTTTTTTCTTCTGAACCCTGGAGAACCGATGGCACGGCCCAAGGAACGTTTCCAGTCCCCACGTCCCACCAGGTTACCCGAAGACGCCGCCAGAGTCGGGGAAAACCGGACAGGAATCCCATGATCGGGAGGAGGGACCGCCGTGCATCCGGCGACGGGGCGGCCCAAACTCCACGTGGAGATACCCGGAAACGGTGGATCTACTGTCATTCCGGAAGGGCAACCGTCCAGGAGAACGGTCAATGGTTCCAGGCGATTCTCGTTAGTAGTTGCGACTACGAACTCGAGGTCATCGATCCAGGCTCCGGGAGAACCACGCTCCTGCTGGAGGGGCAGCTCAAAGACGGTTGTTTTTCTCAGGTGGAAGGTTTCCTCCGAAACTCCGGACGAGTAATCTTCCTGGTGGGAAACAGGTTGATCGTCAGCGATGGAACGCCCGAGGGCACGCGGCAATTCGGCACGATGCCAAGCGCTCTGGACTATGACTGCGGGGAGCCACAGTACACGGTGGATCGGAGCGGACCGATCTATGCCGCCAGCGCCAGCGGCACCTGGGTGGCACGCCTCGTCGCCATTCCCCCGACCGGCGGCCACGCCATCGACCTCTTCGCCTGGTGGCCGGAGGCGGAACTCCGGGTCGATCACGATCCCTGGGTTCCCGACGGATCCGGTGGGCTCTTCTTTCTAGCCTGGGAACCCAAGACCGGAGAGGAACTCTGGCACAGCGACGGAACGCCCGAGGGAACCGGCCCCTACGCGGACCTGGAGCCAGGACCGGCGTCGGCGGTCCCCAGGGATCTCTACCGGCTGGGCGACCGGCTCTTCTTGACGGCCAATGCGAAAAATGCCGGTCGGGAATTGTGGGAAGTGCCGATCCTCCGCCCTCGACCGGTTCCAGCGGCCTCCATCGTCTTCGCGTGGCTCGGAGGCCTGGTTCTCTTGCTGGCGCTAGCAGTGAAACAGAGGTTCACCCGCACGAAAGACCGCACAAAACCAGACGAATCCTAGCAAGACCTCACCGGTATGGTGGGGACCTATCAAATTGTCGTGTTTTTGCTTTACAGTTTTCTTCGCCGAAACGGTGGCACCGGCATCTTGCCGGTGTAGCGCCCTCCGGGCTGCACGGAGCCGGGAAGGAGGCCTGCCCCAGCGGTGATGTTGTCAACCGGATCTGATAGGTCCCCAGTGGACGGTTCCGCCGTTCCCCACCAAGATTTTTTTCGCTACGCGTTTTTTGGGAGGGTGGCCGGTGCCACCATCGCCACCAACAAATGCCGCGGAGGTTTCCTTGCGGGCACCAATCATCGATCGTGCTCTCCGTCTAGGGCGGAAGTTTCGGTAAACCTTTTGTTTCCTGTGTGTTATACGTTCCGCTTGCATCGGTATCGACCCGTGCCTTTGGCACGAGTTCCCCGCGGCACCCGCTGCTCGCCATTTCCGCCGCTCTCCACAACGATTGCCCTAAGTCCGGAGCACCGCCCCTTACCGTCTCCTCTAGCATCCGTGTGGAAAGTTCGAGCACACGTTCAGTGACCTCGACCGCGCTCCACTCACTCCTGCCGCTCTGGCGGCTACGTTTCATGTCGATATCTTCGCAATTCCGCTGTTAAGCCCGATGGGGAGTCGCAGGGGAAGAGGGCCACTGCCAGCCTTCGTCTCAGGAACCCGCTTCATCATAGCCCACCACCTCGCTCCCTACAATCGAGAAGATTTTCGCAGCCTGATGGAGCGCAGCCGCCGGGACTCCCTTCCAATGCTCCGGCAAGGGAAGTTTCAGGGGCGGGTTTCAAACCCGCCCTACCGCGGACCGAAACACAATGTCAGCGGGGCGCCGCCCGGCGCCCCGCACGGACCATCCACCATGGGGACGGCATTGGGGACCTATCAAATAGTCGTGTTTTTGCTTTACAATTTTCTTCGCCGAAACGGTGGCACCGGCATCTTGCCGGTGTAGCGCCCTCCGGGCTGCACGGAGCCGGGAAGGAGGCCCGCCCCAGCGGTGATGTTGTCAACCGGATCTGATAGGTCCCCG
>JAJRTK010000281.1 GCA_024278345.1 bacterium | reverse complement strand
TTTGATTCCTTCCCATCGTGCCGGAGCGAGCCCTGTTTGTCCAACTTCTCACCCTGACTTCTCCCAGCTTCCCACGCCACCCTCTCTCACAGGGTAATGGCCGGTACTATGACCAAGGCCAGAGACCCTACCGACTGGAGAGCCGTATGCGGGAGAACCGCACGTACGGTTCGGAGGGAGGGGAGGCGCAAACCAATGCGCTTTCCCTACCCCTATCCACATCTATGTACGCTACGCCTCTTTTTTTGGGGTTTTGTTGTGTGTCCCGGCTTCACGCGGCCCAAGAGATGAGCTTGCCCCTGTGCCGGGGGAATCGCCATTTCAGGGGTTGTAAGCCCGATACAACGGTGTGGCCCGGCGGAGAGCGGCGGTCGGATGGACGCCGATGGGAGCGGACCTCAACCCATGTTCGGACGCCGTTCAGGGCCTATCAAAAGATCGGTGCCACACTTTCAGCGACGACTGGTGTAAAGTCGAAACCTGACGCCTTGACGGCTCCCGACCGCTCTTCCCTTCCTTCTGATCGACGGTACGGGGTTTGACCTAGCTTTGGCCCTGGCTTCGGCCCCTGCCGCGGCCTCTGCCTTCCCCTTTACCCGTCCTACCTTTTCCCTTCCTCTTTCCCCTGGCACCCTGCTTGAAAATTTTTGCCCAGGAGTCGCGAAGGCCCACCGTCCGGTTGAAAACCAGCTTGCCAGGCGCGGAATGCCGGCTGTCCACGCAAAAGTAGCCCGTCCGTTCAAACTGGTAGCGGGCACCGGACTTGGCATCGGCCAGGCTCTGCTCCACTCGAGCGGTGTTGAGGATTTCCAGGGAATCGGGATTCAGGATTTCAGTGACCTCGCGATTCTTGTGGGCCACGGGGTTGGGGGCGGAGTAAAGGCGATCATAGAGGCGGACTTCGGCGGACAGGGAGTGATCGGCGGAGACCCAGTGGATCGTTCCTCGGACCTTCCGTCCATCGGGGGCCTGCCCGCCCCGGGTATCGGGATCGTAGGTGCATCGGAGCTCCATAACTTCCCCGGTATCGGGGTCTTTGATAACGCTTTTGCACCGAAGGAAGTAGGCCCAGCGGAGCCGCACTTCCCTTCCGGGCGCCAGGCGCCAGAACTTGCGGTGGGGTTCCTCCATGAAATCGCTTCGTTCGACGTAGAGCACACGAGAGAAGGGGACTTTCCGGTAGCCCATTTTGGGCGGGTCGTCGGGGTAGTAGGGGGCTTCGAGCTCTTCCACTTGGCCTTCGGGGTAGTTTTCGATGACGACGCGAAGGGGGCGAAGGACGGCCATGACGCGAGGCGCGGTCAGGTTGAGGCAGGCGCGGAGACTGCTTTCCAGCATGGCGACATCGACGAGGCTGTCACGTTTGGCCAGTCCGATCTTGTCACAAAAGTCGCGGATGGCCTCCGGAGGGCAGCCACGGCGGCGGAAACCAGAGAGGGTGGGCATCCTTGGATCGTCCCAGCCATCGACGATCCCATCCTCCACGAGAGACTTCAGGAAGCGCTTGGACAAGATGGTGAAATTCAGGTTGAGAGGAGCAAACTCGATCTGCCGCGGGTGGTAAAGGTCCAAGGCATCCAACACCCAATCGTAAAGAGGCCGGTTGTTTTCGAACTCCACCGTGCAGAGCGAATGGGTGATGCCCTCGAACGAATCGGAAAGGCAGTGGGTGAAATCGTACATCGGGTAGATGCACCACTGGTCCCCGGTCCGGTAATGGGACTGGCGGCGGATGCGGTAAAGCACGGGGTCGCGCATGACGATGTACGAGTGGGCCATGTCGATTTTGGCACGGAGAACCCGCGAGCCATCGGGAAACTCGCCGGCCTTCATCCTCTGGAAGAGGTCGAGGTTTTCCTCTACGGAGCGAGCCCGGTAGGGACTGTTGGTCCCCGGCTGGGTGAGAGTGCCGCGAGTCTTCCGGATCTCGTCGGCATCGAGGTCGCAGACGTACGCCTTGCCCCGCCGGATGAGCTCCAGGGCACATTGGTAGAGGCGACCGTAGTAGTCAGAGGCAAAAAAAAGCTTGTCTCCCCAGTGGAAGCCCAGCCACCGAATGTCCCGCTGGATGGCTTCGACGTACTCCATATCTTCCTTTTCGGGATTGGTGTCGTCAAACCGGAGATGGCAGATACCGCCAGGGTAGTCGCGAGCAACGCCGAAATTGAGGCAGATGCTCTTGGCATGGCCGATGTGGAGGTAACCGTTGGGCTCGGGCGGGAACCGCGTCACCACTCGGCCGCCCCATTTACCGGTCCTTGTATCTTCGTCGATGATATCGCGGATGAAGTTCGACGGCGCCGGAGTGGAGGCCGCTGCGTCGTCGGAAGAGCCATTCTTTTTGAGGGAATCGTCCATGAGTCTGGTCCTCGATCTTCTTTTTTCCCGGTGCAAAACCGGCCTGGGCCGTGGGCAAGATTGGCATCCTACAGCGGTTGAAGGATAGAGCGCAACGCGGGACGGCCCTGCTGCCAAGTCGTAAGCAATGGGACGCCTTGAGGGCACCCCTTCCCAAAAGAGTTCTCTTTTCTTCTGGTTGAGTTCCGGTCGGGTCGGCGGCAGTCCGTCCGCCACCCCTCCCCTATCATCCCCGTTCAAGCGGTCTCCGTGAGCAGTGGACAGTGAGCAGTGAGCAGCGGACAGTGAGCAGCGTCCTACGCCATCTCCACCAATGCCGACTGCAGGCGCTCCAGGGAGCGTTCCTTTCCCATCATCCAGACTACCTCGAAGATCCCCGGACTCCGCGACCTTCCCGTGAGAGCGACGCGAACCGGCTGCGCCAGCTTGCCTAGCTTGCTTCCCTGCTCTTCCACCACGGCCCGAAAAGCGGTTTCCACCTCTTGGAGCCCGAACTCCCGCAACTCCTCCAGCTTGGTGATGAGCGCCTGAACTAGCGGAGCAGCCGCCGGCTTCAAGTGCTTTTTCACCGCCTTGGCATCGAACTCGAACTCATCGCTCAGATAGGGGACCAGAAAGAGCGCCATCTCTTCCAGCGTGGAGCTTCGCTCGCGGTGTGCGTCCACCAGGCGTTGTCCAGCCTCGCCCGCGGGAAGAGAAACCCCTTTCCCGGCCAGGTGCGGCGCCAGCCGTTCCCGTAAATCCTCATGGGAAGCGCTCTTCATGGTAGTCTGGTTGAGCCAGCGGAGCTTTTTCGCGTCGAACAGGGCGGCGGAACGGCCCACGCCCTCCAGGCTGAACAGCTCCACGAGCTCCTGCCTGGAAAAGACCTCTTGATCCCCGTGGGCCCATCCCAGGCGGGCGAGGTAGTTGACCAACGCATGGGGCAAGTAGCCCATCTCCCGGTACTCCAACGCGCTCACGGCAAACCCTTGCGCACGATATTCGGCGTCGCGCCGCTTGGACAGCTTCCGTCCGTCGGGGCCGTGGATCATGGGAAGGTGGGCGAACTTCGGAGGCTCGGCGCCCAACGCGCGATAGATCTGGATCTGGCGTGGCGTGTTGTTCAGGTGGTCCATGCCTCGGATGACGTGGGTGATCCCCATCTCCACGTCGTCCACGACGACGCAAAGGTTATAGGTGGGCGTCCCGTCGGTTCTGGCCATGATGAGGTCATCGAGCTCTTGCTCGCTTTTCCGGATCAACCCCACCACGCCGTCCTCGAAAACGACATCGCCGGCCGTATGGGAGCTCCTGAAGCGGACGACATAGGGCGTGCCGTCATCGGAATGTCCCGCGTCACGGCAAGCCCCGTCGTACAGGTAGGTCCGTTTCTCCCGCCGGGCCCTCTCCCTCTTGGCATCCAGCTCCCCGGGCGTGCATCGGCAGAGGTAGGCCATCCCGGAGTCCAGGAGTTTCCCGATAGCCTCCCGGTACAAGTCGATCCGTTGCGTCTGGAAAAACGGCCCCTCGTCCCAGTCCAGCTCAAGCCAACGCAGACTTTCGAGGATCTGCTCGATGGCTTCGGGCGTGGAGCGTTCCCGGTCGGTATCCTCGATTCTCAGAATGAAGGCGCCACCATGCCTGCGGGCCAACAGCCAGTTGAACAGAGCCGTCCTGGCCCCGCCGATATGGAGGTAGCCCGTGGGCGATGGCGCAAAACGCACGCGAATCGTCATGGTCGGTCTTCCCTGTGGCTCCCGCGAACAATATAAAGCCGCCGTCCGTCAAAAGGCGGAAACAACGAGCCTCAAGCAATCTGATTCCACCCGGAGCCGTTCAAGTTGAAACGTCGATCTCTCTTTTGGGTTGGGGTCCACTCCCATCGTGCGCCGTCCGACGCACGCTACTCGCACCAAGCGGAGAAACGGTGCCGCACTGGGCTTGACTCCACACCGGGAAAGAGAACCTCTGGCAGCTCAGGGATGTTCCCGGGACGCAGAGTGCCGCACAGGGTCTGACTCCACACCAGGAAAGAGATCGTGTCAAGCGGAGGCCCGTTCAAAGAGCTCGGACCCCCAATCTAGCCGCCAATCACCTGTTCCCCACCGTGGACGTGGCATTTTCCTTGTTGTCGGCGTTTCCGAAACTGGCCTCCTCAAGCCGTGAATCCTCCTCACAGGTCGGTGGTGCCCCGCTCTTAGGGCACCCGATTGTGACAGGGGTGATGATGGGCGAGCAGCGGCGGACGGATTGCCGCCGCTGAGAGCGGAAGACAACCCAAAGAGAGAAAAGGGAAAGTTCCAATCCGTGCCCTGGATGAAGAGCACCATCAGAATTTTACCGCCCGTTGCCTTGCGCATTGGAACCCGCCCCGCCGGACGTTGTGGAGTCGTAGGAAAAGTTCATGTTTTTGCGAGACTAAACCCGGTCATCAAAGCAAACAAGGTCAACGCCAGCCAGGCAAAAGCAAGGGGTGGCCCGCCAAGCACGGAACCGCTGGAAGGAGGCGCATCGAGATAGGCAAGGGCCGGCGCAATCCGCTTGCTCCACTGGGATTGAGGCTTGTCCCAGATCGTTCCGGCCCAGAAGGGCAAGGCCCGCTGCTCAAAAATTTGGCGGGCATCCACCATGAAGTCCGGGGCGCCCGTCAGGCTGGAGGCTCGAACCAGGGCCAAGACCAAGGCCGGCGCAGCGCTGTCGTACATGTAGTCATCGCTATTCTGAAAGGGAGTGATTCCCACTGCCGTGTAGGCGCCGCCCCCAAGAGCCGTAACCTGGACCAGGTTGAAAAACTCCCACCCACTGGCGACACATGGCGAAGCGTGGCAACGGTAGTCTTCCAGTAACCGCCGAGGCACGTTGGCCAAGGCGGCGCGGGCGGTCTTGTCACCTGTCAATTGAAAATACCCCCAAAGAGGCGGCAGGTAGAGCAGGGTCTGCATGAAGTTCTGATCCGCATCGTATGGCTTGGAGGGAAACCGGCTGGGCTGGATGAATTGCTCCGCCGTGAAAAAAACGCCAAGGAAATCAGCCCAATCTGCCGTCAGCACGTTCCGGAGGTGGGGATCACCGCTTGCCAGGTACCCCTCCAAGATCGTGTTCAGCTTCATGGAGAGGCTCCGGAGCGATGGGGCGCCGGAACCGATACCGATATCGTAGTCGTTGGCCCAGATGAAGCCATCGGCGAAGCTCTTGGCAGCCCGCAACCCCACTTCCAGGGCCCGGGGATCGCCGGTGAGATAATAGTAGTCCCACAGGCTTTCCATGTAGTGGTATTCCCCGGTCCAGGCCATGCGGTGATAGCCTCCACGAGCCCCGCCGGTGCCGTTCATGGGGTGATCGAGCTCGTTGGTGTCGTAACAATCCGTGGTGTACCAGTGGCGGATATGGGGTCCGGCCAGGTCGCGAATCCATCGAAGCTCGCCCCGCCGAGCAAACTCGCGGATCTGAGCGCCAGCCGGATCGTAATAGGAATTGCCCCAACTCACTTCACGGGGATCCGGAGCGCCATCGTACTGGTCGATAGGCATGTCCAGGTAGTTCATGAGGCCGTATGCGTGGCCCTCCTCGATCCAGCTCACGCTGGCCTGGTAGCTGTCCTCCAAGAATAGGTCGTAAGCCGGATAGAGGGTGGAGGGGTAGAGGGAGAGCTCACCCAGCGCACCGCTACCCACATACCAGGATGCGGGTGCCACGGGGAATAGAGGATCTTGGAGGAACCCATGAGCTCGGCTCTGAAGAGTGGACAAACCGGTGGAAGCGGGATGAAAATCCAACAGCACCTCTTCCGCAACCCCCATGGCGGTGTACAGAGTGTAGGGTTCGGCTGGGAACTGGATCTCGACGCTCCCATCTCCCGCCGCCAGGAGACGCTGGGGTCCCTTGCGCCAGAAATCGCGGGTCGCCACGGACAGGCCCCATCGTGCATCGGAGAGGTCCAGCCACGCCCACTCTGCCTTGCGGGCCCCGCCGCCATCGTTTTCCAGGACGCTGCCGCCCTGCCGAAGCTCGTAGCTCGGAGGCTGCCGCCAATCCACTGGATTGTGCGCTGTCACCGACGCCGTCTCTCCTGAAGATAACTGAAAGCTGTAGGGGTTGGCACTGGAAGCGGTGAGCCGGGCCGTCACGGGTCCGTTGAGCTCCAGGCGGAACCGGAGGCCAGCGCGGCCTCGGTCATGGTACCGGCCACGGTTCAGATTTCAGACGCCGCCCCGGGGCTTCCAGCCCTGGAACCCGGCGGAGGCTCCGCCTCCGGACCTCCGCTGGGAGCGCCGCTCCCAGACCCACGCCAGGGAGCCAGCTCC
>JAJRTK010000280.1 GCA_024278345.1 bacterium | reverse complement strand
CTGGTGGGTGCAGGGCAAAGCCCTGCCGGGGACCGGGGCCGGAGGCCCCGGACGACCGCCGAGTCACGCGAAGCGTGACCCGCCGAGCGATAGCGAGGCGTTGGCGCTTGCGGTTCCATAGTCCTGGAATTGTCCCGCGTTACGTGGATGCCCGGATTTGATAGAATAATATCCACTTTTCGTGCGCAATCTCTTGACGAAACTGGTTCACCATGAACAAGACAAGCGCTTCCTTTCCGCTCCAGGAAAACTGGTTGCTCCCACTCAGCCTGGTTTTTATGCCGGTTGCCGGCCTTCTCTTCATGGGATGCGGATCTTCCGTCAGGGAGGTCCACGTCCGCCTGGGGCCTCCGGCGCCTGCCGCCGAGCGCCCTCGACCGCAAGAAAAGCCCTCGAAACCGGCCTGGCGTGGTCTGGAGCAAAAGCCTTCCAACGCCACTCGCCTTGAGCAGGTAGCCTATTCCTGGCTCGGCACTCCCTATCGGTATGGCGGCACGAATCGCCGCGGCATCGACTGCTCGGCCTTCGTGCGGAATGTCTATCAGGCCGTGGGAATCGAGCTGCCACGCACCGTCAAGGGGCAGGTTCAGATCGGAACACGGGTCAAGAAGCAAAAAAAACTGCGGTTGGGGGATCTCGTCTTCTTTCGCTTCCGCCGCCGCGGGAGCAAGCCTGATCACGTGGGGATTTACCTGGGTGACCAACGTTTCATTCACGCCAGCAAGAGCCGTGGCGTGACGGTTGACCAGCTGGATGCAAAAAACTATCGGAAACACTTTTGGAGTAGTCGGCGTGTCCAATCTTGACGAGCTCTCCTTTTTGAGGTTGAGTTGTCGGGTCGCCGGGATCATGCTCGTTAAGGCGGGACATTTCAAGGTTTGTGGAATTGCGAACGTCCGGGTAACGCCTCGCTGTCGCTCGGCGGGTGCCCGGGGATTCCATCCCCCGTCCCCTGGCAGGGCTTCGCCCTGCACCCACCAGGGAGCGCGCTCATCTTCCCGTTGCAACGAAGGGCAACGGGATCCCAGCCCACGTTTTTGTACGCTGCGCGTTTTTTTTGTTTTTGTTGGGTGTCCCGGCTTAGGTGGATACCCACCAGGTTCCATGCAAGGCGAGACAGGCAGCGGTCGTCGGTGGCCGATGCCGACCGAAGGGATCGTCGGCCCCCGATGACCGGTTCCGCACCTGCGTCTATCCGGCGTGGCGAAGCACAAAGATATGGCAGGCGGAGATGGGCCAGCCTTCTCCAAACAGCCGGTGCCCGGATCGTGCCACCGTTTCCTGGAGGATTTGGGCTAGGCGCACGGACAGCCGGGAGTTTCGTCCCGAGGGGGAGGCAAGGACTCGCTCCACAACCAACCCGGTGCGGGCCGCCTGGAGCCGCACTCCCTGGATGGATGGCATGCAGACGTGCCACGGAGGGGCGAAGATTCCCAGTAGGGATGGCAGTTCCCGACGTGGAGCCAGGCGCCGTTGCCACCGGCCCACGATCCGGGGTACGGAGGCGGTGGGACACTGAATGACGATCCGGCCCTCCGGCGGGAGCACGGCCGCCATCCGGCGCAGCGCGTCCGTCTGGTCCACGAGATGCTCGTAAACCGACAAGGTGACGAAGGTCCGCACGCGGCCTTGGAGAGCCGAATCGGATTCCAACGTCTCCAGGCTGCCCTGGCGTACGTCCAGCCCTCGTTCCTTGGCTGCCTGGCACATGGTGGTGGAAGGTTCCAGCCCCAGGTAGCTTAGTCCGCGGCCTATGATCTCCAGGCCCAAGGAGCCCCAACCAGTCCCTAGCTCTACCACTAGGCGGCGGTCAGTGGAGGGGTGGAGGCTGGCGATGAGGCTGGCGATCCGGGAATTGAGGTGGCGACGCTGCTTTTCGTTGGCCTCGGCCGCCAGATGATAGTGCCCGGACTCGTGGTATTCTTCCCGGTAGAGGCGCGCGAGCTTCTCTTTGGTGGGCAGGGGAACGAGCTGAACGCTGCCGCACTGGAAGCAGTAGGCGTAGGCGGAACCCTTGCGGCGCCCCAGAGGCAGAAGAGAGCCTTGGCGTGTATCCACGTAATGCGGGACAACTCGAGGCTCTCTGGCGCCTCGCTTTGCTCGGCGGCCGTCCGGGGAGTCTGGCTGCGGCCCTTTGGGCCGCGTCTCACTCTGCTCGGCTTCCGATCCCCTGGCAGGGCTTTGCCCTGCATCCACCAGGGAGCTCGCGGGACCCGTTGCCATGAAAGGCAACGAGTTCCCCACCCACGTGGTTCTCTGTCCCACCTGAGTTGGATCCCCGCCTTGGCAAACCACGCACATATCTTCTGCTGATGCCGGGGAAGAGGGCAGACTGGTTTCCACGGTACGGGCTCCGGGGGGACCAAGAATTGGGTCGTGAGACGCCTTGCGGGTATTGAGCCCGGGTGAAGGGCGGTGATGTGCGAGTGGCGGCGGACGGACTGCCGCCGCCGCGAGCGGAAGGCAACCCAAAGAAAGAAAAGCGTCTTATTGGTTCATGACCCGTAGGGGGCAGACCAGGGGAGTTTAGAGGTTCCCAGGAGTCATACTGTTCGGATGGGGCTTTGGCAACTGCTCGAAGGAACGGTGGCGCCTGGGTGGCGTGGAGGGCTGGTTGAAACGGGAGGTCATGGATTGGACCCCGGTATCTTTGCCTCGATGGCTGGAGGAAGAGTGATCCAGGCACGCCGGACGGAGGGGCTGTCCGGGCCCCGGAAGACGGGGCGAAGGCAAAACCAGTCGTACTGGAGATCCCCGTTGGGGCCAGAGTGAGATTCCAGCGTCAACACCGCTCCCGGAGCAGGGGTTTCCACCATCATGTTGGTGATGGTCCATTGGCCCGCGATCAGGGGGATGCGCCCTAAAACCTCGGTATCCTTCCGTCCCGGCTGGCGCAAGGTGACGAGCACCTCACCTCCGTCGCCTGGTCCAGCATTGGGGTGGAATCCAACCCCTAAATCCAGGCGCCCACGGCCTGCTCCCAACTCCCAGTGGATGCGGGCTGGCGGATGGAGAAAGAGCGTGGTCCGGGGCAGCCCATCGCCGAACCGGTCGGTGATCCATTGATGGGCGCTGGGGCGCGGGTCTTTTGCCTCTCCACTTTTCACCATGGCCCGCCACAGGCGGTAGGCATCCAGGAGAGGAGGCAAAGTCTGGAGCCGGTAGATCTCCAGCTCATCCACCGGGCCTTGACCCCAGGTGAAGGGCAGCAACCCTGATCCGGACCACCAGAACCCGGCGTAGCTGGCCGGCCGGTCCACGTGGATGGGAAGCCCGTGGGAGAGAGGGATAACCGCGGTCCGCACGAGGTCCAGTCCCTCTTCCAGGTGGCGGTTGATCACCCAGACCTCCCGAGCCAGTCGCCGGGGCCGGATCAGGGTATCGCCCAATCCGGGTAGGGTGTCACGGTACAGGTAACGGTATCCCGCTGCCTTCATCGCCGTACGAAAGCCCCACTCGCCGATGAAGTAGGTCCGGCCATCTGGAGGGGCGGAGAGGGCGAGCTCCGCCGGGGCGCTGGCGTAGGCCTCAACCTCGGCCTGTTCAGCCCACGACAGGAGTAAGGCCGCCGCCACTTGCACTCCCACCACCACCACCAGAGCCCTGCGAGGTAGCCCCCATTCCGCCCACCACCGGTCCACGAAGAAGGCTGCCGGAACCACCAGGGGGACAATGTACCGAGCCGATCCATGAACCAGCATGGTGGCGGCAAACGCCATTTCCAGAGCCAGCGATGCCCCCCACAGAACCTCGGGATCCGGTAGCCGCTTCGCCGGCCACCCTGCCTTCCGGAGCTGCCCCACCACGTGACGGCTGGCGTACGCCAAGGTCAGGAATCCCAGGCCGCACCAGGCCGCGAGCTGGATGGAGATCAGAAGCGAAGGAGAAGGACAGAACCAGGCCACGGCGGCACCCAGGCCAAGGCAGACCGCCGTGGTGCCCGGCCACCGCCAAAGAGCCGGGATCAAGGCGGCAGCCAGGGGCAAGGCTCCCAACTCGGCCAGTAGGTTGGCCAGGGAGATCCCCCATGGAACGGAGATGGCCGCATAGGAGATCGGGACGCGATCGCTCAAGGTGGCTTCCAGGAAGTGGGGCACGCCCCAAGTCCAGGCAGTCACTCCTTCGAACAGGGCCAAGGGGAGCAAAGTGAGGCCCAGCAGCGTCACCGTCCATCGCCAGGGAACCCGCAGTCGCCAGGCCATGAAGAGAAGGATGAGGGGAATGCGTCCCGGGTAGGCGATCAGAAGGGCCATTCCGGCCGGGATGGCCGCCCACAACAACGCCCTTCTCCGCCCACGATCGGCTGCATGCACCATCAGTCCCACCGCCAGAAGATTGCAGGCCAGTACGGGCATTTCCCACGAAATCGTGTGGGCCACCACCGCCAGCAGTGGGCTTGTGAGGATGAATGCCCGACCCGCCAGCCCCGGGCCGAAGCGCCCTAGCAACGCCAATGCCGGGATCAACAGCAGGGTGAAGGGCAGCAAGGCCAGATGGGCGCCCACGGCGTGCCATGACGAAGGTAGCCACGCCACCACGGGCGCGAGCCAGTACCAGAGCAGCGGCGGATGTGTCCAAAAACGCCGGGGCCACCGGTAGCCGATGAAGTCTACCGAGCCGTGGTAAGGGGAGAAAGGCTGCTCCAAAGCCGCCTGGGCGTTCCGCAAAAGGAACCCGCCGTCCAGGTGGGCTGGTCGCCCCACGAAGGGAAGGTACAGGCCGACCAGGAGCAGACACCAGAAAACCGCTTCCCGTCGGGACATGGAAAATGGCCCCCTTGGTGTGACAATTCTTTTTTGTGTTGTCTTCCGCTCCCGGCGGGCGCCATCCGACCCCCGCCACTCGCCATTCTCGCCCCCCTCCCTATCGGTTGCCACGTGCATCTTGCCCTGCTGTCCTCACTCCTGAAGACCGGAGTGCGCTGTTTTTCGGGTTGCATTCCCTTGCTGTTTGCCCCTTGCCCTTTGCTCTTTTGACCCAGATTGAACACGATAGTTGCGGATCATCATTCCCGTTGCAGGATTCATTCCCAATGAAGCATAGAACTCCCGCAACTGGGGATCGCAGAGCAGATCCACCATGTAGAGGCCTTCCAGGCTGCGAAGCATTCTTCGCACCAGCTCTTTTCCAATGCCTTGCCTTCGGAAGGGCGGAAGGACCTCCAGAAGGGGAATGTAGGCGCAAAGCACGCCGTCCGTAATGGCCGTGATGAAGCCGACGACCTTTTCGGATGCGCTCTCCACTGCAAGGACAATTTCATCGCTTTTTCGAAGCAATATCAGATGCCGCTCCGGAGATGGCGGGGTTGGCCAGCCCTCGAAGAACCCCGTGAGCTGCAGGGATGTAAGGCTGTCTGTTGCGTTCACGTACCGAATCATTGCATGGTGCTCGTGGGCGTTGGTTTGCGTTGGACAGGGCCAAAACAGATTTGGAGATCGACTATGCTTCAGGATTTCATCGACGAGATCGTTGGGAAGGGTTCCTCTACGGAGAGGGGTGACGCGGTGAGGCAGCTCATTGAAAAGTGTGGCTATGCGGCAGCCGCACTGACGATCCTGCCGATTCCCGGCAGCGAGATTTTGGCTGTCATGCCTCTTCACGTGGGAATGGTCGGGGGGATCGGGCGTCTCTATGGCCAGGAAATCACCAGCGACTCGGCCAGCGACCTCCTTATGAAAATTGGTGCCACCGTGGGTCTTTCCTTGGTGGGAAGCCGCCTGGCCACGACGGCGGCCAAGGTGATTCTCCCTGGTCTTGGTGGCCTGATCAGCGCTCCGTTCATCTATGCTTCCACCTTGGCCATCGGCGCCGTGGCCCGCGCCTATTTCGAGCAGGACGGACAGCTTTCCGAAGCCGATATGCGGAGAGTCTACAAGAATGCGCAGCGCACCGCCAAACAGGGTTTCGACCCCTCCAAGATGCGCCGGGAGGATGCCCGGGATATGGCCAAACAAGCTGCCAGCGCCCAACCGGGCCAGGCAGCGGCTGAATCGGTTGATCCGATCGACCGCTTGAAAAAGTTGAAGTCGCTCTTGGAGAAGGGGCTCATTGAAGAGTCGGAGTACCAGGCGACCAAGAAGAGGATTCTGTCAGAACTCTGATGGTCTCCTTCGAAAAACGCAGCCGCTCAGAACCCGATTTCGCATCAGCCGCCGGGTTACGGGAGAAATGCCTATACTTCGAGGAAAAGTGCCGTCCGTAGCTTGTCGGCGGCATTTTCGAAATCCACCAGCGCCTCGATAGCGTGGAGGATCGAAGTTTCCACGCCCAAGAGCTCGGCGACTCGGGCAACGGCGTGGCGCTCCTCTTCCGAGTACAGGCCGTCGGCTTTCGCCGTGTCGATGGTGGTGTAAAGGAGCTTCCTGGCTCCCTCTTCGCTCAGCTCGTCTTGGGGGAGGACATCTTCGAGGCGCACGCCTCGGACATCGAACTCCTCGATTTCACGCATGGCATCGGTGTCAAGGCCAATCTGTTCCATGCCCTTTCGGAGATTCTCCATCTCCGAAGAGCTGAGCATGCCGTCAGCACAGATGACGATCTTGATCGCCTTGAGGTATCCAAGGACTTCGTTCGTTGGCTCTTCGGATGCGGCCTGGGATCCATTTGCGGATTGCTCGGTCATGGGGACTCCCTCTGTCCGTAGGGGTTTGTGTTTCACCGGAAGAAGTAGGGAAATCCAGTATGTACACTTTCCGACCGTCTAGGCAATCCCCGGTCCGGTGAAAATGTGAACCGGGTACCCACCTAACGCTCATGGAGAAGAATCGAAACCACCCCAGAAGATGAAAAACAAAAAGCTGCTTTCCGGTACTTTCACGGTAACGCTCATGCAGAACTGGCCAGCACCCCGGGAGATGAAAGAAGGGAAGGAGAACGAAGAAAAAGGCGCGAGCCGAGCGCAGCGAGAGGCCGAGCATAACCGGAGCGCAGCGGAGATAACGGCCGTAGGCCGTAACCGAGGCCCACCGCCCAACCATGTGGGTCCAGGGATGTAGGGTCACGGCTCGCCGTGACCCTCTTAGGTGCAGGGGGGTATCCACTTACCATGAAAGTAGGGTATCCACGCAAGGCGGGACAAAGATTGGAAACAAAAGGAAAACGCGCAGCGCACAAAAATCTGGGTCCAGGGAGCGAGCTCCCTGGTGGGTGCAGGGCGAAGTCCTGCCAGGGGACGGGGGATGGAATCCCCGGACCACCGCCGAGCGATAGCGAGGCGTTGCCCGGACGCTTGCGATTCCACAGTCCCGGGAATGTCCCGCCTTGCGTGGATACCCTATCCACGCAAGGCGGGACAAAGATTGGAAACAAAAGGAAAACGCGCAGCGCACAAAAATGTAGGTCCAGCAACTGTCTTGAATGTCAACTCGTCCATCAGGTTGTCTGCAGTTCGGCGCCGCAACGGTCAAGGCCTGTTCATGGGCCGCCGGGGCGGCGCCGTAGCCTGGCTCGATGGTCTGCGTCCCCTTCAGGGCGCAGCCCACGATCCAGGCCCGTTCTTGGTCTTGTCGATGCCGGTCCAGCTTTGTAGATGGGAACTCGCCAGGCGGTTCAGGCAACTGTTCGGACTCGTCATGGCGACAAGATACAAGGGAGCGAGCTCCCTGGTGGGTGCAGGGCGAAGTCCTGCCGGGGGGACCTATCAGATCCGGTTGACAAGTCCACGCACGAAAGGAACCCACCGTTCGATTCCGTGAATCCCGTCCAGCCCGCCACCGGCAAGATGCCGGTGCCACCAAGGCGGCGCTGCGGAGTGTAAAGCAAAAACGCGGGGATTTGATAGGTCCCCTGCCAGGGGACGGGGGACAGCGTCCCCGGACGACCTTCGGGTAACGCACGGCGTGACCCTTCGAGTCACGCAAACGTGACCCGCCGAGCGGAGCGCGGCGCTGCCCGATGCCAAGTTTTTTTTTTCGCGACCCATTGTCCCGCTTTGCGTGGATACCCCGGTGCCACCGTTTCGGCGAAGAAAATTGTAAAGCAAAAACACGACAATTTGATAGGTCCCAGACATCTCATTGGTGAGACATCTCATTGGTTCGATCATGATCGAACATTTTTTGTTTCCAACT
>JAJRTK010000279.1 GCA_024278345.1 bacterium | reverse complement strand
GACGCCGCCCCGGGGCTTCCAGCCCTGGAACCCGGCGGAGGCTCCGCCTCCGGACCTCCGCTGGGAGCGCCGCTCCCAGACCCACGCCAGGGAGCCAGCTCCCTGGACCCACATCTTTGTGCGCTGCGCGCTTTTTTCGGGCGACCGGTACCATGACCGAGGCCCCGGCGACTGCTCTTCACGTCTCAAGCACAATTCACGTCTCCGCTACCTCCGGGGTTGTTCACCTCGATCACTCCAGCCCAGTTGCAGATAAGCTTCGAGCTGCTGTTCAAAGCGGGATTGTTCTTGATGAGAACCGTGGCGGAACCTGGCGCCCACGGCGCCGTCGTCATCGGCACACAGGGCTGCGGCGCTCCCTGAGCCGCAATGACCTGGGGATTGCTCGGCGCCGAGCAAGCTCCAAAAGGCATGATATTGGTGTTGGGAATGTTGTCCATGATCGTCGCGGCCGGGACGCCATCACCGCTCACCATGTTCTTGGGCAACACCGTCAAAGAACTGGGGGCTGCGCCAAACGAGCATTTCAAAAGGGCTCCATTCAAGACGAGCTGGGCCATGGGCTCTCTCCATCCGTTGTGATTTCCACGGATTCACCAGAAAATCCAGGTGAAGCCCCTTCAACGGCAGATCGACCTTCCGCGAGACCGGCCTCCACGGAGGACGCGGAAGATCCGGGTGAAGACTCCACAACGGCAGAGTCACCTTCTCCAGCTCCGGCTTCACCGGATGCGCCAGCAGCGTCCACGGAAGGCACCACAACGGCAGATCCACCTTCCGCGGGACCGGCCTCCACGGAGGACGCGGAAGATCCGGGTGAAGACTCCACAACGGCAGAGTCACCTTCTCCAGCTCCGGCTTCACCGGATGCGCCAGCAGCATCCACGGAAGGCGCCACAACTGGCGGTTCGCCCTCAATGGGCGGATCACTCTCAATCGGTGAAACACTTTTCCCGGACCCGGTTTCCACGGAAGGCACCAGAACTGGCGGTTCACCCTCAATGGGCGGATCACTCTCAATCGGTGAAACACTTTTCCCGGACCCGGTTTCCACGGATTTACCCTCACCTGTCCCCTCCAAGATCCGCTGGCGGACGTGACGAAAAACTTTCGGAGAACAGAGCATGGCCATGTGACCAAGCCCCGTCACCCGGATGTTGGCAAGGGCGCCCTCCACACGCGAAGTCACTGGAGGCAAAGCCAGCCGGTCTTCCCTGGAATAGATGGAAACCAGCTTCTTTTTGGCGTCACTCTCCAGCATTTTGCCCAAACGCCGGACAAAAACGCTGCCGGGCCGGAGCTGACGCGCCGCTTTCCCGCAACCCAAGACCCACGCAATCGTGCCTTGGAAAGGACTGCCAAGAGAAATCACCATCCGTAGGCGATCCCGGCACTCCTTGTCCGAAAGAGACAAGACGCCCACGACACCGCCCATGGAGTGCCCCACAAGCGTTACTGGCCGACCCTCGTTCTTCTTCGAAATCTTGTGAATGACCCGGACCACCTGCCTGGCAAACGGTTCAATGGGGCCAAAAAGATGCCGGAGATTGATGGTGTAGATCCGCCGAAACCCCTGCCGCCGCAGAAAAAACTGGAGCGGCACCATGCAAAATCGGTTCATCAAAAAGCCGTGAACAAGAAGAAGGGGCGCATTCCTAGGATCCTTGACGTCAGTATGGAGCGGAAGCTCAACTTTACCGGTCCAAACCCAGCCCCACGGATAGGTCACAATCCAGAAATAAAACGCCAGAACCTCGCCCACAGCGCCCAGAACCACCTGAAACCGGCCCTTCCAATCAGGCGGAAACATTCGGTATCCCGCGCCAAGAGGAAACTTGCCGACGGGGATCAGATAGAGGCAGAACATCATGAAAACATGGATGACGAAGTGCCCCAGAACAAGGGCAACCAGAACCTGCCAAAGACTCATGGGCCACGCACCTCCCAAAACTTTCCAGCCTCACAGCCAGCAAAATATCCCCTCAACCGAGCATGGTCCACAAGGCCAAGGAGAATGGACCGAATCCTTCTCTTGGTTGCGTTCCGCTCGCGTCGGCGGCAATCCGTCCGCCGCCACTCGCCTTCTTGCCACCCCTCGCACGGACCCATGCCCCAAGAAGCGAGCATGCCCAAAGCCTAGACCCCGGAAACCACCAAGCTGATCAGATTGAGAGTGAAAGAAACCGTCACCGACCCCGATTCGATGGTGCCGTCCACGATGTGACTCCCGTTGAACTGAAGAGTCATGGTCGATGTGGAACCGGAATCATGCGGCGCCTCCAGCACCAGTTGGCCCCGGAGTGGATAGGGATTCCCAACCTTGGCCAAAGTGACCCGGTTGAGATAGAAAAACCAGACCCTTTGCCGGTTCTGGTACCGGCCATTTCCGCTGATCCGAAAGGACTCGGCCCCAAACTCGACACCGGCAATGGCCACGCCGAACTCCAACAGCCCCCGCACATCCTGTCGGACTGTCCGGATCCGGATGGTCCGGGTCAAGATCGGGTGATAAAAGTTCTGCTGCTGGCCATCGGCATCCTCGAAGCGGACTTGCAGACTTCGATCCGAGCCGAACATCACCACCCGCACCGACCACCACCCGTTCTGGAAGCCCAGCATGAGGGAGCCACCGGGGAACGGAATCACCACCACCTGCCTGGCCAGCCGAAGAAGGGCATCAGTCACTTCCGCCCCCTCCGTTGCCAGGGCCTTTACATCAGCGGCCCCCGGTTCCGTGGGCTCCGTGGGGATCTGCGGCATGGAGCCCAACGAATCGACGCACCCAGAGAGGCCCAAGACGAAGAAGACCCCGGCCATCCACGACAAAAAGCGCCTTTTCCCAGTCCCCGCAAAGGGTTCCGATCCCTCGTTCACCGCCTTAGCTCCTCTCTCTACGGCTCCGGTACATCCAGCGCCACAAGCTCAAGCCTCAGTTCGACACCCGACAAGCCCAGGGCCTCCACCGCCGGACTCACGACCAAGACCCGCACCGGCCCCACTCCCGGTGCCAGCAGAAGATCCACTCGATGCTTCCCCAAGAAGTCGATCCGCGCCGTGACCGGAACAGCGTAGGTCCGCTCGTATTCGGCTCCCAAAACCGTCACAATCCCCTTGGCTTCCGGCACTCCGAATAGATTTACGCCGAACTTCCGACCCAGGAACTCCACGATGGTGGAAGAGCTGAATGCCACACCCGCCTTCAGGGGAAAAACCAGCCCCGCCAAAGAGGGGTCCAATTCCACGCGAACCGATCCCCGCTCCAGCCGGCTCACCTCGATCCGCTCCTGCCCGATCCTGGCACGCACCGCCATCCGAGGCTGTTCCGGGTCGGAAAAAGTCAGCTCGAAATCCAAGAAATCACCCGACTCCAAGACCTGCAACACCGCCGTCTGTTTGGGGTCCCCATCAACCCGAAAAACAAGCTCTGAACCGGCACTCAACGGAAAATAGTCCGCCATGCTCCCCGAAGAAGCTGGCCAGGGCTCCACCGTATCGTCGCCACAGGCCGATAACAAAAGAAGAAACAATGACAAGATGAAGGGTCTTCCAAGCATGTTCTGAAGCTACTAAAGCACACCCTCCCGTGCAACCCCACAGCAGTGAAGAGGGGTATCCACGCAAAGCGGGACAATGGGTCGCGGAAAAAAAACTTGGCATCGGGCAGCGCCGCGCTCCGCTCGGCGGGTCACGTTTGCGTGACTCGAAGGGTCACGCATCGCGTTACCCGGCGGTCGTCCGGGGACGCTGTCCCCCGTCCCCTGGCAGGACTT
>JAJRTK010000278.1 GCA_024278345.1 bacterium | reverse complement strand
GCGGGAGAACCGCACGTACGGTTCGGAGGGAGGGGAGGCGCAAACCAAGGCGCTTTCCCTACCCCTATCCACATCTTTGTGCGCGGCGCGCTTTTTTTGGGTGGCAGGTACCATGACCGAGGCCCGTAAACTTGTCAACCGGATCTGATAGGTCCCCACTCTCGAGCGTTGCACGGGCAAAAGGCCCGGAATCTCAAGGTCGAGGAGGTGCAGTTCCACGAGAAGTGGTCGTTGCAGTGGCGGTCGATTTTATCGAACGAACGGTAGACAAACCGCCAAAGCTCATCATGACGGACGAGAAAGCTGCATAGGAGCCTGTCCTGAGGAAGCAGATTGGGAAGGAGGAAATCGTCATGCGCGGGGACGGCCAGCCGGATCGGCGCTACAATCCGCACTACACCTGGCCCGATGGCTGTGTTGATGGGACCGTGAGCAAGACCTACACCCGAGGCAGAGCCAGTTCGGTTCGTGAATCGGCTGTCGGGCCAGCCGCCGCCGCGATCTCGGGCCGGTGGCGGCGAAGCCAGCGGAGCTGGCCTTCGGTGAGGTCTTCGGGCGAGTGACCGCAGAGGAGCGGCTCTCCCCTTTGAAAAGCGGATTGGACCCTCTGAAGCATGGCAAGTTTCTTTCTGAGAGGGCTGTTTGGCCCGATGGCCAGCTCCTCGGCGAGGGAGCGGGTTCGACTGAGGAGAGCCTGGGCAGTGTGGCCGCCGCTCAGGGCGATGTGGCCCCAAGTGCAGAGAAGCCTCGCAAGTTCTAGTTTGGCGCCGACCTGGGAGAGGAGAGTTTCTCCCCGTGCCGCGAGCGCTTCCGCCTCTTCTGTCCGGCCCCGCAGATTGTACAGGTTGGCGAGGTCGCCGAGGCGGATGCCCTCAAAGCGCCGGTCCCCCAGTTCCCGGGCGATGGCCAGCGCTTGTTCGTAAAGGTCCACCGCCTCTTTTACTCGCCCCTGCACGTTGTGCAGGGTGGCAAGGTTGGCGAGGGTGGCGCCCTCGCTGCGCCGATCCCCCACTTCCCGGGCGATGGCCAGGGCTTGTTGGTAAAGTTCGGCTGCCGCCTCGAACCGACCCTGCTCGTGGTATAGGATAGCAAGGTTGCCGAAGGTCGTGCCTTCAATGCGCCGGTCCCCCACTTCTCGGACGATGACCAGGGCTTGTTGGTAAAGTTCGGTTGCCGCCTCGAACCGACCCCGCTCGTAGTGCAGGATAGCAAGGTTGCCGAGGTGGCGGCCCTCGTTGCGCTGGTCCCCCACTTCTCGGACGATGAGCAGCGCTTGTTTGTAAAGTTCCGCTGCCCCCTCAAAACGACCCTGCTCGTGATATAGGATAGCGAGGTTGCCGAGATGGCGGCCCTCGCTGCGCCGGTCCCCCACTCCCCTGGCGATGGCCAGCGCTTGTTGGTAAAGTTCGGCTGCCGCCTCCAACCGACCCTGCTCGTAGTGCAGGCGGGCGAGGTTGCCGAGGTGGATGCCCTCGCCGGGCCGGTCCCCCACTTCCCGGGCGATGGCCAGGGCCTGTTTGTGGAGAGTTTCCGCTTCCATCGTCCGTCCTAGAACGCCGCAGGCCACAGCTTGCCTTCCCAGAGTCTCGGCCAGGAGTGCCCGAGCGCCCAACGTTCGCGTTTCCGACTCCGCCTTCTCGTGCTCCGCCAAGGCTGCGGTATTGCGGCCTGTAATCTGGAGGACTTTCTCACCCAGCTCGTTCCTCGCCGCGATGCTCTCGGGCGTGGGCTCCTTCACCAACGCCAAATAGGCCCGGTAGAGGCGCTCCGCCTCCTCGTGGGTGTACCGCTCCGCGGCCTTTCGAGCACCTGCCAGGTAACAGGGCTTCGCCCTGGCCGCTTCCCCCGCTTTGTCCCAGTGCAGGCCGCGCATCGCCAGAAAACTTTCTTCACCGGCCCCCGCGGCCTTCTCATCCAGCGCTTCCGCCACCGCCCGGTGCAGCTTCCTACGCCGCGAGAGCAGAATCCCCGAGTAGGCCACCTCCCTCGTCAGGGCGTGCTTGAAGATGTACTCCCGATACGGCTCAGGGGCGTTCTCGAAAACCAGTTCCTTCGACTCGAGTTCTACCAAGGCATTTTGCCACGCCTCCGCCTCCTCCTGGAGCCAGGGAAGAAGCTCCGCAAGGAAGCTCCGACCGATGACCGAACCCAGCTCCACGATCCGCCGAGCTTTCTTGCTCAAGCGGTCCAAGCGACCCGTGATCAGCGACTCCAGGCTTCCAGGAAAATCCTCCGCCTTCATCCGCCTCGTTACCCGATACCCCTTCTCCGTCCGCGCCACGATCCCCGTTTCCAGCAGGTGACGCGCCAGCTCTTCCACGTAGAAGGGATTCCCTCCGGACCGCTCCTCCACCTGCTCAGCGAGCTCTTGCGTCACCCCTCCCAGCAGCGAGGCGAGCATCTCCCGGACCGAAGCCGGCGGCAGCTCCGATAAAGTAACCTCCCGCACGCTGGGAGGCGGCTTATATTCCGGGCGATAGAGAAGGAGCAGCACCACTCCGGTTTCTGAAATCCCCTTCACCACGGATGCCGCCGCTTCCCGCGTCGCCTCGTCCGCCCAGTGAAGATCCTCCAGCACCAGCAGGTGAGGTTTCCCGCGCCCCAAGGCTCTCACGTGGTTCCGAAACCCCAACATGTTGTTGAGACGGATCGCCTTACCATCCAGATACTGCAGCGGCGAGCCCTCGTAACGGAAGCCCAGGATCTCCGCCAGGTGATGGCGATCCGTGGCGGCTAGCCCCAACCGCTCCGCCTCTTCCCGAACCCGCCGGAGAACGACCTCCCTCTTCCTTCCCGATGCGATGTCGCCCAAACCGAGCAGCTGCCCCAAAAGCTGGCGCACCGCCCAGTAGCCAGAGCCTCCGAAGGGGATGGAGCACCCCTCGTGGAACTCGTATCCCATCTCCCGTGCCATGCGGGAGGCCTCCCACTTGAGGCGGCTCTTCCCGAGCCCCGCCGCCCCCGCGATGCCAAGGGCGCTTCCTCGGCCTTCGAGGCCTTCCCTCAGCGCTTCGCCGAGGAGAGCCATCTCCCGTTCCCGTCCTATGAGGGGAAAGCTCACCCGGATCCGGCGGGACTCGAAACCGCCCGCACTCATCAGGCGGTGGAGAGTCAGGGGGGTCGCCTTTCCCTTGACATGCCGCTCGCCAAGGCTCGTCGTCTCGATCCCTCGAAGCTTGCCGAGGGTTTCCTCCGTCGCCAGGAGCGTTCCCCACTCCGCCTGGCCCAGGACCCGAGCCGCCGTGTTGACGACATCGCCCATGACGTCCAGCACTCGCCGGGAAGAGCTTCCGATGGTCACGTTCGCCACGACGCCTTCGTGGAGTCCGCCTCGCCATGCGAGTCCCTTGGGCGGCGCCAGGGAGAGCGCCGCCCGGGCCGCCCTCTCCGTATCCCTCTCATGGGCCGTGGGGATGCCGAAGATGCAGAGCCATTTCACTCCGCTGGGCGAGACGTCCGTCTTCCAAAGGACGCCTTCGTGGGCCTGAAGTTGGCGGCTGAGTTCAAGATAGAAGCTCTGAAGGCGGCCGAGGGCCCAGCCTTTCGTCTCCAAAAAAAGGACCGCCACTCGCCGGTAGGCGCCCTCGTATTCCTCGTGGAGCGATGAGATGTAGGAGGGAAGGTAGACCCGCCAACGAGCTGCCACCTCCGGCCTTTCCAGCGGAGTACCTCGCCTGGGAGCATCGCTTCCTGGAGCTGCACTCTCTCGATCTGCCCCCTGTTCCCAGGCGCTGGAGAACTTTTTCGCCGCCCTGGAAAGGTGAACCTCGCCAGGCCCGGCCGCCGACTCCTGGCGCAACAGGGCAGCGATGCCCGGGCCGGCCAGCAGGTAGTGCCTTTGCTGGTCACTCCCCAGGTGGGCGCCCACTACCCTGGCAACGTGGATTCCTTGAGAGATGCCTACATGGACGGGACCCTGGCTGGTCTCGATCTGGCCCTGCTCCGCAAACCAGTCCCGGATCCCCCCGGCCGCTCTTTGCGCGCGACAAACCGATGCCTCGCCCTCGAATACCGAGAAGATCGCGTCGCCCCCGAAGGTGACGATGCTGCCGCCTTCTCGTTCGATGGCGTCGATGGCCGGTGCGAAGCAGTGGTTCACCACGACGGCTATCTCCTCGGCGCCCGCTCGCCCCAGTCTCTTGAGCTTTTCGGTCAAGGCGGTAAAGCCGCTGATGTCGGAAAAGAGCAGCGCCGCCCAGAATCGCTCTACAAAGGGTGGCCGCCGCCCTTTCCTCTCCAGCCGCCGGAGCAAATGAGGCGGCAGAAAAGGGCGAATCCACCCCGCGGCACCCCCTGGTGGAGTGAGCAAGGTGGGTTGCACACGCATTTCTGACGGTTTCATCGAACCTCCAACCCAGACCCAGGGATCCAGACGCGTTCTTCGTAACACAGAGCCCCGCTATTGGTCAAATGGCGATGAACTCAAGGCGAACTCGGAGATTCTTTTCGCGAATCGGCTGCCGGGCCTTCCGACGGCGCGACCTCGGGGTCGGGTAGCCGGGGCGGTTGCCCGCCCAAGCTCCCACTGAACCGAACTTGTGCTGTTCACATACGGCTCCTCGGGACGTAAGGTTGTGAACCCCTCCGCCGGGCGGCTTACGACCTCTCAGGTCCCAAAGGCAATCACGATCTGTTCGGTATTTATGGCGTGTTTAAGACAGAGCTGCTCACGCTGTCTCCAGAAGCCGGGTTTTCAGATAGTCCAAAGCGTTGTCCACCGTGCGAAGCCGGCTTGCATCGGCATCCGAGATCAGGACGTCAAACACGTCTTCCATCTCTACGATGAGGTCCATGACCTCCAGGGAACCGGCGCCAAGATCTTCGATGAATCGCGCCTTACCAGTGATCCGATCCCGATCAATCTCCAGAATCTCTGAAACCGCGCCAAGAAGCTTGTCCCGGATCTCTTGCTCTACCTTGTTCATCTTTCTCTCCAATAAGCAGGTCCAGCGGGAAGCCCCGCGTCTCCGTCAACATTCTCCCCAACCGCAAAAAACGCGCCGACTTGCCAAAACCTTGCCGTGGGAGAGGGCAGCCGACCACCGATGGGCGATGCCTCCGCGGCCACGGACGCCCGCCCGTCCCCCGGCTTTCATCGAGGCTGGAAGCCTCAATTCGTGGCTCAATCGCACCACTGGTCGTCGTCGAATTGACCACATGGGGCAGGGGACTGCTGGGGGCTAAAGGAAACTCCGGTGCAAAGCAGCGGAGACGCGTTCCAGGCGCATCCCGCGGGAACCCTTGAGAAGAATCACATCTCCGGGCTCAATGGTTTCCAATAGATCATGAATCAAGGGCTCGATCTCCATGAAAGCCCTGGATTCCGTTTTTACCGCATCCACCAGGTGTCGGCTGAGGGAGCCGAATCCCAGGCAGAGGTCCGCCGCCCGGTCCACGTCCCGAGCCAGCTTACGGTGCAGGGCTTCCGCCTCGGGTCCCAGTTCCAGCATGTCCCCAAGTACCGCAATCCGCCGCCGTGCTCCCGGAACTTGCCCCAAAACCTCCAGGGCGGCCTGCATGGAAGCGGGTGAGGCGTTATAGGCATCGTTGATCCAGGTGACTCCCCCGGCACGGTGCCATTCCAGCCGCATGGGCGCCTCCATCTGGAGCTCCTCAAGCGCCTGGACCATGCCCCTGGACTCCAGTCCAAGGAGCTTTCCTACCGCCAGTGCAGCCAACGCGTTTTCAGCCATGGCGGCTCCGCAGACCGGGAGCTCAACTGGAACAGCATCGCCCTCCAGGCCGTGGCACAGAAATCTGGAACCGAGGCCTCCGTTCCGTGTGGCGACCACTGGATCGAGACTGGATCCGTAGATGCTGGCGTTCGGTCCGAAACCATAAGTTAGTACAGGAATGTCCATGGACGGGAGTTGGGGCAGAGTTTCCTCATGAACCACCACGGCTTTCGGCGGATGGCCTGGAGGCCCCCTCAAGAGTTTTCCCTTTTCCGCCACTAGATCCTGAAAGGAGGAGAAATTCGCCCGGTGAACCGGCGTAAGGCGCGTCATTACCGCAATTTCTGGCCGGGCCATCTCTACGAGGCGGGCCATTTCTGCCGGCAGGCTGATCCCCATTTCCAGAACGACCTGCTCCGTTTCGCGCGGAGCCTGTAATAGTGTAAGCGGCACACCGATTTGGCCGTTTTGGTTGCGGTAGCTCCTGTGGACCTGGAATTGCGCGGCCAAAACAGCGGCGATCACTTCTTTGACGCTGGTTTTCCCAACGCTCCCGGTGATGCCCACCACATCCCACGAAGCTTGCTGGCGGTGTCTGGTGGCCCAGGTCTGGAGTGCGGCCAGAGCATCTTTCACCGCCACCACGGGACCTCCCACTGGCAGTCGATCTTGGCGAACCATGGCCGCGCAGCCTTTGGCCAGGACCTCATCGACGAATTGATGGCCATCGACACGTTCCCCGGGAAAGGCCACGAAGAGCATTCCAGGTCGCGCCATCCTGCTGTCGATGGCGATGCCCGCAACCTGAAAGCAGTGGTGCTCACTGCCGGCGTGGCCTCCGGCAAGGTGGGCGATTTTTCCAAGATTGGTTCGAGGATGAAAAAGTCGGTCGCCCAAAGCAAGAAGAGGCATGTTGAGGGACTCCAGGTTGGCTCCGGTGGGTATCCACGTAAGGCGAAACAGAAGAAGAAAACTTCTTCACGGGAATTTCCGGTCTTTTCATCTCTGGACTGAGGCTTGTTTCAACGGGGCGCCCTTCATCTTGCCAAGAGTGGGGCGTGGTCATCGGTGGTGCCTTCGGCAGCTCTCGCTGTCGCGCGGACCCGGCCACCCGATAAAAGCGCGCAGCGCACAAAAATGTGGGTGGGGAACTCGTTACTTTTCATTGCAACGGGTTCCCCGGGAGCAGCGCTCCCAGCGGAGGTCCGGAGGCCGCCTCCGCCCACCACCGATGACCGAGGCCCAGAGTGCGCCGGGAGAGCAAACTTCCCAAGAATACAAGAAGGTGCAATCTGGAAGCTCAGAAACGATGGATCCTGCTTTGGACCTGCTGATTGTCCGGCAGGTTCTCTCTCTCATGGAGTGCCGGTCTGCACGCCATTTTCACCCGTAAGAGTATGACCAAAGCTTGAGCTGTCTGTAAAGACCGTGGAGCCAAGCGGTTCGTCAAAATGCCAGAGGGTGCGCGTACTGAAGTCCGCCCAAAACGGTGTCGTAGGCACGGTGTAACTCCCGCTGTAACGGACAGCGGCGGAGAGCCGAGTCTCTTCCATCCAACGAGCGGGTTCACCGTAGTATAGCCCCCAAGATAAAGAGTGCTTGTGGAGTTCCAGATACCCGGCGTGAGATCGACGTTTGTCGCCCAGGCGACCTCATATGATGCCAACCAGGGCCTCGGTCATGGTACCGGCCACCCGAAAAAAGCGCGCAGCGCACAAAGATGTGGGTCCAGGGAGCTGGCTCCCTGGCGTGGGTCTGGGAGCGGCGCTCCCAGCGGAGGTCCGGAGGC
>JAJRTK010000277.1 GCA_024278345.1 bacterium | reverse complement strand
TGGTGGGTGCAGGGCAAAGCCCTGCCAGGGGGAGGTGGGGACGGAGTCCCCCATCGCCCCCTTGTTCATTCGAGCCCATGGTACTCGCGATACCAGGCCACGAACTTCTTGACGCCTTCCTGGATGGGAGTCTTGGGTCGGAAGCCAACTTCTTGGAAAAGGTCGTCGATGTCGGCGTAGGTGGCGGGTACGTCTCCGGGTTGCATGGGGAGGAGGTTTTTCTTGGCCTTGCGGCCAAGGGCCTCTTCAATGGCGGCGATGAACTCCAGGAGCTCCACCGGTTGATTGTTGCCGATATTGAAAAGGCGGTAGGGTGCCCGGCTGGTAGCGGGATCAGGTGCTTCGCTAGACCAGGAAGGATTGGGCTTGGCCGTGCGGTCGAGAATGCGTATCACGCCCTCGACGATGTCGTCGATATAGGTGAAATCCCGGCGCATATTCCCGTGGTTGTAGACATCGATGGGACGGTGGGAGAGGATGGCATTGGTAAAGAGGTAGAGGGCCATGTCGGGCCTTCCCCAGGGTCCGTAGACCGTGAAGAAGCGCAGCCCGGTGACGGGAAGGCCGTAGAGGTGGGCATAGGTGTGAGCCATAAGCTCGTTGGCCTTCTTGGTGGCCGCGTAGAGGGAGACAGGATGATCGACGTTGTGGTGGGTGGAGAAAGGCATGGCTGTGTTGGCGCCATAGACCGACGACGAGGAGGCGTAGACCAAGTGCCGTACGCCGTGGTGCCGACAGCCCTCCAGAATGTGGAGGAACCCGGCGACATTGCTCTCGATGTAAACATGCGGGTTCGTCAGAGAGTACCGGACGCCGGCTTGGGCCGCAAGATGCACGACTTTGTCGAACTTTTCCGTGGCAAAGAGCTTTTCCAAGGGCTGGCGTTGGGCCAGGTCGAGCTTGGCAAAGTGGAAGGCCGGATGTCGGGTCAACATCCGCAATCGGGTTCGTTTGAGCTCGGGGTCGTAGTAGTCGTTGAGATTGTCGAGGCCGACGACCTTGTCTCCGCGGCCCAGAAGGACCCGGCTCACGTGAAACCCAATGAAGCCAGCGGCTCCCGTAACTAGGATCTTGGTCATGGTGTACACCGAATTCAAGCGGTCATCGTTGACTCACAGAGTCCACAACAAAACGCGCCCCGCCGCCGCTCGAGAGCGACAAGCGGGGCGCTGAAAAGTCAGAGCCTGGCAGAGAACGGGACGTGGCGGTCAAAGGGATCTTGACCCAACGCCCTGTCCGCTCTTCCTAGCCTCTTTGGTCCATGGGGACGTAATCGCGCTCGCCTTCACCCAGGTAGATTTGGCGGGGCCGTGCGATTTTCTGGTCTTTGTCCAGGAGCATTTCTTCCCACTGGGCCAGCCAGCCGGCGGTTCTCCCGATGGCAAATAACACTGGATAGAGCTCCACGGGGAAGCCCATCGCCTGGTAGATGATGCCCGAATAGAAATCGACGTTCGGATAGAGTTTCCTCTTGACGAAATACTCGTCCTCAAGGGCGATTTTTTCAAGCTCCAGCGCAATATCCAAAAGCGGGTTCGAGCCGGTGACCTCGAAGACCTGGTGAGCCAGTTCCTTGATGATCGTGGCCCGTGGGTCGTAGTTCTTGTAAACCCTGTGGCCGAAGCCCATCAGCCGTACTTCCCGCTTCTTACACTTCTGGATGAAGTCGGGGATATTCTCTTTCTTGCCGATTTGCCGCAGCATTCGGAGGACCGCTTCGTTGGCTCCGCCGTGGAGAGGCCCGTAAAGTGCCGATATCGCTCCGGACATGGCGCAGAAGGGATTCACCTGGGAGCTTCCCACCGAGCGCATGGCATTGGCGCTACAGTTTTGCTCGTGATCGGCGTGGAGAATGAACAAGACGTCCAGAACCTTCTCAAGAATCGGGTTGGGCTCGTACTTCGGTTCGGTCATCTTGAAGAGCATGCTCAGGAAATTCCCCGAGTAACTCAACGTGTTGTCGGGATAGACGAAGAACTGGCCCAGGCTGTGTCGGAACGCAAAGGCCGCGATGGTCGGCATCTTTGCCAGAAGCCGATACATCTGGAGCTGCCGGCTCTCGGGGTCCGCGATCTCCTTGGCATCGGGATAAAAGGTACTCAATGCCGCCACGGTGCTCGCGACGATTCCCATGGGGTGGCCGTCGCGGTTGAAGCTGGAAATGAAGTCCTTCAAAGACTCGTGCAGGAGCGTGTGGTGGGTGATCTTGTATTGGAACTCCGTCATCTGCGCTGCGGTTGGAAGCTCGCCCTTGGTGATGAGATAGGCGACCTCCAGGAAGGAGGACTTCTTCGCAAGCTGGTCGATGGGATATCCGCGGTAGCGGAGAATTCCCTTTTCGCCATCGATGAAGGTGATGCGGCTGACGCAGGAAGCAGTGTTCTTGAAGCCAGGGTCGTAGACCATGAGGCCGAAGTCGTCGTCATCGACCTTGATTTGGCGGAAATTCATTGCGCTGACGGCGCAATTCTCCACCACGGGGATTTCATAAGTCCGTCCCGTTCGATTGTCGGTGACGGTCAGCGTGTCCTTGGACATGGGGACTCCTTTCTTCGCGGGATCCACGGCCCTTTACCTCCGCTGGAACCAGCACAATGGAAGTCGTGCCAACATCCGCGGATTGGTGTGAAGGTGCCGAAGGAACTCTTCGCGTTGGGGGTCGCATCCGAGATGGCGCCCTCATGGGGAAACGTCAGGGCGTTTCTCCTTTCCGGGGACCTCGTTGCCGGGCCCCGCCGGGTTTGCATAGACTATTGTCAGGGCGCTTCGTAGAAACCGGCGTTATTGTTGGCGATTTTCCCCAAAAATGCAAATGAATGTCCCTTCAGATTGACCAGGGGAATCAACATGGCACGTCGTAGCTCCCGGTCCCTCTGTTTTTGTGTGCGAGCTCTCTTCTCTCTGCCTGCCTTTCCCTGCTCTCCTCAGGCCCGCTTGCCTCACTTTTTTCAAGAGAATTCTTGCTGAACCTTTCGATTTCCATCGGGGCATTTGCTATCCTAAGACTATGAAACCCGAAGAGTCTTCACCTAACAGTAACGAGCATCCCCCCCCCTCCCCCTCCATCGATGGCCCCTCCCCGGCCCAGGACTCGATGCCGGAGCTCGCGGAGCCATCTCCGGTTCGGCCCGATTCCGAACCAGGATCCAGCATCCAGCAGGATGCCGGCCAGATGCCAGGCACAGCGGAGAGCCAGGGAATGCCTGCCGCGGATGTGGGGAGAAGCCACGGGGGAGGAGGCCTCCGGAAAGAGGCTTCCCCGAAGATGGCTGAGCCCGATGATCCTGCTTTCCCGGGACCGGGAAAGGCTGAGGATCTGCCTCTGGAAGAGACTCCGTCGCGTGCCACCGAGGGGGGGGGGCGTCGGTGGTCGGCGAAGCCGACTCTCCCTGCGGTCGGCACCGGCCACCCGATAAAAGCGCGCAGCGCACAAAAATGTGGGTCCAGGGAGCGCGCTCCCTGGCGAGGGACTGGGAGTAACGCTCCCAGCGGAGGTCCGGAGGCGGAGCCTCCGCCGGGTTCCAGGGCCGGAGGCCCTGGGGCGGCGCCTAAGATTCTGCAGGGTGGCCGGGTCCGAGCGACAGCGAGAGCTGCCGAAGGCACCACCGATGACCAAGGCCCCACCGAGGAAAAGGCTCGGCAGTCGATCCCGGAGGATTGTGTGATGCCCCTCGTCCACTTCTACCGGGCGGAGATCACCCGTGGGAATGTTTGGCGAGTCCGGATGGATGCGACGACCAACTGGGCCATCGGTGCGGCAGTGGCCACAATCTCGTTCACTTTCAGCCGCCCCGATGCACCCCACTTGCTGATCCCCCTGGGCGGGGTCATCGTCTTCCTGTTGATGTGCATAGAGGGCCGGAGATACCGGTTTTACGACGTCTGGCGTGCCAGGACCCGGCTTTTGGAAGCCCACCTCATGGTTCCCATGCTCATGTTTGATGCTCCGATTCTTCAGGGCCGATGGCGGGAGCAGCTTGCGGAGGATCTCTTGATGCCTTCCTACAAGATGAGCTTTTGGAAGGCCACGGGATCGCGGTTGCGGCGGAACTATATATGGGTTTTCCTCATTTTGCTCGGCAGTTGGCTGTTGCGTGTTTTGACGGAGGTCGATTTTCAGAACGGTCATGTCGGTCTCGCCCGCGACCTGAGCGACTTCCCGGATGTTTACGCTGCATTGGGGTACAGCTTTATCCCCAGTTGGTTGGTCCTCTCTGGGACAGTCTCTTTCCACGCATTCTTGATCACGTGGATGCTGGCCATCGGCCAGAGTCCCGACCCCGATGTCTTCATTTACAAACGAGCGCGAAGCGTGGAAGAGGACTGGCCACTCTAGCCTTCTTGGGGCGGAGCGTCAGCGCGGCGGAGAACATCGCCGCGGGCGATAGCCGGCGTCTCCGCCAGGTTCCAGGGCTGGAAGCCCTGGCGCTGTGTCCCAATTTCATGGGGGCCTGGGGCCGATGGATAGCGAGAGCTGCCGAAGGCACCACCGATGGACGAGGCCCCCGTTGAGGGAAGGGTTGCGCGGAAAATGGGCGAGAAACGGGCAAAATGGGCTCAAGTTTTTCCCCGGCGACCCCTTGTCCCGTTTTGCGTGAAGACCCCCGAGCTCGGGTGATTGCCAACGAGGGCCGGCTCGCGGGGGAGAAACAGGACCATCTCTGTCCCATTATTTTCCTTTGCCTCGTGACATTTCGGTGACAAAAGATCGCCAGCCAGGGTTTATTAATGGAAACCAAGGTGGGGTGAGTCATTTGGTTGGACCTTCCGACCCGTTGGCCGGCGAAGCGGTGAGGGCTAAGAGCGCTGAGCGGCCCGAGCGGAACGCACGCCAGGAAAAATGACGATCCCCCGAGCTGTTTTCAGCCCTTGTTTGATGGTCCGCTATCCTTTTCGCCCCGACCCTGTCTCACTTGAAGGCCTGAGTGTCAAGCCCAACCGGAACAAAGACGATGTTGTTGTGCAATCGTGCGTCCCAGAGAGAAGCTCGCGTAGTGGATGATTCGTCTCTCCCCGTCCCGCCGCTTTCGGATAAGCTGGCGGTCAAGCTGGGAGTTGTGGGGATCAGTTTCCGGAGTTCGGCTTTCGAGCGATCCCTGGGAATGCGGCTAACCGAAGAGAGCCGAGCCGAGGTTTTGGACCGCGTTCAGGAGCGCCTTGGATTCGACGAATTGGTCTACGTGGGCACCTGCAACCGAATTGAGCTGGTGTACAGCTCTGAAGAGCCTTTGGCTGGAGCCTCCGATCCGCGGTCCGGGGAGCTTCTGAGGCTTTTTGGGTGTGGGGAAGAGGAATTTGGCCCGGAAGATCTCCACTACTACGCGGGCCGGGAAGCAGTTCGGTACGTTTTCCGGATGGCGGCTTCACTGGATTCCATGGTTCTTGGCGAAGCCCAAATCCTGGGACAGATGAAGCGAGCCTTTCAGGTGGCTCGGGTAGAAAAGCGCGTGGGGCCTCGGGTCTCGAGCTTGTTTGACGCCGCGGCGCGGCTGGCCCGGAAGGTCCGGCGGGAGACTGGCCTTGGAGCTGGGCGGGTTTCCATGGTCTCGCTGGTGGCCCAGCAGGTGCGGGAACACCTTCGGTGGGTGGCGGAGCCGGTGGTGGCGCTCCTTGGTGCCGGAGAGATCATCATCAAAGTTGCAGCGCTTCTGAAGGAGGAGGGACGAGGGCGTCTTCTTTTCGTGAACCGGACCTTGGAGCGCGCGGAAGACCTGGCGCGGATTTATGGAGGCGTCGCCCGTGATTTGCGGAGTTTCTTGGATGCTCCTCCCAAGCTTGATCTCTTGGTGACCGGGACTTCAGCTCCCACGGCGCTGGTGGGGAAAAGGGAAGTTGCGTCCATGCTTCCCGTGGACAAGGATGTCACCGAGCTTCTCATCATCGATCTTGCGGTGCCGGCGGATGTGGAACGGAATGTCGCTGATCTCCGCGGTGTAGAGCTTGTTGGAGTGGAGGACCTCCGCCGGCGGGCCGACGAAACGCGGGATTCTCGCCAGGCTGAGCTTGGGAAGGCGCTTGAGCTATTGGACAAGGCGCTCCTTGAAATTCGCAAGGTGGAACGGGAAGAGCAGCTTGCGAGGACAGCGGGTGCCTTGTCGGCGGGTTTGGAACGGTATGTCTCCAGACCGGGGCTTTCAGAAAAAGGCGAGAGTTGGTCCGGCCTCCTGGTTCGCCGTGCGCACAAGGTTCTCATGACGGAGCTTCGTGGAATGCTCGGTGGCTGTGATTGTTTCCGGCCGTGCGATAGACTCGACCAAGCTGTGGAAGCCATTGGCACCGGGGCTGTCGGGATCTGTCGCCGCGGTGATTTCATCTGCGCCCTTGCCACACCGAAGAAGCTGCACAGAAAAGCATACCGGTCTTTGTCGGATCTGGAAAAGGCGGAGCTCGATAGCTGGTTTGAGCGGCAGGTCCCGAAAGTCGGAGAGCTGATGGACCGGGTCGTCGGCGAATTCGAGACGCTCTGCCCCTGCCAGTAACCGGTGCCGGACGATTGGCCAGCCGGCGCTCCGGCGGCTCGAAGCAAGGGTCCTCATCTGGTATAGTTTCCCCCTTGTTTCACTGCGGCGCCCTGGGTTTGGGGCGGTGCCTCATCTCGGGGATCGATATGATTTTGGGAACGCGTGGAAGCCGTCTGGCTCTTTGGCAGGCGGAGTATGTGAAGGGTCTGCTTCTGGCTGCCGGTGTGGGGAATTGTGAGCTTCAGATTATTCGGACCCAGGGTGATCGAATCCAGGACGTGACCTTCGACAAACTGGAGGGGAAGGGTTTTTTCACTTCGGAGCTTGAGAAGGCACTTCTTTCTTCGACGGTGGACATTGCGGTTCATTCCCTGAAAGATCTGCCCACGGAGGAGCCGGAGGGCTTGACGGTGGCGGCGATTCCGGTTCGCGCCAACTCCCTGGATCTGCTTTTAATTCGTCCTTCGGCCCACGATCCGGAGCAGCCCCTTTGTCTGGCACCGGGCTCCGTGGTGGGGACGAGCTCTAATCGCCGCCGGTTTCAGCTTTTGGCGCGGCAGTGTGATCTACGGGTTGAGCCACTCCGGGGAAATGTGCCCACCCGTCTTCGGCGGTTGGTGGAAGGCCGATTCGATGCCATTGTGCTGGCGGCTGCCGGGTTGGAGCGGTTGGGCCTTGACGCGGAGGCGCGGCGTGAGGGCATGGTTTTGCGGGAGCTCCGTCTTGACGAAATGGTCCCGGCTGCGGCACAGGGGGCACTGGGGATCCAGTGCCGATCCGGTGACAAGACCACCCGGGCGATTCTGGAGCGCCTTCACCATCCGGCCACGGCGGAAGCGGTGGCCGTGGAGCGGGGACTCCTGGCCGCTCTTGGCGGCGGTTGCCAGATCCCGCTGGGCGCCCATTGTCGGATCGACCGGAGAACGGGCCGGAAGGAGCTTTGGGCGGCCTGGGCGCCGTCGAAAGAGGGCCAGGAAGGAGATCCCAAGATTCCGGGAGCAGGGGTTGTTCGATCTTTTGTGGCTGGAGGCGAAGACCTGGTCGCCCGGGCTGCGGCGACGCTCCACTGGAAAGCTGGGCGCCGGGGCGACCTGGAAGGGGTTTCGGTCTGGATCGGAACCAGCTTTGACCAGCGAACCGAGTCCCTGGCGGAGAGGCTTCGGCGGAGGGGCGCCAAGGTCCGCGTCCGGCCTCTCATTCGGCAGCGGATGTTGGATTGCGGAGAAGAGTTGGCGCGGGTTTGCCGGGCGGACGAAGATTTCGAGGTTTGCCTTTTCACGAGCAAGATGGCGGTTCGTTGTTTTCGGGAACATTTGAACGACGTGGAGAGGCGAATGGGGGATTGTCCTGCTTTGTCGGGCGCTCGGGTTCTTGCCATGGGGCGGGCATCCGCCGCCGCGATTCGGGGAGATCTTGGAGTCCATGGGATTCTTGAGGCCAGTCCGGGCGAGTCGTCGGGAGACCTGGCCAGGCGCTTGCTTCGGGATGGCGGAGTTTCCGGGCCTGGCCGAGCGTTGGTGCTCCGAGCCCGTGGCGGGCGGACGGAGTTTCAAGAGACTCTCCGGGATGCCGGATGGAGGGTGGAAGAGGTCGATCTGTACGAAACGGTTTCTGTTCCTCTCACCGAGCCGGAGATCGCGTTGCTCACGCCGGACACCCTAGTTCTCGTGGGCTCGCCATCGGCGGCCCGATCTTTGGTGGAGGCCATGGATGGGCGTTTGCCCGCGATTCTCTCCATTGGCCCGACGACGACGGAAGCTGTCCGGGAGGCAGGGGGAGAAGTGGTGCTCCAGGCTTTCGTCGCTAGCCTCGAAGGGATGGAGGAGGCTCTGGGATGGCGGCCCGTGGCTTGATATAGAGGTCATAGGGCGAGCGGCGCGACACGGACGTGAGTGACGTGAGCGGAACGCAACCCGGAATGTCATCGCCATTGTTGACGATCATGGGGTTGGAGGAAAAAAAAGGGGGTGCCTGTTGGCCAAAGAGCATGGCCGGATGAGGGGGAAGGAAACGAGCATCCCATCGCCGTCCGCAAAGGGACCGAGCCGTCGGGTTCTGTTGTTGTTCATCGTGGTGGCGCTCCTCTATTTGCTGCAGTTGGGGTGGTGGGTCTATTTCCACATCGAGCAATCGTCGCGGCTCCGCGAGGTCACGTGGGGAGAGCTTCAGGCTCGGCGTCACGAGCTCGCCTGTGGTTTCCCACCTGACTGGACGCCGGTTTTGGGGCCGTTGAAGAGCGCTCCAAGAATCTGCGTGGTCGATTCTGATAGCCTGGTGAAAGCAGTCCCGATTCCTCGTCATGCGGGCTTTTCCATTGCCGTTTGTTCAGGCGTTTTGGAAGAGCTCGACCATGAGCGGCGTCACAAGATTGTGATGTTCCTCAGCGAAGGTAGTTTTCTGTTGATGCTGATCCTCGCGGGGTTAGCGATCATCTACAGGACGCTCTGGCGGGAGGTTGCCCTGAAGCTCCAACAGTCGAACTTCATTGCGGCCGTAAGCCACGAGCTCAAGAGCCCTTTGGCCTCGCTCCGCCTCTACGTGGAGACCTTCTTGATGGGGCGCGTCCTTGATCTGGATAAGCGGCGCCGCTATTCGGAGAATATGCTATCGGATATCGAGCGGTTGGAGCAGCTCGTGGAGAACCTTTTGGAGGTGGCTCGAATGGAGCGGGGGATGCTCCGGCTCGATTTGGAGGATGTTCGTTTGAGCGAGCGGTTGGAACTTTTCGTTTCGGAGCTCGAGCCTTGGCTTCTTCGCGCGGGTGTGGATCTGGAAAAGCGGATCGAGCCTGGGATCGAAGCCCGCGTCGATCTCGACACTCTCCGTTTGATCCTAAGGAACTTGCTGGACAATGCCCGCAAATATGGTGGAAAGAAACCGAAGATCAGCGTGGAGCTTCGGAAGAAGGGGCGTCGGTCACTGCTGGTGGTGAGAGATTGCGGAGTGGGGGTTCGGCGGGAGAACCTGGAGCAGATTTTCGAACGCTTCTTCCGTGAGGGCGATGAATTGGTGAGAAGAGTCCGGGGGAGCGGCCTTGGCCTCTATCTTGTCCGGCAACTGGCTCGGGCAGGTGGCGGAAATGTATGGGCCGAGAGTGCTGGGAGGGGCAAGGGAACAGCGATATTCGTGGAGTTTCCGGAGGCAGAGCAGGAGGATGTATGAGCCAGAATCTCATCTTGCTGGCGGAGGACGAGGAGCATATTGGAGAGGCGGTCTGCCTCAACTTGGAGGCCGAGGGGTACCGGGTACTCTGGGCTAAGGACGGCGACGAGGCGCTGGAGTTCTGGCGCGAGGATCGGCCGGAACTGCTCATTCTTGACGTGATGATGCCCGGCAAGAGCGGCTACGAAGTTTGCCAGAGGATTCGGGCCACGGGGGATCGGACACCGATTCTCTTTTTGACCGTGAAGGCGCGGGCTGAGGACCGTATCCGAGGCTTGGAGTTGGGAGCGGACGACTACTTGGCGAAACCTTTTCACCTCAAGGAGCTTTTGCTTCGGGTGGAGGGAATGTTGCGGCGTCGTGCGTGGTACGCGGACCAGACAGGTGCTGGCGCGATCCTCGAGTTTGGCGCCAACCGCGTTGATTTTGGCCGCTTCGAAGCCGTGGGCGTCGATGGGAAGGCGACGCGATTGACGCAAAAGGAGTGCCTGCTCCTCAAGCTGCTGGCGGAGCGTTCGGGAGATGTCGTGTCCAGGGACGAGATCCTTGACCGCGTTTGGGGCCGGGATAGCTTTCCGACGCCAAGAACCATCGACAATTTTATTGCGCGGCTGCGGAGAAGGTTCGAAGTAGATCCTGCCCGGCCAAGGTTCATCCACACGCTTCGAGGCGTCGGTTACCAGTTCACGCCAGTTCCGCCTGGTCCCGCCGAATAGTCTGAGGCGCCGGGGAGTCGGAGTTAAACCGTGTCCCACCGGTCGCGGAGGACGACGCGGAATCCGGTGTTGGGGCTTCTTCGATCCGGAGAGTCGGCGAAGCGGTTCGAGGCTCGGATGATGGGGGCCGGTGTGTACCAGGCGCCTCCGCGGAGGACTCGATCTCCGGTGGAGGGGCTGTTGACGCGGGGGTTGTCGGTGATCCCGCGACGGCTCTTGTAGGCATCCACGTGGTACACGTCCAGGCACCACTCCCATACGTTGCCCAGCATGTCGTAAAGTCCGTATTGGTTGGGTTTTAAGAGGCCCACGGGTTGGGTCTGCCGTTTGCTGTTGCCGGCGTACCATGCCACCTCGTCCACTGCGTCGTAGCGGATTGCCGTCAATCCGCCCCGAGCCGCGTATTCCCATTCGGCTTCCGTGGGGAGGCGGAGGCTGAGAGGAGCTCGTTTCAGAAAAACCTGGAGATCGTTCCAGGACACGTTTTCCACCGGTCGGGCCGGGCCGCGGAAGGCGCTGGGCGACTCCAGGGAGGAAGTCTTGCGAAAGACCCAGCCCTGCGTCACCGTGGCGCCCCGCATGACCGCGTCCCACTCTTCTTGCGTCACCGGAGTTCGGCTCAGCCAAAATCCGGTGAGGCGCACCATGTGTGGCGGTTTCTCGTCCGGCTCGGCATGGCGGTCGTCACCGGTTGCCCCCATCTGGAAGGTGCCACCTGGAACCCAGACGAATCCCAGCCTGGCTGTTTCAGAGAGTGGAATCCAGCGAGTATCACCGATGCTGGGACCCGAAGAGGTTTCAGATTCTTCATCGACGACCATGGACATGGAGGTGGGCGTCACGCTATCGAACCGGTGGATCGTCCGGTGGATCATTTGTTGGAAGGAGGGTGGAAGAGCGGTTGATGAGGGCTGCCCAGTCTTGCCGTCGGAATCCGTCTCGAAGGTTGCCAGAAGCAGCTCCCGGGTGGAGGGCCCGGAATTGGAGAAGCGGGCGCTTTTAGGAGGCGATGTCGCCTCTACTGGCGGCCCAAGCGGTGGCACCATGGACGATACCGGAGGCTGTGGGCCAGGCATTGGTGGTGCCAGAGTCGCCGTTTGTGCCGGTTGGCGATTTTTTTGTGCCGGGCCGGGAGAGGTTGGCGCGGATGTCCGGCCCTTTCGAGAGGCTTTTCTGAGCCTTTGCATTTCCGCAAGGAGGGCATTGGCATCGGGAATCCGGCGCTTTGGAGAGCAGATGCACGATGCCACGAGATCCACGACGGAACCGGGAATCTGCCGATCCTCGAGCTCTTCCCTCCAGTAGGGGGAGAGTGCCTGAGTGACGTCGCCTAGGAGGAGCTGATAGACGATCACCCCAAGGGCATAGACGTCGGCGCGGGCATCGACCCTTTCTCCCCGTTGTTGCGCAAGATCAGCGTACATGGGCGTGCAGGCCCCTTGGAGCAGGGACATCTGTGATGCCGCCGGGCTTGCTTCGCCAACCGCGGCGGCGTGAGCGTTCAAGGCTCCGATGCCGAAGTCGGCGATCTTGATGCGCCCTTTTCGGGTGATGAGCAGGTTCGCGGGCTTGAGATCGCGGTGAACAATATTGAGCTCATGGGCGAAGCCAAGAGCTTCGGTCGTCATCCAAAGGATGCGCATCACGTCCCGTGCCGGCGGAGGGCGTCCGTCGAAGCTCGCCAGCCAGGCCACCAGGTCTCCGCCGTCGATGTACTCGTACATCAAGAAGGGGGGGGCCGCCGTCATCGCTGTTCCAAGGAGCTGGACGATCCCCGGGTGTCGGCCCTTAGCCTCGATATGGTCCAGAAGATCGAGCTCCCGCTCAAGGCTTACCCTCACCGACTCGTCCAGGCAAAATTTGAAGGCTCTGGGCGGCACCGACTGCCGGCGAATGTGCCGCGCCTTCCAGACTTCGCCGAAACCACCCTGGCCCAGGAGCAGCTCCAGTTCGAAATCGTAGGAAGGAACCTTGTGCCCGGCCTTGAACCGAGGAGGCCGGAGAGGCAGGAACTTCATCAGCGAGTCTTGGTGTGCCGGGAGCTGAGACAGGAGGGTCGCCGGTTTTCCTCCATCTTGGGTATGCTGGATGGCACGCCGCGCCGTCATGGGGATGACCGCCAGATAGTCGGCGACTTTTTCCCGTTCCTCGGGCGTCAGCTTCGATCCGCCGAGCTCCTCTTCCGCGATCCGCCGCGCATCCTCCACAGGGATCCGCGCAAGCCCGTCAATGGCCTGTTGCTGTTCCTTCTTTTTGCGGTTATTCAACCACTTCCAGCCGGCCTCGCACCAGGGCGAGACAACTTCCTCGAAAAGCGAGCCCACAAAAAGACCGCCCGGTATCAGGCCCAGGGCTACAGCACGCACCGCCGCCCGAAGCAGAGCACGGCCTGGATCAACGATTCTCTCTTCGTTGCCATTCCCTGGATCTTGCCCGGGTTTGGTGTTGTTCATCTTCGTTCCGCCCGCCTGTTCCACGGCGTGTTTCAGCCATGCTAAAGGGCTGCAAAAGTTAGTTTTCCCGTTTGGGATTTCCCTGATGCACTGACCACCGAAGACTGCGACCTTCAGGACAGGAGTTCATCTTCTTACGGACTCTAACTCTTTTGCTGCCATGGTTCCAGAAACTTGTTCGCCAGGCAACACCATGGCGAAGTCGAGGCTTTTGTTTGAGTTCCGTTCGCGCTGATCGCGGCCGCTCCCATCGCTCACCCGTCGGCCCGCAATCTGGATCGGCAAGCCGTCTGGCTCGCCTTGCCCCGAAGTGATATAGGACAGTCAAGAAAGAAAAATCCCCACGGGTCTCACTTTTCACCCGCTCTGCCCCGTTTTGAGGAGAGGACGTGCCATGAATCCCGCCGGAAGCCGCTGTTCTGAGTTCGACGCCCCGTTTTCTGGTCTGCCGAACGGAGCTCTGGCCTCGACCTTGCCGCCCATGGAAAGAGCGGCGAGTCGGGTCGGTTTCCCTTCAGTTGGAGGATGGCTCCCGGTTCTTGCCTGGATGGTGGTGCTAATCTTCTTTGAAGCAGGGGCGGGAGCGGCGGTCACCATCAACGAGTTCGTGCCGAAGGGCACGGAGTGGGTGGAACTTCATAACAGCGTTGGAAGCGGCGTGATTTCCGTGGCGGGTTGGTATCTTGACGATGCGGCTTGCGGGGTTGGAGTCAGCACGATTCCAGGGGGGACGAACATCGCCGACGGCGGTTTTTTCGTTGTGACCGCGGGAGGAGCGGGAGACAATTTTGCATTGAGCAATGTGGGGGATTTCTTGGTCCTGTGCGACAATACCGGAGCGGAAGTGGACCGAGTCGCCTATGGGACGAAGGGTGGAGCCCCCGTCGCTCCCGTGGGATCCAGTGCGGCCAGGACCGCCGATGGCCTGGATACCGGGGTGGATGCCGTGGACTGGAACCTTGACGCCACTCCCACGCAGGGGGTTGCCAACGACGTTGGGGGAACGGCGCTGGGGACATCCGCCATCCTGAACGAGATCGATGTCTTCCCCGATCCCAATGCCGTGGACCAGGTGGAACTCTACAACCCTGGCTCGGTGGCGGTCGATCTGACAGGGTGGGTGTTGAGCGACGGAGATGAGCTTTCACCTTTGGCCGGGGGCACCGTGGCACCCGGTGGCTGGCTCGTGTTGGTTTCTGGAGTAGATTTTTCCGGCACCATGAACTTCACCGGCAGTGACGTGGCCTATCTCATGGATGGTTCGGGGGTTCGGGTGGATCAGCTTGGCTGGAGCGGGGGAACGGAGACGGGCTGTTTTTCCAGGCTTCCCGACGGAGCCGGTCCCAACGACGGTTACGACTGGAGCTCGTCCGGTGGCGGCGTGACCTTGGTGGACCAGCCTTGTACCATGGGCGGGACCAATGGAGGCCCGACACTCCTTTTGAGCGAGATCGTGGTGACGCCTACCGGAGGTGAATTCATCGAAATCCACAACCCGACGCCCGTGACGATTTCCCTGGATGATCTCTATTTGACCGATGCCACTTACTCAACGGGGGGGAACTACTACTACAACATCGTGACCGGTTCCAACGCCGGTGGTGGCGATTTTGGTGATTTTCACGCCCGTTTTCCCGCCGGGTCCTCCATCGCCCCGGGGGAGTACCAAACCGTGTCGTTAGCGGGGTCCGACGCATTCCTGACACAGTGGGGAGTGAGCCCCACCTACGAGCTTTACGAAGATGGTGCCGCCGACTCCATCCCGGATATGCGGGAGGCGTCCGCGGGTTCCATCAACAACCAGGGTTCTTTGACCAATAGCGGTGAGGTGGTCATCCTTTACCGTTGGAATGGCGTCTCGGACCTGGTGCGGGATATCGATTACGCCGTGTGGGGCGATAAGGTCGAAGCCGTGGACAAGACGGGGGTTTCCGTTGATGGTCCCGACCTGGACGTCACCGGGACGGCTTATGCCGCCGATACCGCAATTTCCAGCCAGGATATCGTCAGCACCGGAGCCCACCCCTTCGGCTCGTCGTGGCACCGGATTGATCTCAATGAGGGCACGGAAACCAAAGTGGCAGGGAATGGTGTCACGGGGCATGACGAGACCTCGGAGAACCTATCGGCCACTTGGAGAGCAGCGGCTGTGACGCCGGGCCAGCCGGCGCCATTCCAGTGGGTGGTGAACGAGATCTACTCCGATCCCATAACCGACCCGAATTCGGGAGATCTCATCGATCCGAACGCCGTATTGGGAGACGCTAATGGCGACGGCACGAGAGACGGAGTCGCCGATGAGTTTATCGAGCTGGTGAACAATACCGGCGCCGCCGCGGATCTTTCGGGCTGGGGCCTGGCAACGGGACAGGGATTGGTCCACACCTTTCCTTCGGGGACCGTTGTTCCCGATGGCTGCGCACTTGTGTTGTTTGGCGGCGGTACTCCCGTGGGGGATTTCGGGAAGACCACGGTCCAGGTGGCTTCCGGCGGTCTGGGGTTGGTGGATGGCGGCGACACCATCTCTTTGCTTCCGAACCCGGCGGATCCCAACAATCCGGATGTCCAGGTGACATTCGGCGCCGAGGCTTTGAAGGGTCAGTCGATCACTCTGGATCCGGATATTACCGGTTCCATGCCATACGTGCCTCACACCACCGCCGGGGCTGGCCCTCCGGGAGTCCAGTTTTCGCCTGGAACCCAAAGTGACGGAGTTCCATTTGCCGGTTGTCCCGCGCCAGAGCGAACGTTACAGCTTTCTGAGCTGGTGGTGAGCCAGGATTCCGGGCAGTTCGTGGAGATCCACAACCCCACCACAGCCACCATCGATTTGACCGACGTCTATTTGACCGACGCGACTTATAGCAGCGGGGGAGATTACTATTACAACATCGTGACGGCGGATTGTACCGGCGGGGGGAATGTAGCCGCCTGCCTGGCTGGTGGCGGGAGCTTCAGGGATTTTCATGCGAAGTTCCCCTCTGGAGCGACCATTGCGTCGGGGGATTTCCAGACGGTTGCGGTCCAGGGGGCGCTGGATTTTCAGGCTGTTTACGGGTCGGCTCCCACGTACGAGCTGTATGGAACGGACCCTAACGTTCCCGACATGTTGGAGGCGTTCAGCGGCTCCATCGATCTTCCGTGGGAGCAGGATGGGAGCCTGGATTCCAGTGGCTTGAGTGGTGGCGAGGTGATGGTGCTCTACCAGTGGGACGGCCAGTCCGATCTTGTCGTGGATCTGGACTATGCTGTTTGGGGGGACAAGGCGGAGGCCGTGGACAAGACGGGAATCTCCGTGGATGGCCCCGACGGTGATACGGCGGCCACCTCCTATTTGGCCGACACGGTGACGGCGAGCCAGGATGTCATTTCCACGTCCGCGCATTCGGCGGGGAAGTCGTTCCAGCGGATCGACCCGTGGGAGGGAAACGAGGTGCCCTACGGTGGAAACGGGCTTCGGGGGAATGACGAGACCTCGGAGGATCTGTCGGTAACATGGGATTCCATGATCCCAACCCCGGGCCGCCGACCGCCCATGGCCGTGCTGAACGAAATCCACTCGGCCCCGGATCCCAACGCGGGCGACGCCAATGGGGATGGCACCGTGGATGCCGCTCAAGACGAGTTCCTGGAACTCGTGAACGACTCCGGAGTGGACATCAACCTAGACGGGTGGGTCGTGCAGGATGCCGCGGCCACGCGCCATGTTTTTCCTCCGGGGAGCTTTCTTCCCGACCAGTGCTCCGTCCTGGTTTTCGGCGGTGGAACTCCCGATCCAAATGCGTTTGGAGGCGCCCTTGTCCAGACGGCTTCCACCGGCGGGCTGGGGCTTGATGACGCTGGCGACACCCTTCAAGTCTACCGCGATCCCAACGATCCCACGAGCAACGTGGTGGATGTCACCTATGGAGCGGAAGCGGCCAATGGCGACTCCATCACTCTCGATCCCGATATTCTTGGGAGTCCGCCGTACGTTCAGCATTCTCAGGCGACGGGTTCCGGTGGGAGCCGTTTCTCCCCGGGCGTCCGCATCGATGGCACGAGTTTCTCCGGCTGCGTGGCACTGCCGGAGCTGAAGATTTATGAGGTCCAAGGGGCCGCCAGCAAGTCACCGTACATCGACCGGGCCGTGGTTTTGAAAGGAAACCTTGTGACAGCCGTGGCCGCCGATGGATTCTACATCCAGACGCCCGATGGCACGGATGATGGCGATCCGGCGACCTCCGAAGGGCTCTTCGTTTTCACGGAGGTCGCCCCATCGGTGACCGTGGGCGACGAGGTGGATGTAACAGGACTTGTGGACGAGTATTACAGCTTCACCGAGATCACCCGATCTCCTGTTGTCACGGTGGTTTCGTCCGGCAATCCGCTTCCCGCGGCAGTGGTTTTCGACGGCACGACGCCGGCGTCGAGTCCAGCGGATCCGCCGCCTCTGGAGAGGTTCGAGGGGATGCTTGTCCAGGTGACCGACGGTATCGTCAGTGGAGCCAGCAATCGGTACGGAGACTTCATGGCGGTGGCCCCCGGCCGTGCCCGGGCGCTGAGAGAGGCGGGGATCGAGTATCCGGGCCTCACGGGAATCCCGGTTTGGGATGGCAACCCCGAGCTGTTCGAACTCGATCCCAACGCTCTTGGCCTGCCCATGGTGGAGATGTCCGCCGGAGATACCTTTACGGCCGAGGGACCGCTGGGCTTCGTTTTTGGCGACTACCAGATTCAGCCCAAGAGCCTTTCCGTTTCCAACACCTTTACCTACCGGGCCGTCCGCGATCGGCTGCCCGGGGAATTCACGCTGGCGACGTTGAACACGGAGTTCCTTCGGAACACGGAGACCGACCGGCTGAAGAAGTTTTCGAAGCTTGTGCTCGACGTTCTCAAGGCACCCGATATTTTGGCCATCGAGGAGGTCCAGGATCAGGCGACTCTCGATGCTCTGGTGGCCCAGATTGCCACCGAAGATCCCAACACGATCTACACTTCTCATCTGATGGATAGCCCCAACGCCGGTTCTCAGCAGGTGGGCTTCTTGACCAAGGGGAAGGTGTCGAACATCGTCCTTTCCCAGTTCGGCCTGAGCGACACCTTCGATCTCGATGGCCAGACATACGATCTCTACGACCGCGTGCCCTTGGTGTTGGAAGGTCAGGTGGACGGAGTTGGCACGAGTTTCTCGTTCACGGCCATCGCCGTGCATTTGCGGTCGTTCATCGGCGTGGACTCCAGCGAGTTTGCACGGCAGAAGCGATTGGAGCAGGCGACGAGGCTTTCCCAGTATATCCAGTCCCTCCAGACTGCTGATCCGAACATGCCCATCATTGTGCTGGGGGATTTCAATGCCTTCGAGTTCTCCGACGGCTATTACGATGTCGTGGGGCAGATAAGGGGTCTGACGGATCCCAATGATTCGGTGATCCCCGTGACGGATGAGGTCACTCCGGACATGACCAATCAGGTGCTGAATCTTGCTCTGGAAGAGCGCTATTCGTGGCAGGCCAACGGGTCCGCGCAGGTGCTGGATCACATTTTAACTTCCGAAAGCATGGCCCAAACCGTCACGGGCATCGAGTTCGGTCGGGTCAACGCCGACGCTCCCGATGAGGGGAGCGCCGCCGCCGATCCAAACACTCCCGTGCGTGCATCCGATCACGATCCTCTGGTGCTCTTCGTGCAAGGGGAAGAGTATGCCGATCTGGAGGTGACTTCCGTTTCGACAACCAGTCCTGCCATTGCGGGTTCGGCGGTGACCTATACGGTCACGGTGACGAACAACGGACCACGGACAGCCAGTGGTGGCAGCTTATCAGGGGCGTTGCCCAACGGCCTGACCTTCGTTGCGCCCGTGCGGGCGACTTCGGCGAGCTGCTCGGAAAGCGGAGGGCTGGTCACCTGCGATCTTGGCGACATCCCGTCTGGCAGTGCGATTTCGGTGGATCTGGATGCCCTTCTCGATTCCTCCGCCAGCTCTTTGGCCGACATGATTTGGACGGTGACATCATCGACCAGAGACCAAAACTCGGCGAATGACAGTGGAACCGGGAGCATCGTTGTCACGACATCGGCCGATCTTTCGGTGAGCGTCGCCGACGATCTGGATCCGGCCGCTGTGGGTGGAAAACTAAATTACACGGCCACGGTGACCAATGGTGGGCCGTCAGATGCCTCGGGAGTCACTTTGGAAGTGACTTTGGATGGAGGATTGACCTTGGTCTCCGCCCTGGGCTGCACCGACAATAGCGGGACTTTGACCTGCGATTTGGGTTCGCTGGCTTCCCTGCAGACCGCTATCGTCATGGTGGAGACAACGGTTTCTTCAACGGCCGTGACTCCTTTGAGCACGAGCTTTGTCGTCACGGCGGTCACGGACGACCCTGATAGCGGCAATGGAACCTGGACGGAGGCGACGGACCTGCTCCCCAGCGTGGGAGCGATGTCGGAAGCTCTCCTTCTCTTGGCCTTGCTACTCTTGCTGGTTGGAGCTGGCCGGATTATTTGGCGCCGGCACCGGGTGGAGGCTTGATCCCGCCACCGGGAAACGAACACCCAATTGGAGACAACGTGAACCAACGTTTTTTGCAGGCTTGCCGAGGCGAGTCCGTGGACAGACCCCCCGTCTGGATGATGCGCCAGGCTGGGCGATACCTTCCTGAATATCGCGCGGTGCGGGAGAAGGTCAGTTTCTTGGAGCTCTGTAAGAGCCCCGATCTCCTCTGCGAGGTGACCCTTCAGCCCATCGAACGGTACCGATTCGACGCGGCGATCCTCTTTTCCGATATCATGGTCCCGCTGGAGGCCATGGGGATCGATCTGACTTTCAATCCTGGACCGGTTATCGGTGATCCCATTCGCAGCCGAAAGCAAGTGGAGGCATTGAGGGTTCCCGATCCTCGGGAATCCGTGCCCTACGTCTTGGAGGGGGTGCGTCTCCTGCGTCGGGAACTTGAGAGCCGGGGGGTTCCTCTCATCGGGTTTGCCGGCGCCCCATATACCTTGGCCACCTATCTTGTGGAGGGCAGCGGAGCCAAGCAGTTTACCTGGCTTGGCCGCTTCCTGGCCCATGACGAATCCGCGGGACTCTTACTCCTTGAAAAGCTGACCCAGACGGTTGCCGCTTATTTGGAGGCGCAAGTGGACGCGGGTGCCCAAGCCGTGCAAATTTTTGATACTTGGGCCGGGAACCTTGGACGGGAGGAGTTTCGCCGCTATTGCCTACCTTTCGTCCGGGAGATCGTCCAGAGAATCTCCGGGCGAGTTCCCGTGATCTACTTTCCCAAGGGGTGCTCGGCATTCTTGGAGGATGTCTCGGAGGCCGGCGCCGACGTCGTGGGTATTGATTGGCAGCTTCCCGTGGATGAGTGCTGGCAGCGCTTGGGCGGTTCTTCGGTTCAGGGGAATCTTCATCCGGTGACTCTCTTTGGGCCGGAATCGCATGTTCGCTCAAAAACCCGAGCGATTCTCGATGTCGGGGGCGGTCGTGGCCACATCTTCAACCTTGGTCACGGCGTTCTGCCCGGAACTCCCGTAGAGGCAGTGGGCTGGATGGTGGACGAGGTTGTGAATTGGCGGCCCCCCTGGGCTGTTTGACCTCTTGTGGGAAGCGAGAGTGTGAAGATGGGAAAAACCGCGATCATCGGCGCCGGGATCAGCGGACTGACGACGGCTTTCGCCTTGTTGGAGGAGAGCCGGAAGCGAGGAACCGAGGCGGATCTGGTCATCTTGGAAGCCGATACCCGGCCAGGCGGCAAGATCCGGACGGATTCAGTGGATGGCTACCTTTGCGAATGGGGTCCCAACGGTTTTTTGAACAATTCGCCCCCGACATTGGAGCTTTGTTCGATGTTGGGGGTGGGCGCTCGGCTTGTGGGGGCCAGTGAGGCAGCTTCGAAGAACCGGTTTTTGTTGCTTTCGGGGCGATTGGAACCGGTGCCGATCTCTCCTCCCAGTTTTCTTCGGAGTCCGATCCTGCCGTTTTGGTCTCGTCTTCGGGTGGCATTGGAGCCTTTTATCCCGCGGGGGAAGGGGGAAGAGACTGTGCTCGAGTTCGCCTCGCGGCGGTTGGGCCGGGGTTTGGCGACGACCCTTGTGGACGCCATGGTGACGGGGATCTATGGCGGCGATCCCGGCGAGCTTTCCGTAGATGCGGCTTTCCCACGGCTTCGGCGGTTGGAGACGAATCACGGGAGCTTGATCCGTGGGGCCATCGCTCTGGCGCGAGAGAAGCGGCGGAAGCGGAAGAGCGAGGGCGGCGACAGGGATGGCCCGGCTATCCAGACCGGCCCGAGCGGTAGTTTAACCTCCCTGCGCGGCGGGCTGGGCGAGCTCATTGACGCTTTGGTTCAGAGGATCGGACTTGAAAAAATTGAGCTTGGTACACCCGTGGCCGCGATTGTCGAGGCGGAGAATGGTCTTGAGGTGCGGACTTCGGCCGGCGGGATTCCGGTGGATCAGGTCGTGGTCACCGTGCCATCATATCGAGCAGCACCGATGTTGTCGGGGCTTTCGGAAGAACTGGCCCGCGGGCTGGAGGATTTTCCTTACGCCCCCGTCGCCGTGGTTTGCCTGGGCTTCGAGGCGAAAAAGGTGACGCGGACGCCTGAGGGGTTCGGGTTCCTGGTTCCGGGGCGAGAGGGTTTGCCGATTTTGGGATGCCTTTTCAGCTCTTCCATCTACCCTGGCCGTGCGCCGGAGGGCCGGGTTCTTCTCCGGGCAATGTTGGGTGGCCGGAGGCAGGGTCGGATTGTGGAGGAGGGGGAAGAGATCTTGCTTTCAAAGACCTTGGAGTTGCTCCGGCCGGTCCTCGGGCTCGAGGGAGACCCCGAGCTGGTGCGGATTTACCGTTACCCGCGGGCGATTCCACAGTACACTCTCGGCCACCTGGATCGGGTAGCGAAGGTGGAGGCGCTGGCCGACCGGTGGCCAGGGCTGCACCTGTCGGGGAACTCGTACCATGGGGTGGCGATGAATAATTGTGTGGAGAACGCCTTTGATCTGGGGAAGCGTCTTGCGGGAGGGGGCTAGCCCTTGGCCTTGCCGGTGGAGCGGCGAGCAGCGGCGGTGGGACCGCCGCCGATGAGAGCGGAACCCAACAAAGAGAAGGATGAGGGGCCTCATGATCCGAATGGCGGTTGACGGAAGGTCTCATGGCCGAAAATTCTGGTGGCTTCTTTGCTCTATGGTACTGTTTTTGTTGGGCGTATCCGTTTTAGAGAGCGGGGCCGACACTCTTGCCGCCCTTTGCCGCAAGGATGGAAAGGTCCGTTTTTTTGAGTCTACGGAAGGCAAGATCCTGCGGGAGACGGAGCTTGTGGGAAAGCCGCTCGATCTGCTCCGGGTTCCGGAGACACTCTATCTATTGGTCTCGAGCACGGCTCTCAAAGGGAGGATGGGGGGCGTATTGACGTGGTTCGGGGCGCTGACGGGGAGTGCTGAACGGTCGGTGGTTTTGAACGGTTGCCGGAAGCCCGGTCTTCTTCGCGCCTTTGGGAAAAAGAGCGTTCTGGTTGGATGCGTGGAATCTGGGCGCATCTTGGTCTTGTCGGCGATCAGCGGGTTGGTGCGTAGATCCTATTCCGTTGGTTTCGGAATGAGGGATTTACTGTTTCATCCATCGACTAGGCAGGTTCTTGTTTTGCGTGAAAGCGGGGAGCTGTTCTTGCTCGATTTGGAGAATCGTGCCTTGGAGGAGGTGGAGGCGGTGTCGGGCGTGACTGAGCTGGCGTTGGATCCTCAGTCGGGAGTGGTGGCGTTGGTGAAGGCGAGTCCGGGGGGCGTCAGTTTTTTTGATCCGGAAGCAGGTGACTTGGAAGGAGTCATCAAGGTTGAGGGTCGCGTACGGAGCTTGCGCCATCTGCCGCGATCACCCTATCTGCTCCTGGAGACCGACGGGATCAGAGACTTGGTGAAGATCGATACGGATACGAAGGAGGTTGCGGATCGTCTTGCGGTGGGGCGTGGTGTGACGGACATCCTGCTTCATCCTTGGGGAGAGGCGGCATGGGTGGTTTCCCCGGTGGACGATTCGGTGATGGTCATCGATCTTGTGGGTTGGAAGTTGCGAGGGAGCTTCACCGTGGCAGGTGGTCCCTATCGCCTGGAATGGGTTGAGCACTAGACCATGGAGAACTGCCTGAGATAAGAGGTTGGCATTTTTTGGAAAAAGGCACTAACTTGGTAGGCGTGGCAATCGGGTCCATTGGGGGGACGGAGTGGATCGGCTCGGTCATTTGGCTTCCCAGGGAACTTCCGGAATGCGCAAATCTAGGATTCTCCTTGTAGAGGACGACCCTCACGTTGTGGGGGTTGTGACGGAGTACCTTGCTTCTGAGCGATGGTACGAGTCTCAGGCCTGTGGCACCGGGGAGGAGGCGCTACGGCAGTTTTCGGACAATGTCCCCGATCTTGTGCTTCTGGACCTTGGATTACCGGACATGCCGGGACTGGATGTTTGCTATTCCATGAAGCATCACCCGTTCGCGAAGTATGTTCCGGTTCTGATTTTGACCGGTAGTGAGCGGCGGGGCGACCTCATCGACGCTTTTGAGGCCGGCGCGGATGACTACATCATCAAGCCGGTGTTCTTGGAGGAGTTGCTCGCCAGGGTCCGAGCGCATCTTCGTGTGAAGCACCTTTGCGAGCGGATGGATCAAGATCGCACGACGCTCCAGCAGATCTTGAACTTCACCGGTACGATTCTTCGATCCGGGCCCCAGGACGACGTTTACCAGAGCATCTTGGAACAGCTCCGGGTGCTCTTCAATTCCCGGCGAGTTTCGCTTTTGCTCCCGGAAAGCGGCGGGGAGCTTCTCAGGGTCTTGTCATCGACGGATTCAGCCACTGTGGGCGGGTTGCAGCTTGAAATGTGGAGGTATCCCGAGGTCCAACATTCCATCGAGACGCGAGAAGTCGTGATGGTTCGGGACATCCGGAGCAATCGGCTGATGTCGGCTGTGGCGGAGCACCTTGCCGAGGTGGATCTTCGGTCGGTCTTGGTCATTCCTATTTTTGAGGGGGATGAGCTCCATGCGACTCTCCTGTTGCGCCGGTCACTGGACCAGCCCCCGTTCGAGGAGCGGGATCTCTGGCTTTGCCAGCTAATCGGACACGCGCTGGGGGCCTTGCTGCGCAATACGAGCCTGCATCTTGAGTTCGAGCGAAAGGTTCAGCAGCTCACGGAGACCAGGGATCGATTGCTCAAGAGCGAACGGCTTTCTTCGCTGGGACAGTTCGTGGCTGGAATCGCCAAGGAGCTCAGTGCGCCTCTCACGAGCATTGCCAGCTACAGCCGCCTGTTGATGCGTGGGCAGCAGAACCCCTATGTGCGGCAGGGGTTGAATCGCGTTCTCCAGCAGGCCGAGCATTGTTCCGGGATGGTGCGGAATCTGCTTACCTTTTCTGAGACCTATTCGGCGGAGAAGAACCGCGTGGACCTTGCCGACGTATTACAGTTGGCGTTGCAGGATCGGTCGCGCAGGTTTGACATGGCGGGAATCCAGGTTCGGATTGCCCTGGAGCCTCGGCTTCCACCGATCATGGCAAGCAAGCACCAGTTGCAGCAGGTTTTCGGGAACCTTTTTGACAATGCCGCCGCGGCATTGGCCCACGCGGCCGAACCGCCGTGTCTGAGTATTTCCGCACGGGTGCGGGAGGCTGAGATCGAACTATTGGTTCACGACAATGGGCCTGGAATGCGGGAAGAGGTTCGGAGCCGAGTTTTCGAGGCCTATTTTACGACGAGCACCATGGGGAGCGGTACAGGGCTTGGCCTGACCATTGTCAAGGGGATCGTCGAAGACCATGGAGGCAAGATCGACCTTTCGAGCAGCCCGGGCCGCGGCACAACGGTGACCATACACTTTCCGTTGGCACAAGCCGTGGAGCGGGAGTCAGTGGAGAAGCTGCCGGAAGAGGCCGTTGGCTTTTCTTCTTCTCTAGGTCATGGAGTGGCCGCCGATGATACGAAGAGCAAGTCTGTCTTGCTCGTTGATGATGAGCGTTCAATCCTGGAAGCTCTTTCCACTTTTCTCAAGCATTGCCAGTTCGAGGTTGGGCGAGCGGCCACGGGGCGTCAAGCGATGGAGCTTTGCCGGGAAAAACGGTTTGATGTCCTGTTCATCGACATGAAATTGCCAGATATGAGTGGAGAGCAGCTTTACCAGCGGTTGGTGGACGTTGATCCTGAGATTGAAGGCCGCTTCATCTTCAGTTCCGGAGATCCCTATGCCGCTCGCCAGCGCTTGGCCATGCAGCGGATCGAGGAGAGGTTCTTGGCAAAGCCATTCACCTTCGATCAGTTGTTGGCACAGATAGGAGAGACTCTCAGACCCCGGGTCACAGAGGTGCCGTGACGGTTCCCGGACGGCTTCCCGACCTTGGGCGCCGCGGGGAGACTATGGGAGTGACGAAGCCGAATGAACCGCCCTCAGCGGGGCAGTGCCAAAAGAACCTGGGACTAGGGAGGAACAAAGAATGAGCCTGGTGCGCCGACCCAAGATCCTGTTGATCGAGGACGACCGGGGAGTGGCCCAGACCGTCGTCGAGTTTCTGAGCGAACAGAGTTACCAGGTCTTGGTCTGCCGCTCCGGGAGTGAAGGACTTTCGGTTTTTGGCAGTGAGCATCCAGACTTGGTCCTGCTGGACCTGGGACTTCCCGATATCGATGGGATTGAGGTTTGCTACACGCTGAAGCACCATCCGTTCGCCCACTATGTGCCGGTTCTCATCTTGACCGCCCGCACCGATCGGCAGAACCTGTTACTGGCGTTCGAGAATGGTGCTGACGACTACATCACGAAGCCGATCTTTTTCCCGGAGCTCCTTGCCCGCGTCCGATCCCACCTGCGCCACAAGCTCCTATACGAGCAGGTGGAACACGATCGCGCCTCTCTCCACCAGACGCTTGAATTTACCGGCGCCTTGCTTAGGAGCGATCCAAGGCAGGACATCCATCAGAACATCCTCCATCAGATCTCCATGCTTTTCGAGGCGCAACGCGTTTCTCTGCTCCTGCCCGGCGATACAGGCGAACGGCTTCGCGTGCTTTCTTCCACCGATTCCGCCGCCGCCGGTGGATTGCAGCTGGAGATGTGGAAGTATCCAGAAGTCCAGCGCCTCCTGGACACTCAGGAGGTTGTTTTGGTTCGCGATGTCGGCCAAGACCAACTCATGCGACCGGTTTCCCACCGCCTGGCGGGAGTCGATATTCGATCCGTTCTCGCTGTGCCGATTCTTGAGGGCGACGTCGTTCATACGGCTTTGCTGCTCCGGCGCTCTGCCGCCCAGGGTCCCTTCACCGAGCGGGATCTGTGGCTCTGTCGCCTCATTGGGGACGCCCTGGGCGCGATGCTCAGAAATCACAACCTCCACAAACAGTTAGAGCGTCATCTCCGGCAGCTCCGCCAGGCGCGGGATCGCCTCCTCAAGAGCGAGCGCCTTTCTTCCCTGGGTCAGTTCGTCGCCGGAATAGCCAGAGAGCTCAACGATCCCCTCCTCAACATTCTGGGTTCCGTAAAGCTCTTGCACAAGAGCCAGCACAGCCCATTCCTAAGGCAGAACCTGGCCCGAGTGGTGGAAGAAACGGAGCGGTGCGTCCGGGTTGCCAAGAATCTGCTTTCGTTTTCGCAAACGCATTCGGTGGAGAAGGAGGCAGTCGATCTGAGTCAACTGGTGGATCATTTTTTGATCGACTGGCGGGACCGCCTGGCTTCCAGCGGCATCCAACTGAAAACGGAACTGGAAGCCGGTCTGCCGCCTGCAGGGGCGAACGTGCATCAGCTCCAGCAGGTTCTTTCCAACCTTTTCGACAATGCCGTGGCTGCTCTGGCGCACAACACGGAGCCGCCGGTATTGAGCGTCGTGACCCGCCGGACCGAGGAACAGCGGAGCGAGCTTCTCATCATCGACAATGGCCCGGGCATGAGGCCCGAGGTGCAGGAGCATATCTTCGAACCCTTTTTCACGACGAAGGCCATCGGTTCGGGGGCCGGTCTTGGGATGACCATCGTCAAGGGCATCGTCGAGGAACACGGGGGGACCCTGGAGGTCACCAGCGAGATTGGCGGCGGAACACAGGTGCTCTTGAGGTTTCCTGCCGCGCCCCAGTGGCTCGCGGAAACAGGCGGCGGGGAATCGGAATTGGCCGCCGACGAGGGAGCTAGACTCAAAGGCCATGGCCGCAAGATCCTGTTGGTCGATGACGAGAAGTCAATTCTTGAAGCGCTGCAGTCGCTGTTGCATCGCCGAGGCTTCGAGGTTACCGGTGTCGCTGACGGGACCTGCGCCTTGGAAGCCTGCCAAGGCTCGGAATTCGCCGCAGCCCTGGTGGACTGGAGGCTCCCAGACATTAGTGGTGTCGAGCTTTACGAGCGGTTTTTCGAGGTTGCCCCGGGCTTGATGCGGAGGTGTGTCTGGACTTCCGGCGATCTCTTCAACCAGGAGCTGACCTCCTTTTTGGGGAAGACCGGAGCGGTTTTTTTGCCCAAGCCCTTCACCTTCGACGAATTGCTAGGCCGGCTTGCAGAGGTTCTGGAGGAGGAGGAGTCGCCGGGCTTGTCCCCAGACGAGAGTTCCGGTCGGTTCAGGGCGGATGGATCGAGTTCCTTGACCATTGAGCGGTAGCTTACGGGTTGAGTTCCGTATCGTGCCGGCGGCAATCCGTCCGCCGTCACTCACACCTTTGCCGCCCTCGAACCAGGCTTCTTGCCCTGAAACTCGATGTTCAAGTTTTTTTGAACTGCTCAGAAACCAGAAACGAATAACGAACTCGCCACGAATCCATGCCATCGCAAAAAAACTCGAGCTACTGCCGCGGTCTTCCCCTTTTTTCCGGGGCCGTACGACTCCGGGGCGAGTTCCTGAGGAAGGGATCCACACCCGTCTCCCCGCGGGAGGCGTGCCGTTTTTTCCAGGTGGCGCGGGCATCCAGGATCAGGTGTTCCATGGCCTGGACGAAGAGACCCGGTGTTCGGAACAGCGTGTATCCCAAGCGAATCGTATCCCAAAAGAGGATGGCCGGGAGAGCTCGGAGAAAATGGCCCGGAGACTCGTTTTTCAGAAGGACCAGGTAGCGGTTTGCCAGGGCTCGGGCGGCGATCTTCCGGTGCCCTGGAATCCGCGCTGATCGGCGAACCGAGTCAGCACCTTGCCTGATGTGCCAAGCCAGTACCTTCGGTACATGGATGGCCCGAAACCCACTACGCCGCCCACGCCAGGCAAGATCCACGTCTTCGTAGTAGAGGAAGAGGCGTTCATCGAAGATCTCTCCGCCGATGGCCAGTTTTTCTAGCATCGAACGGCGGTAGATGGCACAGGCGCCGCAGGGGCCAAGGACTTCCAGGGAGGTATCGAATTGGCGGGAATCGGGCTCGCCCTGGCCCCGGTCGTAAGGCTGTCGGCGCCGGTCAAGGAAGAGCCCGGTAGAATCGAGGATTTTCTGCTCCGGAGGCGAGCCTGTCAAGAAACACTCAAGGGTGATGTGAAGCAGTTTTGGAGCCAGCATCCCGATGCCGGGGGAATCCTCGAGCGCTGCCACGTCTATTGCCAGTTGGCGGAAGAAATCCGGTGCCAGAAGAATATCGGGGTTGATGCCGATGATCCAGGGCGCCTTCGTATGGGCGATGCCCAGATTCAATGCGCCGCCGAAACCCAGGTTTTTGCCCGGAAGGAGTAGTTGTCCGGGCCAGTGCTCTTTCAGGAGATCCACGGAGCCGTCGGAGTAGGCATTGTCGATGGCAACGAGCTCCACCTGGGCAGAGGAGGAGCTGGCTCGGAGTCCGGTTTCCATGGCTTCCAGGCAGCGGGGAAGAAGTGTGTGGCTGTTATGGCACACAAGAAGGAGGGAGAAGCAAGGGCCTGGGTCCTTTGTTCGCGGAGTGACTTTTGTCACCGGATCTGGTTGAGACTTTGGAGAGACTGCGCCCGAGCTCATACCGGGTCCTTTGTTATACAATACGGGGTTTCGGTCCGCAGGTCTCTGAATCGTTGTCGCATTTGCCGTGGCGTGAGCCGGCGCCGCTGTCTCAGCGCCCGCCGCTTGCGGAGCATGGACGGAATGACCGATAGAAAGCGGCGGATGCCATAGGCGGGCGCGTGATTGATGACTTGGTAGAGTTCCAGGCCTACGAGGGAGTGGAGTTGCCGAGCCAGAGTTACGGCATCCCCGTTTTTGAGGAGGAGGCACCATCGGTTTCGGATGGAGAGCTCCCGGACCAGCGGCGAGAACTCCTTCCCCCCTTTGCGGCCGTGAAGTGCCCTTGCCGCTGGCTCGAAACGGCAGGTCCAGCCCAAGAGATGGGCGCGCCATCCCAGGTCGATATCCTCTTTGTAGGCGAAGAAATCTGAATCGAACAGTTCGCCCGACAGCGCGAGATCTTTTACGGCCCGGCGACGCAGGAGGCAGCAACCACCGCAGATGGCCAGAACGTTGCCAGCCCGGTACTGATCCACGTCGGGCTCTCCCGAGCCTCGGCTCTTGAACTGCCAGCCGGCAGTGAGAATTGTACCCGCATCATCGATGACGGAGGAGTTTTGAGCGTCCAGGAGAATCGGGCCCGCCATGGCAACTCCAGGTTCCGAAAGAGCGGGGAGGAGGGCATCAAGGAAGCCGGGTTGGAGATAGACGTCCGGCCCGAGGGTCAGGACAAGATCCGAGCGTGTCGCCCCGATCCCCCGATTCATGGCCTCGGAAAACCCCACGTTTGCCTCGGATCGGATGGTGATCACGTTGGAGAATCTCCCGGCAACCTTCCATGTTCCGTCGGTGGAGGCATTATCGATGTGAAGGAATTGAGTATCGGAGGGCAGGACCTCGGTGGCTGCTTGAAGACACTCCCCCAAGACCTCGGAGTGGTTGTGGGTTACGATGACCACACTCAGTGAGGCGGGAGGTAACTTTGGAATGCGCCCCATGGTCACCGCAGGGAGACCTCCACAAGCCAGTCTTCCGTTCCCTTTTGCCGGATAAGGAACTGCCCCGACAGCTTGTCCCGCGCCAATTGCCATTCCTCCTTGGCCGTACCTTCAAGCTGGAGCCACAGAGCGTTTCCCTTGACTTCGTAGATGCCGCTAGTGGAGACGCCAGCAAGCATGGCGCTCACGGTGAAGCGGCCGTCGGGCAGAAAAGTCAAGGCGATCTGCTCGTTTGTCTGAGGGGCGCCCATCGATCCGGAAAAGCGCGTGCCCGGGGAAAAGCGGCCTTCTTGGATCCGGCTGCCGCTGGCTGAACCCTGGCCTACGCTTTCAAAATCGGCTTGTAGCCGGCCTTTTCCGAAGGCCTGAGCCATGGCCGCTTCGGTGTATTCCGTCAGGTCCGGAGGCGTGTAGCCTGTCTGGCCCACCTTCCGGAATTGAAGCATCCACCAGGCTCCTCCCTCTTCCTTCCAGATCCCTATCTCGTTGGAAGAGAGGCCCCATTCTTGCTGGAAGAGAGCCTCGTAACTCGCTTTTTTCCCCTGGAAGCGTAGGTATTGCTTGCCGGTCTCCTCGTGCGTGAGGATGACCCATCTGCCCTCGTCAAATCCACCCAAATCAATTGTGAAGTGGCTGTTTGCCGCCAAGACCAGCGTGGCTTGGAGTGGATCGCCAACCAGACCGGGTCGTCCCCTTCCCTCTCCCTTCGCCATCCCGGAGGGGCCAATCCCCAGTTTCTGAAGTATGTCGGTTCGGATGCGCTGGATTCCCTGGTACGTGCCCGGCAACTCAGATGGAGCGAGTGCCGCGGCGGGGCCAGGTAAGCATGCCGCCCCAAGAAAGACCGCTGCAAAGAAAGAAATCCGCATATCCATACCCTTGAGTTGAGGGGCTCACGAACTGGTCTCGCCTAAGGAGAACCATCAGATGTCTTCCCGTCCATCATGCTCTATTCTTCAAGAGAGAGCAACTTTTTGGGAAGATTCAGGGCGACTGGCGCGCAGCGGCCGCGAGCCATGGGAGCGGAAGCCAACCCAAAAGGAAATCGGGGTTTTCTTCCTTTGCGCCCCCAAAAATGAAGTGCGCCGGTGGAGGTGCCACCTGACCGGGCTTTTTGTTCCCCGGTAAGAGAGTGTATAAATGGGATCTATCAAATCCCCGCGGTGTTGCTTTACACTCCGCGGCGCCGCCATGGTGGCACCGGCATCTTGCCGGTGGCGGGCCGGACGGGATTCACGGAATTGAACGGTGGGTTCCTTGCGTGCGGGGACTTGTCAACCAGATCTGATAGGTCCCGTATAAATCAAGGAGTCCGCTGTTGTCAGAACCCCTTGAGGAGAGATGGATATGACGGAAAATCCACCGAAGAAGCTGGAGATCGACTACAGCGAAAGCCTTCGCAGGATGGGGCTTGGAAAAAGCGGTGCCGGCGAATACGATGTCATCGAGAGGCTTCTTGATACCGAGGATTTCGAGCAGTTTAACGATAGTTTCATGGAGGCTCGGGAGCGTATGGTGGCGATTCTGGTGAATTATGGGGCACCAGAAGGCAAATACCGGACCCTTCGCGCCATGATCGCCCACGACCACACAAAGCGCCTTATGGACGATCTTATGGAGCACAAGCGTGAGATGGAGGCCACGGCTGACGTCGGGTAGAGTTCTTCTCTAAGGCCGGCGCACCAACCAGCGCTCTATCTCGTAAGCCTTGCTCGAAGGTTGTCTGGCAAGTCATCGAGGATCGCTCCCCGGAAGAGGCGGTTCACTTGACCATCCTCAAAGGCGGTTTCCGCTTTGGCGAGATCTGTGATCAGGGTGGCAAGGCGGCTTTCTCGTCGCATTCTCCTGGGCCGGATCAGGCGCTTTGCGATGTGGAGCTCTTCTTTTGCGGATTGGCCGTGGGCGAGCTTGTGGTGGCCGAGCTCACAGAAACACTGAATTTGTAGGAGTGTCCGCCTTCGGCTGCGGGCCGTGTGAAGTGCGGCTTCGAGGTAGCTTTGTGGTTTTTCTCCCGGTGTGCCAGAGAGACGCTCGACTCGGGCAAGGAGGGCTTGGTGTTCGCCAAGAACAAAGGGCGCCTCTCCGGAAGATAGCCTCCTGATGGCTTGCTCGCAGTGTTCGCGGGCGTCGTCGAGCCTGCCGTCCGCCAGTGCCGCTCCGGCCAGGATCAGAAGATTGGTGCAGCGTAGGCCGGGGTCCAGTGTATTTTCGAGGGATTCCAGCGCCTGGTGCGCAAGGCTCCTGGCATCGTCATGGCGGGATTGATCAGCCCTTAGCCGTGCCAATGAAGTTGTGGACTGGGCGATTCCATAGCAGTCGTCGATCTGGGTGTGGATCTTTTGAGCGTCCTGAGTAAGGGACAGAGCCGCCTCGAAGAAGCCTTGTTCCCGAAGGCGTCTGCCAAGGGAGAGCAGGGCATCGGCTTCGAGTCTGCGTTCGCCGACCTCCCTGAGAAGGCGTAGCGCACGTTCCTGGGGTTCATTGGATCCCCGAACATCACCCAGGAGATAACGGACTTCGGCGATCTCGGAAAGGAGCATCGCTTCGTTTCGGCGGTTCCCCAATTCGCCATAGAGCTCTTGAGCCTGCTGGAAGAGTTGGAGGGCCATTTCGAGGTGTCCACTATCGGCCTTGACCCGTGCTTGGACCGTGAGAATCTCGGCCTTGGAGTGGAGGCTTCCCGCTCCAGTATCTCCCTGTTGTACGTCTTCGATGAGGGCCAGTGCCGTCGCTGTTTGGCCACGGCGCTGCATGATGCTGGCCAGCCCAAGGCGCGCGACGTTTTCAAAGTGGCGGTCGCCAGTAGCGATCTGGAGCTCCATTGCCTTCGCGTAGTTTTCCTGGGCTAGAGGCAAGCGCCCCTGACAGCCGTGGATATAAGCGAGGCCGATGAGGGTGACCCCCTCTTCGGTCTGGAGGCCAAGAAGACGGTAAAGCCCCAGCGCACGTTCATAGAAGGCGCGGGCATCGTCAAGCTGGCCGGTGCTGGCGCTGATTCGCCCCAAGTTCCGCCAACTGGCGGCCTCTCCTTCGTAATCGCCCTGTTCTCGGGCGAGCTCCAGGGCTGTCCTGAGCTGGGCCATGGCGTCGGTGGCTCGGCCCTGGATGCGGAGAACCTTTTCCGCTAGCTCGTTGAGGACGACGACATTACGCGGCGCATGCTCCGGCGACAGACGCAGGAAGGCTCGGTAGAGAGACTCGGCGTCGGCATGGGCGTGTTTGGACACGGCTTTTCGAGCGCCTGCCAAGTAGCAGTCCCGCGCCTTGTTGGTTTTTTGAGCGTTTTCCCAATGGTACCCCACGACGCGCAGGGAGACTTCCCGGCCCCGGGCGATCCGCTCTTCTAGTAGGCGGGCTGCCTGGTGGTGGAGCCGTCGCCGTTCTTGGACTGCGATTCTGGAATAGGCTGCCTCGCGAAGGGTATCGTGACCGAAGCGAAGGGCGGCGGAGGAACTGGTTTCCTCCAGCAGCTTTCGTCGCAGGAGTTCTCGTGTTAACGACATGAGATCGAGGTCATCGAGTCCCGTGAGCTCCGCCAGGAGCTCCGGATCGACGATGCGGCCCAGCAGCGCCGCGACTTCGATGAGCTCGAGCTCCCGTGGGGGAAGGCCTTCGAGGCGGCGGTAGGACAACTGTAGCAAGGAGGAAGGGAGAGGGAGTTTTTTGTCCGTCGTGTCGTCCCAGTGGTGGAACTCCTGGGTCATATGCCAGGCGCCGGCCTCGTCGCGGCTGAGCAAGCCTTCCGATATGGCCGCGTGAAGGACTTCCGCGACGTAGAAGGGGTTCCCCTCCGACTCCTGGAACAGGAACTGTACAAGGCCCTCCGGCGGCGCCGGAAGGGCAAGCATGTCTCGAATGACGCGGCGGATCCCGTGGAGATCCAGCGGATTGGGCTCGAGCTTGTGAACTTCCGGGTGGTGGAGCAGGGGAGAAGTCGATTCGTTGGTGGGCCCGTGGCGGAGCGTCGCAATGATCAGCGTGCGCATGGATGCCAGATAGCGTGGCTGGAGACTGAAACGAAGCCAACCGAGCGTCAGTTCATCGGCCCATTGGAGATCGTCGAGGACCAAGAGAATCGGGGCATTTCGGGCGAGCTCGGTGAAAGTTTGGCAGAGGAAACTGTAGAGCCGAATGACGGCGGCTTCAGGAAACAGCTTCGGCGGATCGTCGTACGCTCCCAGTCCTGGAAGGCGAGCGATGGTGGGTTCGTATCGGGCCAGGATTCGAGCCCGCGGCCCCAGGATGCGGCGGGTTTCCTCGTCCCCCATTTGCCGGCAGTGGTCGGCGATAGCCCTGAGTTGCGGGCGGAGTGCCGAGAGGGGTTCTCCGCGGCTGTGGGGGCCGTCACTGCTCACCGCCACGCATTGGCTGGTCAATACCGGGATGCGCCGGTGTTCCGCCATCCTGGCCGCCTCCATGGCGAGCCGGGTTTTTCCCATTCCCGCCGCGCCCCGGATCAAGAGAAGGCCTCCACTACCTCTCTGGAGACTCGACAGATGGCCCTGGATGACCTCCATGTCGTCGGCGCGCCCTGCAAGGCGCGACCGGTAGAGGTAGGCTTTTGGCCGGAGTTTGGTTCCATGAGGTTTGGCACAGGCGCCTAGCCGTTCTAAGGCCGCCGCCACATCGTCGGCGTATCCCAGACGTTCTTCGGGCTGCTTGGCCAGCAAGCGCAGAATAAGGTCGTCGAGGGCTGTGGGAATGTCCATCACCAGTTCCGATGGGCGCCGTGGATCTCCGTTGAGATGAAGCCATAGAATGCTGCTATCGCTCTTGGCGCGGAATGGCTGCCGCCCCGTAACCAGTTCGTAGAGAATACAGCCAAGAGAATAGAGGTCGGCTCTGGCATCCACGAGCTCGCCGCGGATCTGTTCCGGCGCCATGTACGCAACGGTGCCAATGGCCAGGCCATCGACGATCATCCGCTCCCGGCCGCCTGCTGGAGCAAATTGCGACATCAACCCGAAATCGACGAGTACCGGCGTTCCGTCGTGGCGGATAAGAATGTTCTCTGGCTTGAGATCGCGGTGAACGATACCTTCACCATGAAAATAGGAAAGTGGGTCGCAGAGGCGTTGGATGAGCTCAAGAATTGGCAGTAGGGCGCCGCCTGCCGCCGGGCGGCTCGGTGGCACCATAGGTTCCCATTGTTCCGGAGTCTCTGGCGGCACGTGGTTGTCGGAGGCAACCGATACAGAGGCCGTGCTATCCTGGCCTGGAGAGGAGTCGGGCCGAAATGTGACGGCGTGGGGCGAGCTTTGCGTCTCCCCGGGGCCAGGAGCCGATCCAAGCTCCTCTGCATCGCCGAGTCGCCAGTGGCCCGCCGTAGGATCATTCCGGTCCGCCGCCGAATTTGGCTCTCGGACGGTTGCGGGGGCGGAGCCAATTTTCGTGGAGCGGTTCCCAAGTTCCGGGCGAGTGGGGAGCTTCACCGAGTGGGTCTCGGCTTTGTCCGTTTGCCATCCCGTGAGGCGAGCTGCATGTTTCCGCAGTGAGGTTCCCTCCAGGAGCTCCATGGCATACCAGGGAATCCCGTCCCGGACTCCTTCATCGACAATCCGCACGATCCCCGGATGGCGGATCCGGGCCAGGGCATGGATCTCCCGCCGGATTCCCTGAAGTTGCCGCGCATGCGGGATGCGTACCGTCTTCAAGGCCACGAGATCACCGGTGGTTCCATGCCTGGCCCGATAGACGATCCCCATCCCACCGTGCCCCAAAGTGCCGAGCACCTCGTACGGTCCGATGCGAATTCCATCCGTCATGCTCATGGGGGCTCTATTGGTTCACGGCCGGTCAGGGCCTTTGTTTTGCCCGGCGCCAGCCGGAAACAAGTGGACCCGGAGCTATCTTTCACGCATGGGCCACCAAGTCTCAGTGCCGCGCCATGGTCAAGCCGCCAAAGGCGGCCCACGATGACCGGCATCGGTCTAAGATCCCACAATATCGCACCCGATACTCTGTTCGGCAACTCCAAAGAGCTTTCCCTGCTCTTCCGCCACACTCTTATCGATACGCTCCTCTTGCACTCCGGAGCGGAACCGTTATGGTTGTGCCGAAATATCATGCACTTTCGTGGTCGAGTCTAATGAGGAGAAGATGGTGAACGGAAAAACTGGCTTGGAGAACCACCGAATCGAAGTGGGGTTTCCCCAGGATGATCCGGTGGCCGCCCAGCTCTTGGCGCGCCTCCGGCGCGGCGGCTGCGCACCGTCGTTGGAGGGGGTCGTCAGGATCGATGTCATCACCTTGCGGGGTTGCTTCCGCCAACACGATCTTACCGTCCTGGCAAAAGCCTTGGGCCATCCCTTGACTCGTCCCGCCAGCATCGACCGGCCATTGGTCCTCACGGGCTTCCACTGGGCTCTTGAAGTCGGTTTTCTGCCTGGTGTTACCGACAACGTAGGCCGAACCGTGGCCAAACTGCTCCCCGTCTTGTGGGGGCGCTCCCTGGAAGATGCCGAGAGTTGCCACGGTTCTCGCCTCTATCTGCTCCGCGGAACCTTGCCCGACGCAGACCTCCAGGCCATTGCCGCGGAGCTGGCAAACCCATTGGTAGAAAGGGTGTCCATTAAATCCTGGACGCACTATTCCCGTGATGGGGGAATGGACCGTGTCGCACCCGGGGTCGCCTTGAATCCCCATCCAGAAGCCGACGAAGTGAACCTCGAGGTTTCAGAGGCAGAGCTCCTGCTACTGGGAAAAGCCGGCCTACCTCAGAATCCCGGAGAAAAGGGTCGCGGTCTGCCCCGCCGAGGCCCCCTTGCACTCGATCTCGAATCACTCCTGGTCATCCAGCGCCACTTCCGAAAGATCGGGCGCCATCCCACCGATCTAGAGCTGGAATCCTTGGCGCAGAACTGGTCGGAACACTGTCGCCACCTCATTTTCAATTCCCCCTTGGGCGAAGCGCGGGCGGGCCTTTTCCACCACTATATCCGCCGCGCTACCCTGGAGATCCAAAGAGCGCGAGACGACAGCTTTTGCGCATCAGTCTTCGTAGACAATTCAGGAGCGATTGTCTTCGATGAGGATTACCTTGTCACAGATAAGGTGGAGACCCACAACAGTCCGTCCGCCCTGGATCCCTTCGGAGGCGCGCTCACGGGAATCCTGGGCGTGAACCGCGACGCCGTCGGATTTGGACTGGGGGCCCGGCCCATCCTGAACCGGTATGGATTCTGTTTGCCTTGGCCAGGCGACCGCCGGGAGCTATACCGTGTTCCCGATGGTGAGTCAGAGCCCCTCTTGCCTCCTCGGCTCTTGGCGGAGGGCATTTTTCGCGGCGTCGAGGTGGGAGGAAACTGCTCCGGCATTCCAACGCCACAAGGATTCTGGTGGTTCCACGAGGACTACCGGGCCAAGCCTCTGGTTTTCGTCGGGACCGTGGGCTTGATTCCACGGGAAGAGAAGGGGCGTCGGCTGCACCAAAAACGAGCGCGCCCAGGGAATAGAATTGTCGTAGTCGGCGGCCGCGTTGGCTTGGACGGGATTCATGGCGCTACCTTTTCAAGCGAGGCCCTGGATTCAGGGAGCCCGGCCACCGCCGTGCAGATAGGAGATCCCATTGGGCAGAAGCTTCTCACCGACGCCCTGATTCGGGAAGCCCGCCACCGGGCTCTCTACACGAGCCTCACCGACAACGGAGCCGGCGGCCTCTCATGCTCCGTCCCAGAAATGGCCCAAGAGTCCGGTGGCTGCATCGTCGATCTGACCAAGGTGCCCCTGAAATACCCCGGCATGGCACCCTGGCAGATCTGGGTGAGTGAATCTCAGGAAAGGATGACCCTTGCGGTTCCACCCGAGCATCTTGATGAGATTCTTGAGCTCTTTCGGCGCCGGGATGTCGAAGCCACGGAGATCGGCCAGTTCACTGACACCGGCCAGTGCGTCGTAAGCCATGGCGGCAAACTGGTCATGGACCTCGCCCTCGACTTCCTTCTAGACGGGTGGCCCGCCCGCGAGCTTCCGTGCGAGGTCGCCCTGCCGCCTGACAGAGCTTCCGATCCTGAGCTGGAGGCCGAGAAAACCCTCCCGCCGCCTCCCGGCGAGATCCAGCGCCTCTTGCTGGAGATCCTTGCGAGACCCGGGATCGCCAGCCGCCAAGAACTTGCCCTCCGCTTCGATCACGAGGTCCAGGGCAGTTCAGTCCTCAAACCCCTGGTGGGCCCCGGCCGAGTCGATTCCGCCGCCACCGTGGTGCGGCCGCGACCCGATTCCTATCGCGGTATCGGCGTTTCTCAGGGCCTTTGGCCAGAGGCGACACTGCTCGATCCCTATTCTGCCGCCGCCGGCGCCATGGATGCCGCCGTACGGCCACTTGTCGCCCTCGGCGCTAGACTCGGGCGGATCGCCCTCCTCGATAACTTTTGCTGGTCAAAACCAAAGGATCCCCAACGACTCTGGCTCTTGAAGGAATCCGCCCGGGCCTGCTACGAAGTGGCCGTGGCCTGGGGGACGCCTTTCATTTCGGGGAAGGATAGTATGCACAACGATTTCTCCGGGTACGACGGACAGGGACGTACCACTAGACTCTCCATCCCCCCGACGCTTCTTATCTCCTCTTTGGCCATCCTCGATGATGTTCGGCGGATCGCCAGCCCCGACCCCAAGGCCGCGGGCGATCTCATTTTTCTCCTTGGCACCACCAGGCGAGCCCTGGGGGGGAGCGTCTACCGTGCCCACAGGAAACTCGCCGGCGGCGCCGTGCCGGAGCTCGATCTCTCCACCTCCAAACGGCTCTACGGGCTTCACGCCCAGGCAGTGGATCGCGGCCTGGTAGCGTCCGCACAGGCCCTTGGGCGCGGGGGCCTCGCTGTGGCAGTCGCCACGGCCTGCCTGGCCGCCCAGCTTGGCGCCGAGGTGGATCTAGACCAGATCCGCAGCCATGGCTGCTGTGATGAAGCCCCTGATCGGGCAATTCTCTTTTCCGAATCGCCCGGCCGACTTCTCGTCACTTGCTCGCCAGAAAACGCCGCCGCCTTCGAAGAAATCTTCCAAAGCTGGGACCTTCCGGTGGCAAGGATTGGTTTAATCTCCGGGAGCGGTCGCCTCCGAATTCGTGGAGCCGGCGGCACAGTGCTCGTTGACACGGCGTTGGTCGAGCTTGCTTCCGCCTATGGGACCGATTGGAGGGATACGAAATGACCGCGCCGGCCGTCATGGTGCTCACAGGGACCGGGATCAACTGCGATCTGGAGACCGCCTTCGCCTTCCGGCGGGCAGGAGCCCGAACCAAGATCATCCACGTGGCGGATCTCATGGAATCTCCCCAGCGCCTTTTCCAAAGCCAGATCCTGGTCTTGCCCGGCGGGTTTTCCTACGGTGACCACACGGGATCGGGAAACGCCCTGGCGATCCGCCTGCGTCATGGCCTAGCTACCTTCCTGCGGCGCTTCGTCGAGAGTGACCGCCTGATTCTTGGGATTTGCAACGGATTTCAGGTGCTTACTCACCTCGGTCTCCTGCCAGGTGAGCCCGCTGGCGCCCCCGATTTCACGGCCAAGCTCAACCCGGAATTCCGCGCCACCGGCCAAGATTCTACCTCGCCTGCTCCGGGATGCGCCACGGATTCCAGACGCGTGGCGCTTCTCTCCAACCGCCCGCCGGGCTACGTCTGCCGCTGGGTCGATCTACTGGCGGAGAAGACCACTTCACCCTGGCTCCGGGACTCTGGGGCTCTCCACTTGCCGGTGGCCCACGGGGAAGGACGATTTTGGGCACCGCCAGCGGAGCTAGCCCGACTTGCCAACGCCGGCCAGCTTGTCCTTCGCTATGCGCGGGACGGGAAACCGGCCCACGGGGAAGCCCCTTGGAACCCCAACGGCGCCGCCCTGGACGTCGCCGGGGTCTGCGATCCCACCGGCCGTGTCATGGGAATGATGCCACACCCGGAACGAGCCATCGATTTCGTGCAGCGGGAGGATTGGCCCTCCATCGCCGACAAACTCCGGCGCCAGGGCCGCGAATTGCCAGAGGCCGGCGACGGACTTGCCTTGTTCCGGGCAGCCGTTCGCTACTATCACTAGGACGAGGGCATAGACATGGGCAACGAGTCAGCGGCAGATCAAGAAAAGAACAGCGGACATCAAGGAAACAAAGGTGACCTGCCGCACAAGAAAGAGCCTCCCAAAGAGCTTTCTTCCGAAACCGAGTATTCTATTCGGGTCGGCGGCGCCAGGCTTCGCTACAAGGCCACCGCCGGCAACTACATCCTGAAAGACGAAGAGGGAAAACCGCGGGCAAGCATCTTCTATGTCGCCTACACCCAGATCGAGGCGAACCCTCAGCACCGTCCCATCACTTTCGCTTTCAACGGCGGGCCCGGGTCCTCATCAGTCTGGCTTCATCTGGGAGGTCTCGGGCCAAAGCGCGTCGAGCTCGGCGAAGAAGGCGATCCGCCGCCCCCACCCTACCGCGTCGAGTCCAATCCCGACACACTCCTGGAAGTCAGTGACCTCATCTTCATCGATCCCGTCACAACCGGGTTCAGCCGGGCGCTGCCCCCCGCCGACGCCAAGAAGTTTCACGGCGTCGAAGAGGACCTCGAATCCATCGGCGAATTCATCCGCCTTTGGACCACCAGAAATCAACGCTGGGCCTCCCCCAAGTTCCTGGCCGGCGCCAGCTACGGAACCACCAGAAGCGCCGGCCTCGCCGAACTCTTGCAACAGAAGCACGGCATGTTTCTCAACGGCCTTGTCCTCATCTCCCCGGCACTCGATTTCAAAACCGTCTTTTTTCACCCGGGAAACGACCTCATCTACGCTCTCTTCCTCCCAACATACACCGCCGTGGCATGGTACCACGGTAGGCTCGAGCCCGGGCTGCAAGATGACCTTGAAGCCGCCGTCACAATGGCCGAGGAGTTTGCCCTGGGCCAATACCTCCACGTCCTGATCCTCGGCCACGATACTCCCGAAGAACTCTGGCAGGACACCCTGCACGAGCTCTCCCGGTTCACCGGCCTTCCACAATCTCTTCTGGAGTCCTGCAACCTTCGGATCGATATGCCACGTTTCGGAAAGGAGCTCCTGAAGACCGAAGATCTCCTTGTGGGTAGACTCGACGCCAGGTTTACCGGGAGCGCACGCGATGCCGAGGGAAGGGATATCGACTACGATCCCAGCTATGCCTCCATTCAAGGGCCCTTTACCGGCGCCCTCAATCACTACCTCCGCACCCAGCTCAAGGTCGAAAACGATCTCCCCTACGAAATCCTCACCATGAGCGTCCGGCCGTGGGACTTTGGCGAGGACTCCCAAGCCTCGCTCAACGTCGCCCCCAGACTCTATCGTGCCATGTGCCAGAATCCCGCGCTGAAACTCTTTGTTGCTCTTGGTTATTTCGACCTCGCCACACCGCCTCTCTGCACCAAATACACCCTCAATCACCTGGGACCCTCAAAAAGCGTGCTCCAGCGGGTCACCACAAACCTCTACCGGGCTGGGCACATGAGCTATTCTCGCCGACCCACCTGGAAACGCATGAAACAGGAGCTCAAGAACTTCTATGCCGCTGCCGCTCCCTACGTCGAACCGAAAGAAAAAAATTGGCCCATAACCGATTGAATCTTTCTCCCGCCGCTGCTGACCGCCAGTAACAGTCGGAGCTTCCCCAATAGATCGGTTCCTGAACCGGCCCCGACGTCAACTTTTCCGGCCTTTTTCTTCTGTTGCGTTCCGGTCGCGCTGCTCGCGGCCGCTCCCATCGCTCCCAGCATGCGCCGACAACTCAAGCTCCAACCCGTGGGCACGGCCCACCCACCACCGGACTTTCCGCAAAATGCCCCGAAGGAACCGGACCTCTTGGGAATCCAGAGCCGCCTTTCCGGCGATCCGCCGCAAGATCCTTTGCTGTCGATCAAATTGCTCTTCCCGCAAATACCCAATCCCAAGCAGCGTCGAGATGGCGTCCTCAAGCAAACCTTCCAGATCCGCCGATGGACAGGGAAATCTCGCCGGAGACACGTTGCCTCTCAGACCGTCCTTCTTCCCCTGAGCGGGGAAAACCAAACCGGAAGCCTCACGGCCCTGGTGCCTTTGGGACAAGACCCGCCGGATCTCGTAGCAGGCAAGAAGCACTGCTTGGGCAAGATTGAGGGAACGGTGCTCCGAAGCCGTCGGGATCGTCGCCAGTTCTTGACACAGATCGAGATGCCGGTTCGTCAAACCTCGGTCCTCCCGACCGAAGACCAAGGCGATCCGACCTCCACCAACGATTGGATGGAGTACTTCGCCCAATTCGCGCACGTCCGACAAAGGCCGATCTTGCCCCCGCCGGGCCGTGAATCCCACCACCCGGAGGCAATCCCCCACAGCATCGGCAAGATTCTCATGGAGGCCCGCTCCTTCCAGGATTTCCACGGCACCGGGGGCCATGCGCCGCGCCTCGGGGGAGAGGTGACGGCAGGGCCGGACCAATCGCAGATCGGCCAACCCCATGTTTTTCATCGCCCGTGCCGCCGCGCCCACATTTCCAGGAGTCCGAGGTTCTACAAGGACTACGCAAAGCCCATGATCTCCAGTCCCATTCACCGAAATCCCCAAGAGATGCAAAAAGACAATCAACTCCAACCTAGTCCGCCGCTTCCAGCCCGCCCCGCCGAACCAGAACCCGGGAAATGCCCCGGTCCATTCGCGCCATGATTTCGTAGTGGATGGTTCCCAACAATTGCGCCAGATCTTCCGCCGTGATCTCTTCCCGCCCTTGCTTGCCAATGAGGACCACCTCATCCTCCAATGTCACCGGTCCCACGTCGGTGAGATCCACCATCATCAAGTTCATGCAGATCCGGCCCAATACCCGGGCGCGGCAACCACGAACCAGAACGTGAGCTCGGTTGGAAAGCCCGCGGGCGTAGCCATCGGAATAGCCCACCGGCAGAACTCCAAGAATCGTCCTTCGCGTTGTCTTGTAGGAACAGCCGTAGCCAATCAATCGATTTGCCTCAACCTCCTTGATCTGGGCCAAACGCGCCTTCCAGCTCAAGCACCGGCGAAGCTCCATCGGCTCAGCAAGAAGCTCTCGCGCCGAAATCAAGGTCTCCTTGGACGGCCAATACCCGTAAAGACTGATTCCCAGCCGAATCATCTCCATATGGGTTTGAGGCATGAGAATTGCCGCCGCGCTGCAAGCGCAGTGCGTGAGCAACCCGGAAGCAACCTTCCGCCGCAGCCGACCGGATGCCGCCTCGAACTCCAGGAGCTGCCCCTTGGCATAGGAGTGATCCGTGGTGTCTTCAATGTTGGCGAAATGTGTCGATGCACCCTCCAGCTCGATTCCAGGCAACCTCAGTGCCATTTCTGCCATCCTGTCAAGCTGCTCCGAGGGTATCCCCTGCCGATGAGTCCCCGTTTCCAGCTTGAAATGGACCCGCGCCGTCCGGCCAAGGCGGCAAGCGGCCTTCGACAGGTGGCGCAGCATCGCCGGGTCGTAGACGGTTAACCGCAAGTCGGCTTCCACAGCCTCTTCCAAGGCCTTGTGATGGACCGGCCCCAGGAGCAAAATTGGACAGGTGTGGCCAACTTGCCTCAAAGCCAATCCTTCCTCCAGGCAGTGAACCGCCAGCCAGTCGGCTCCGGCCTTCACGGCGATGGACGAGACCTCTACCATGCCATGACCGTAAGCATTTGCTTTCACCACGGCCGCCAGGCGTCGTCTGGGGCCAATCCTCGTGCGAAAGACACCAAGATTATGCTCCAAAGCCCCCGCATCGACCTCGATCCAACTATTTGATCCAAGCATTCTATGGCCTCCCTCTATCCTCTTGGACTCTACGAGTGATCAAACAGGAACAGCAAATCTCATTCCAACCCGTTGTCCCGTCGCGATGCTGCGAGCTTGCCACCAGATGTGGTATCCTCCCTTTAGACGTGCCTCGATTCCATCAAACAGAACCTAGAAGGGTCTTTTCCAAGTCGGAGGGCGTGCGTTGAGAGTGACTGGAGACGAAGAAGGCGTCCGCTACCTTCAGCAAATGTACGTGAGAGACAAAAAGAACGCCATGGGCTATCTCCGTGGAGGCAAGCAGCGGGGGGTTGCCTACTTTCGCGCTGTTAAAGGAGAACGCTATATCCTCTATGAGATCCGCTACAAGGATGGCGATGTTTATCACGTGAGCCGGTTTCAGGAAGGAAGCCGTACTCAACCCACTTGAGATGGCCCATGCTCCTCTTTCTTGTTGCAAAAAGCCCCGCCGTTGGCGGGGCTTTTTGCTTGGCGGAGCAGCAGGAGGAGAAACAGTGCGAAGGGGAAGAGCATGGTTCCCACCTGCCTGCCCTGGTGATACGCGATGGAAACGATCCTCCAACCCAGGTCTTTCCAGAAGCCAGGATCAGGAGAAGGGAAAGTCACATGATAATTGTACAAAACGATCAGCGCCAGATGCAGCTCGTTCAGCAGAAACAATAGCATCGAGGCGATGGCAAGAGTTCGAATCCGCTTTGCCAATGGCCATTGGAGGGCCAGGATCAGCGCGCTCAATACCACCGTGTTTTGGCACAGCGGCGCGAAGTTCACCGAGGCCAAACCGCGAATCGTGCTCCAGTCCCGCCATTCAAAGGCAAAGGAAACCCCGTCTCTCATCGCGTGAAGCTCGGTGATGGCCACGGTAATCGGCGTCACCAGAAGGGTTGCATAAGCGGGCAGAAGAACCGGATAGAGCAGGAAGATACCCGCCGACAAAAGAAAAAAACGCCCAACATAGGCCGCGGAGAACTGCGTTGACTGCCCTGCCGAACTCTTCACCCGCACCACCAATTCATGTCGCTAGTCGAAGCTGTCCCCGGCCCGTCACGATCCGATCCCGCCATTGGACCCAAAGGACCAGCACGAAGACGATGAGCAAGCCCTGCCAAAGATATTCGTGGGAAAGATCGAAATACTGGGGAAAATACTTTCCCACGATCCCCAGTGCGGCCAAACGAAGGACGTTGAGCCCGAATAGGACAGGCAAACCCAGTACGAGACCTAAAAGCCGCTCCAACCAGGTGGCCGGATAGGCCCAGACAGCAGAAGCGTAGATGGACATCAGGAAGAGTCCGGTGCAGTGGTAGATGATACGGAAACTCAATCCATCCACAATACTCACCGTCGTGCCAAACGCCTGCGCATCCATCCCCACCACAGACAAGAACCAAGCCACCAGCCCGGCGACGAACCCAGGAAGACTTACGGCGATCCAACGGTGAGTCAACTCCATCTGCAAACAGAGGTACAGGAGCAGGACCAGGTACGCGAAGAGAAGGTAGAACCGGAGCAGAACCCGGTTCTCCCGAATCAATTGCCGGGTCCGAAAGAACATGCCATTCCTTTCATGGGCCGCCGCCGGCCCCAAAGAGGCACCGGAAAGCCGAGCCCAGAGGGCGAGCAGCCCCCGTCATTGCCGGCGCTTGCTGCTACAGACCGATTCAAGCTGTTTCTGCCGCTCGGGATCGGGTTCGGGAATCACTCGGTACCACTCGCCGTCCGGGGCAAGTTTCCATTTCTCCTCCCAGTTGAAAACGACGGGAGTCGGATCCGGGTCGGGGAAGATCGTGCCGAAATACTGGAACCGGACCACCGACTTGACCAGGACCGCCTTCTCATCGATACCCCTCACCGATGCCACCCGCATTCCAAAGAAGGCTCCCACATTCCGGTACCCGTTCATTCTTACAAACTTGGCGATGCCGGTTTTTTTCTTCGAGCCCTCGTCGATCATGGCCCACATTGCGTCAAAGTCGTCGTTCTTCAATGCCTCAAGATAGGCTTCGGCTCGCTCCCGAATATGCCGAGCCAGCTTGGGGTCGATGTCGTGAGTTTCTATCTGGGGCGTCTGCTGGGATTTGGGTTTCTGCTCCGTCCGGCAGGCCGGGAGCAACAGAAGTAGGCCCGCCACCAAGCTAATGTGAGCCAAATAGGCGTTCCAGCGCATTCATCCGCCTCCGCTGCTGGGGATCTGTTCCATCGACAGCCGATTCCGTCTCTCGGAACTTCTGGTAGGAATCTTTCGCTTTTTCTGTCTCGCCCAGCTCTGATAGGCTCCGAGCCAGGACGTAATAAGCAAGATTTCGCTGATCCTTGCGAAAAATAGGCATTCCTTCAACTGCTTCTTTGGCGAGTTTCCCAGCCTCCTCGCTCTTGCCTGCGTCAAGGTACAGCTCTGCCAGGACGGCCCGATGATATGCGCTCTCTCCTGGCCGTAGCTCATCGACTTTCTCCATGGCCTTTCTTGCTCGGTCCAGTTGAGGAGGAACCACGCGGGACGCCGCCACCGCCAGATAGTAGTGGCTTTCCCACGACGCCCTGGGATTGGCCGTCTCCTTTTCAAATTCCTCCATCGCGCCAGAGTAGTCTTCCTGCAGGAGCGCGATCCGCCCAAGTTGGTGATGGGCGTACCGGAGGTTGGGAGAGATCTTAAGCCCTTCCTGGATCGCCTGGATTGCTTTGGGGAAGCGTCCCTGCTGCAAATAGACATCCCCCAAGTTCAGGTGGACGATCTCAGGACTGAAAAGATCTTTGTCCTCAAGTGCCTGAAGACATTCCATCTCCGCCTTCTGGAACTGCTTCCGGATCTTGTAATAGTTGCAGAGGTTGTTGCGGATCATCGACTTAAAGGGCTTTTCGCTCGTGACGATCAATTCCCAGATCTTGGCGGCTTCATCGAGCTTTCCCTGCTGCTGAAGACAGTAGGCGTAGATTTCTCGCGCGACGTTAGAATCTGGTTTGAGACTGTGGGCTTTGGCCGCCGCAGCCAGGGCGATCTCCCACTTTCGCGCCTGAAGCGCGGTGACTGCTAAGTTGTACTGAGTCGCGAAATCCTCTGGATTCCTCTTTGCACCCGCCTCCTTCTCAGCCAGAGCGGCTCGGTTCGCCGCGGCCCCCACGGGAATGACTTTCTTTCCCTCAAACTGTTTTTGGATCTGCGCGAAAGTCTCGCGGGGCTTCTGCTCGCATCCCGCAAAACCAGGAGCACCAGAAGACAAATAGTGAACCGTCGTGACATGGGGCTTCCTCGAAGACTCGGGCTGCTACTTTCCCAGCCCTGAAAAACGGCAGAAAGGACCAGGAGCATAAGACCCTGGCCCTTTCTACAAAACGATCATCCGACCGTCTTAACGCACTGCCGCCGCCGCAATTGGCTGAGGCTCGAAAACGAACACCGCAAGATCCGCGGGACCGCTTCGGGCATTGACCACGGCGCTCGTCAGATTCATGGCGTCAACGTTTCCGTTGGTTACCGCGATAACATAACCGAGCACAATCCCGGCGGAAAGGAAACTGCCGCCGTTTTTATCCTTGATCATCTGCTCGATGCTCAGCTTCCTCTTGCGAGGGCTGATACCCGTGTTGTTGTCACCCACGGTTGGATCGAACGAGTTGGTCAAACCATCCGAACCCATGGGGAAATTGCACGGAGCACAGATGGCCGTCGAGCCATCGTCCGCCAACAACAGATCACCGGTGACTTCATCGAAAATGAAAATGTCGATAGAAGACGCCGTTGCATCTGCCGGCACGCCACCCTGGCCTTCGGTATAAGCCACGAAAATCGTGGTGTCGAAAGTGTTTTGGGTATCGAGAAGGGTTCCCGACTGCTCAAGGAGATGCGAGAAAACAAACGTGTTCGCCGTGGCGAAGTTTGCTCCTGCAAATCCAAGAACAACGATCATAGCTGCAAGCGAAAGGCACCTTTTCAAGGTTGTCCTCCTTCCTTTCACACTCATCCACTCATCCACCTAAACTCTTGATTGCTCACCTACCTATTGTTTAATAGGTCATTGAGCCTGGCTTGTCAACTTCCTCCAACAAACAGGGTTCAGGAGGAGGCCAAACAGCAGGAGAAGCACAACCACTCCCGCGGCGCCAAGTCCAGGAACGACCGGCTCAGGGTCCGGCACGTCCCCGAAAGTATACGCATCGAGCCCGAGATTCCTCAAGCGCGCGTACAGGGTCAGCGGTCTCTTCCTGTCGAAAACCAGCTCCAAGATGTTCGGATATCCTTGCCCATCGCTAAAAGACTCAAAGTCCTTTCCGCCATTGGCCGTCCGAATGACGCCGTTGAAAAGGGTCCCGAAATACTGATGGGCAAATTGCCGGGGGCTGATGGCCAGCGACTGGAAAGACTCGGGAGCCTCGATGAAAATGTAGGGATCCAATCTGTTTCCCCCATTCCTGCTCTGCCAAACCCCCCGGTCCCGAAACGATACCAAGAGTCGCCTCGGGTCCGTAGGATCCAACGCGATATCCTGAACATAGAGGGGCAGCGGATCACCCGGCGGGTCTCCGAACAGATCCCGCACCGGCTTCGAAAGATCCACCATGGTCGTTCCCCCGTCATCGCTCCGGTAGAGGCTGATCTCGGTTCCCAAGTAGACCCGATCCGGATTCTCCGGGTTGTACACTAACTCCGTGGCCTCACCCAGGCTTTCGGGAAAGAGCTTCACCCAGGCATTGACCTCCCGTCTAAACTGGAAAACACCTAGATTCGTTGCCATCACCAACCCGTCCGGCCCGTCGATGCCAGGCGGAAGAACCACGCGGAGGGGAAGAGCCCCGGAAGTGTTCAGGGTGATACTCGTCCAGTTCTCCCCTTCATCAGTGCTGTAGATGATGCCTCCATTGGTGGAAGCGACATACAATTTGTTGCGATCTTGACGACTTCGGACCGCCAGAAGCCTCGGCGCGGAGAGATTGAGGCTTCGCCCCGTTTCTTGCCACCGCCGCCAGAGGTCGTCTCCCCGCTGGAGATACAGCCCGGCTCCCGAGCTGGCGCCCACAAGAATATCTCCCGTCGTTTCATCGACGTCCAGGGAAAGGAGACTGACCCCCTTGAAGCCCCGGTTTTGCGCGTTGAAGCTCAACCCAAGGGTCGAGGTCGTCTGAACGCCCCCAATCGTCGATCCCAAATAGAGCAAGTCATTCCGCAAGATCGCGGCATCGAACCTCGAGCCGTACAGAGGATTCTCTTTGGGAATGAGCTGTTCGAAGGTGTCACCTCGAGGATCTCCCGCCCACAAACCCCGAAGGGAAGCCGCGATGATCACACCATCACGCCGGATCGCCAGCCCCGTCACCGCGTCCCGGAATCCCGCCAGGTGCCAGCGCCTTCCCCCATCGACGCTCTTGATGACACCGCTGGTTGTGCCCGCGAACATCACGTTCTTCCGGATCGTCGTATTACCCAGGTGCAGATCGATCGGCTCGAGAAACCCGCCCAATGCCCCCGAGAGGCGCTTGTAGGTTGCCCCGCCATCAGTTGTCAGGAAAATTGTCCCAGAGTTTGAACTTGCAACATAGACATGTCCCTCTTGGTTAGGATCGAAATAGATCTTTCCCGGTTTGACCCCTTCCAACCCCCTCCTCTTCCACGTTGCCCCAAAGTCCCGAGTCTCAAAAAGCCCAGCCGCGATACTCGAGATCGACGCCAAAGCATGGGAGCTATCGAATGGATCCACCGCAACATGCCAGACTAGCAATCCCGGCACCAAGACCGCAGCCTCCCAGGTTTGACCGCCGTCGAAGGACCGAAGGACCCGGCCTCTGCTAGTGGAAACAAGGATATGTTCGTCATTGTCCGGAGAAAATGCCACGCTTCGCACAAAATCGAACGTCGTGTCCAGAGGCACGCTTTCCCAGGCCCTTTTCGTATCGCGGTATCGAAAAAGGAAGCCCCTGGAGACCATCCAGACATTCTTCTTGCTGGGGCTGACAAACAAATAGTCGGGAATGCCTCCATCGGGACCTTCAAGACTCCACGCACGACTTCCCGCATCCACTGGCGGAACCCAGAGAGCCAATCCCGTAACCAAGAGACCAACGGTGATGACTAGAGAAACAATCTTCATCAAACCCCTACCATGACTGACAGGCACAGCGCTTCGAAACCGGAACTAAGGGCACCTATCAAATTGTCGTGTTTTTGCTTTACACTCCGCAGTGCCGCCCTGGTGGCACCGGCATCTTGCCGGTGGCGTGCCGGACGGGATTCACGCAATTGAACGGTGGGTTCCTATAGGGCGTGGACTTGTAAACCGGATCTGATAGATTCCGAACGAAGTATAGTGATTCTGACATTTTCAGCCAACTCCCGGTCTCTTCCCACCTTCCCCTTAGCGGTCACTACCGGCGGGCCATCAATCGCCGGCAAACTTGGTCGGCGGTATGAGGCTTGGCATTGTCCAGAGTGCCCAATCCCACCGACAGTCGTCCAGTGGACCGCAGTCGTTTTCCAACTCCAGGACGATTCTTCCAACAAGCTTTCTCAACGGAATCTGGTGCGTCTGAATTCGGCGGTCCTCGGCCCTGCTTTTTGGGTCAATATACGATTCCAACAATAACGTTCGGCCCTTGACTTCGGGGTTGTCGTCAAGCTTTTCCCTGTCCCGTTCCTTCCCAAAAGTGGGGTCTGTACTCTTGTCGGTGTACCCCCAGACTCGAAAGGTGACTCCGTCCCCGTACCGGGGGCCACTGATTTCGGCCATCATCCCAAAGCCTACTTCGAGACCGGCGCCAGGTTCTGCCACCAACTGGAATCGGAGAAGTGATGGCGGATGGGCACGGAAGGAGGACCAGACCCCCGCTCCAACCTGATGGAGATTTTCCTCCACGGCGCCAGCCACGACCACCTTATCTCGTTCCTCCAGGAATGCCCTCGCGAAAGGATTCGCTCTTCCCACTCGCATCAAGTAGAGCCGCTCCGCGGTGGCCATGGAAAAAGCCACCGGCAGATAACCGCTGGGATGGGCGTAGAATCCGGCTCTGGCCTTCATCGACTCCAAGCGGAATGGAAGGCTGTAATTCGCGTCCAGCACATGGTCCTTGTGAAGGAGAACGGCCAGTTTTGGCGAGATCCGAAAACGGTGACCGTTGACAGGAAAAGCCAGAAGAGACCCGACCGGCAACTTATCGACACGCTTTCGAAGGTAGCGGCCACCCACTCGCTCAAGCTCAGGTCGCAATCCACCCTCCGCGGCAAACCAAAGCTCTGCGCCCTCCCCGCGGGAGATTTCCGCCGCGCCCCGAGCAAGCCCTCGGTACAGGCCTACATACTGCGCGTCGGCCGCCGATATTGCCAGACTGAAGATCAGTCCCCCAACCACGATGGCGCCAGCCTGCCCGTCAGATAGCCCGACCCGCTCCGCCTGGAGCCAAACCAGAAGCAGCATTGGCGGCACGGCCGGCAAAAGCATTCGCACGCTGGCGAAGGGGAGGGCCACGACGCTCGCCGCGCAAAAAAGAAGGCCCCAGGCCAGGAGCTCTAGCGAGCCGATTCCCCCTGTTGTCCGGTTTTTCCCCAACCACTCAAGGGTCGTCATGCAACAAAGCAAGATGACCGTCAACCCAAGAAACGCCCAACAAAAATACTGAGCCACTTGCCAAGGGGTGTAACCCGGTAGCTGAGCAGCCATCAGCCCCGCAACGACTGCCGGAAAGTACAGTATCCGGCGCTGCTTCCAGCGCAGGCTTACGAAAAGCGTCAGGCCTGGAAAAATTCCGATTTGGCCGATTTCCGACAGGGTGGCCATGGCCTTCTGACCAATCCAGTTCACCGCCATCCAGTTCAACCCCAGAGGTGAGCTTCTTCCCATCCGGCCGTCCGCCAGGATGTGAAGCTCTCCATGAACGACCCAGTTGTGCGCACACCAAACAGTCATGGGTGTCGCCGCCAGCAGTGTCATGAGGACGAGTCGGCTTGCCGGTATCCCCAAGACAAACCCCAAGAAAGGAAGATAGATCACAAAAAAGACCATGGAATATTTCGTCACGATGGCCAGCCCCGTCAAAAGGCCAGCGACCACAAGCCAGAAAGGGTTCTCGTCTCTTTTCATGGCCACCAGCGCCGCTGTCCCCCCTTGAACTAGGGCAAGGGCAGGAAGATCGGCCATCAGGTGTTGCCCCGTCAGTAGAAAACCAGTGTTTGTCGCCCACAACAGCGTTGGCCAAAGGGGTCGTCGGCACACTCCAGCCGCCAAATAGGCAAAAGAAAAGACAGACAGAAGCACGAAAGGGATCTGCCCTAGGTGCAGGAACCAAAGACGACTGCCACCCAGCCACAGAAGCCCCGCCAGCCAGGCCGGTGCCAGCGGAGGATTGTTGTGGATGAAGAGCTGGCGGACCTCGCCCGTAAACAGATCGGGGCCTGTAAAGGGCGCCAGGGGGAACTGCAAGATATTCCGCGCAATTCGAACGAAGAGAGCATCATCGATGTGGAGTGGCTTGTCCAGAAAAAGAAGCTGGATGGCAACAGCCATTAGACAACCGGCAAGTGCTGGTCGTCGCCACGCTGGAAAACTCGTTCGCATCGTCTGCTGGGCCCTGTCCCTGGAGGCGTAAAACCGGCGAAAAGGCGTGTCTCTCAGCCCCTGGGAAAGATCGAAACCCGGTCCTCCAAAGAGATAATCTTCTCCAAATCGGCTTCTTCGAAATAGCTCTCTCGAAGATCCCGAAGCACGAGGACCCCCCTCCGCGGCGGAGCAGAGATTTTTTCGATTCCCAAAAGAAAACTCTGAATCAGGAGATGGGGGCCGTTCAGACCCAGCCATGCCCGCATGGGAGTCGTACCTGAGAACCTTGGGTTGATTTCGAAAATCGTTGGCACGCCGCGATGAAGGCGCATTTGAGCATTGAACGGGCCCCGAGCTCCCAGCGCCGCCGCCGCCTGTCTTGCCACGGTTTCGCACTCCAAGGAAGGCTCGCAAAGAGCCGTTCCCGTGTAGCCACTACAGATCTTCCTCCGGAGCGTCACCGCTCCCAAAAGATCGCCTGAAAACCCTAGGATCAGGCCCGTCGTGAACTCCTCTCCATCAGAGCCGATGGCCTCCTGGACGATCACTTCATCTCCGGAGATCTCGTGAAGTTCCAGCAACAGAGCCACCTCTCGTCGACTACTCACCAGCCGAACGCCCTTGCTTCCTTGGCCCCAACGGGGTTTGAGAATGATGGGAAACCCCACGCGCTTCACCAGAGAGTCCCAATTGTCACCCGGTTCGGTGTCAGGAACAGGAACGCCGTGCCTGGCCAGAAGACGCATGCATTTCAACTTGTCCGTTGCCGCTTTGACGCAGGGCCAGGGATTGCCGATGACCCGAACTCCCTGATCTTCCAACGTCTCCGCCATTTTGCTGAGTTGGATCGTGTCCGGGTGTGAGCCCGGCAAGATGGCCTGGACGCCTTCTTGTCGGCATAGGCGCAAGACAGCTTTTCCGTATGCGGGATCTCTGGCGGAGGGCAACTGGTAGGCCGCCTCCGCATTCAAAAGGGCCGCGCAATCCAGCCGCATATCGGCTGCGACCAGGCGATACCGAGGTAGTGGAGCCAGTGCCTTGATAATGCCCGCGCCGACTGACTGCCCGCCACACCCAGCGATCAGGACCGAAAGCCTGGCCGATGTACTTGGCGCCAAAGACTGAGTTCCTATCCGCTCCCCAACCGTCTTCGCGATCACGGTGGCTCCTTCCGAGCACGGGTTGGGCGTCTACTCTGGTGTAATTCCCAGAGAATGGAGGAACCGAAGGTCCGCCGCCGTAAAAATGTCGCCATTTTCAGGGTCCCAGCCGCCAGAGGAACTCTCCGCTTCTTCATCATCATCAAAAGTGTCATCGCCGAAAAGACCTGAGAGCGTATCCAGAAGGGAGCTTGCCTCTTTCAAAACGATGCCCGCCAACACGGAAATACGGATTTCGTAGCCCTGATCTTCGATTTGCCCCAAGAGCTCTCGGATTTTTCCCGATCCCCGCAGAGCATCGTCAATGGACTCTACAAGTTCGTGGATCAGCCGTTCGATCTGTTCGTTGCGGTTCACGTGAACCTCCCTGGTTTCTGGCGGATCGTGTCCGGCCAGAAGCATCATTTGCTTTTTCTTCCCATACCTGAAGCCCAAATGGGACCAGCAGTCTATCCTATAGGTGGAGGCTATCCCGGACCCGATCGAAAAAGCTCTTGTGTTCCGTCAATTCGCGGCCTTCAATCTCCGCAAGCTCTCGCAAAAGCTCTTCGGCTCTAGGATCTAGCTTGGTAGGCGTGGAAACTCTCAGGCTTACCATGAGATCGCCTACACCGAATCCTCTGGGATTCGGCATCCCTGCCTTCCGGATCCTGAGCTCGGCTCCTGTCTGAGTACCCGGCTCAATCGTAATTTTTCGCATCCCTTGCAGGGTGGGAACCTCCACCTGATCTCCCAAGGCGGCTTGCGAAAACGAAATGGGGATCTCGATTCGTAGGTCGTCTCCGTCCCGAACAAAAAACTCGTGGGGCTCAACGGTCAAGAAAACATAGAGATCTCCTGGTGGACCTCCATGTTCGCCATCTTCCCCTTGACGGGCTACGCGGATGCGCACGCCGTTGTCTACTCCCGCGGGAACGGACACAGTGATCGTTTTTTCGACGACTTTTCGTCCTCTTCCCTTGCATTCGAGACAAGGGTCTCGGAACGTTTCTCCCATGCCATTGCAGTGCGGACAAGTGGTGGTGAGTGTAAAGAAACCCTGAGACCGCGCCACCTGTCCGCGGCCGCCACAGGTGGAGCAAACCTCGGATGGGCTACCGGGTTGGCAGCCAGTTTCCTGGCAGGGTTCGCAGCGGACGACCCGCTTGAAGTCGATTTCCTTTTGGGTGCCAAAAGCCGCTTCTTCAAAGCTGATGGTCATGTCTTGACGGTAGTCCCGTCCACGGGTCGGACGCGGGCCAGAGTGCCGATTTCCGCCGCCGCCAAAGAACTCCTCGAAAACACTCCCGAAAATATCGCCCAGATCCCCAAACCCTGGCTGGGCACCTCTTCCTCTGAGTCCCTGGCGGCCGTAGCGATTGTAAATTTCACGTTTTGTTGGGTCGGAGAGAACTTCATGAGCCTCTGCTACCAGTTTGAAGTTTTCTTCCGCGACTTTGTTTCCCGGGTTGCGATCCGGGTGAAATTCGAGCGCTTTTTTGCGATAAGCACGCTTGATTTCTGGCGCCGAGGCGTCTCGCCGCAAGCCCAGGAGTTCGTAGTAGTCCGGCTCTGTTTTATTTGAGTACATCGTTGGTGGCTCCGGAAAGTTTCTTTTTTTCAGGTGGTTGTCAGTCGATCAAGCCTCAAAGGCCGGAGTGAGTCTAGGCAAATTGTTTTTCTCCAAGTCCGGTCGTGAAACATCATGTTCTCTAAGGTGATGACAGTTCACGGGAGCGCTGCCAACGGACTAAACTCTCAGATCACACCGCATTGGCATTCTAGCAAAAACTGGAACCAGAGTCCCGCTATTCTTGTCGAGATCATCCTCCAGGTGGCTCTTCACAAGGCGCATCAGATACTCCACCATCTCGCTGTATTCCATTTCCACTTGCCGGAGTTCTTCCTCGTACTTGTCCCGGAGCTTCAGAATGATCCGGATTCCAGCCATATTGACGCCATGTTCCCGAGCCAGGCTGTGGACCACCTGGACGCGCTGAACATCTTCGTCGGAGTAGAGCCTAGTATTTCCGGGGCTGCGCGCCGGTTGGAGTAGCCCAACTTTTTCGTAGTAGCGGATGGTTTGAGGGTGGATTCCCAACATTTCCGAGACGACGCCAATGGAGTAGCAGCCTGTCTTCATTTTGCATCCTCTTAGGTCAGAAGCCCCGATTCGAGATAGAGTTTTTCCCGTGGTTCTTGCGCCAGCCGGTGGGCCAGATGGCGGATGAGTTCTTTGGAGTCTTCGTCGATAAGGCTGGGAACGGCGATGGTTACTTTGACATATTGGTTTCCCCGCCCGTTGCCGTCCATTTGAGAGACGCCTTTTTCCCGGAGCCGAAAGACTTGCCCGCTTTGAGTTCCCGGAGGAATCTTCATGGAGGCCATTCCATCGATGGTGGGGACGGGAATCCTTGCGCCCAGCGCGGCTTCGGCGAAAGTGATGGGAATCTCGCAGTAAATGTTGAGGTTTTTTCTTTCGAAAAACGGATGAGGCACCACGTGAGTCTGGATCACGAGGTCGCCTGATTCCCCTCCATAGGGCCCCGCCTCCCCTTTTCCAGGGAGCCGCACGATGGACCCCTCATCGACTCCGGCGGGGATTTTGACAGTGATCCGTTCTTCCGTTCTCTTCAGCCCTTGCCCCGAACAAGGCTCGCAAGTTTCGTCCCTGACAACGCCAGAGCTGTTGCAGCGGCTACATTCTCTGGAGAAACGAAAAGGACCCCGCCGCACTTCTTCTTTTCCTGTTCCCTCGCATCTAGGGCAGGGAGTTTCCTGGTCGCTGGGGATGCGACCACGGCCCTGGCATCGTGAACATCGCACATCCTTCTGGAGCTTGATCGTGGCCGTGACTCCGCGAAGCGAATCTTCGAAACTCAGCTCCATGTTGTACTGGATATCTTTGCCCCGGCTCAGCTTCTTGTCGCTGCCCCCGCCTGCAAACAGGTCGCTGAAGAGCTCTCCAAGGCTCTTTCCCCAGGAGCGGGCCGAATCGAAGGCAAAGTCGAACCCGAAGGGCGCTTCGGGCTTTTGGGCTCCAAAAGCCGCCGCACCAAAGCGATCATAACGGCGGCGCTTGCCGCGGTCGCTCAGTACTTCATACGCATGCTGGAGCTCCTGAAAACGTTTCGCGGCTTCTGTGTCGCCAGGGTTGAGATCGGGGTGGTGCCGCCGGGCCAGCCGCCGGTAGGCCTGCTTGATTTCGCTCCCAGTCGCGTCCTTGTCCACGCCCATTATCTGGTAGAAGTCCATCGACATGCATGTTCACAGCTCATGGTTCCAAGACCGAGCTGCTCCCAGGGAAGCGCGGCGGGCCTATCGAGCCGGAAGCCTCGATTGGCGCCACCGCCATGAGTGGTTCCCGAGCTCCCGTTTCCGGGAACTCAGGGAGTACCGTTCGATTCTCTTGCTTAGTCCACGTCTTCGAATTCCGCATCAACGACATCATCTGCATGGGCGGCGGTTTCGCCGTCCGTGCTGGGCCCCGAATCACCGGAGGTAGATCCTTGGGCTTGGTTCCGCTCAGCCGCCTGCTTGTACATGATTTCGGCCATCTTGTGCGACGCGGTTGTGAGACGCTCCAGGGCTGATTCGATGCTGGCTCGCTCATTCGATTCGATGGCCTTCTTCGTCTCCTCCATCGCCTTCTCGATCTCTGTAACGTCGGCCAATGGAAGTTTTTCCCTGTGCTCCTTGAGCGTCTTTTCGGTTCCGTAAACCAGGCTGTCTGCCCGATTTCGAAGATCGATGAGCTCACGATTTGCACGATCCTCGTCGGCGTGCGATTCCGCGTCATCAACCATGCGCTCAATCTCACCGTCGCTCAGGCCGCTGGAAGATGTGATCGTGATTTGCTGTTGCTTGCCCGTGGCAAGATCCTTGGCCGAGACGTTCACAATACCGTTGGCATCAATGTCAAACGTCACCTCGACCTGAGGAACTCCCCGGGGCGCTGGCGGGATGCCCACCAAATGAAACTTGCCCAACGTCCGGTTGTGCCGGGCCATTTCACGTTCGCCCTGGAGAACGTGGATCTCCACACTGGACTGGTTGTCGGCTGCCGTGGAGAAGATCTCGCTCTTCTTCGTCGGGATCGTCGTGTTTCGTTCGATGAGCTTCGTGAAGACCCCACCAAGAGTCTCAATTCCCAGGGAGAGGGGGGTGACGTCCAGGAGAAGCAGGTCCTTCACGTCACCGGAGAGAACACCGGCCTGAATGGCTGCTCCGGCAGCAACGACTTCGTCGGGGTTGACGCCTTTGTGTGGCCGTTTTTCAAAGAGCTTTTCCACGAGCTCTTGGATCTTTGGGATTCGCGTCGATCCACCAACCAGAACCACTTCGTCGATATCGCCTGCCTTGAGCCCCGCATCCGCCAATGCTCGTCGACAAGGCTCCAGAGTCCGCTCGAACAGATCGTCGCAGAGCTGCTCAAATCGGCTCCGGGATAGCCGGAGGTTCAGGTGTTTGGGGCCGCTGGCGTCCGCGGTGATAAATGGCAAGTTGATATCTGTCTCCGACAGCGTAGATAGCTCACACTTGGCTTTTTCCGCCGCCTCCTTGAGGCGCTGCGCTGCCATGGCATCCTGCGAAAGGTCGATCCCCTGTTCTTTCCTAAACTCCGTGACGATCCAGTCGATGACCCGCTGATCGATGTTGTCTCCACCAAGGTGCGTGTCACCGTTCGTCGATTTTACCTCGACCACACCGTCTCCGACTTCGAGGATCGAGATGTCAAACGTCCCGCCACCAAAATCGTAAACCGCGATGGTCTCTTCCTTCTTTTTATCCAAGCCAAATGCGAGAGCCGCCGCCGTTGGCTCGTTGACCAGACGCTTCACCTCCAGCCCCGCGATCTTTCCAGCATCCTTCGTCGATTGCCGCTGAGCATCGTTGAAATACGCGGGAACCGTAATCACCGCTTCAGTAACCTTCTCGCCCAGATAGTCCTCCGCTGCCGCCTTGAGCTTTTGCAACACCATCGCGGAGATCTCTGGCGGCGAAAAAGCTGAGCCATCGATATCGACGCGAGCATCGCCGTTGGAGTTGCGGATCACCTTGTACGGGACCAGGCTGATCTCTTCACTGACTTCTTCATACCGTCGCCCCATGAAGCGCTTGATGGAATAGACGGTCTTCTCCGGATTCGTGATGGCCTGCCGCTTCGCCACCTGCCCCACGAGCCTCTGCCCATCCTTGGCAAATGCAACAACCGATGGCGTTGTTCGTGCGCCTTCCGGATTCGGAATGATGGTTGCCTCGCCGCCTTCCATCACCGCCACGACACTGTTCGTCGTTCCAAGATCAATCCCGATAACTTTACCCATCTTGCCTTTGCCTCCAGGCTTGAACGTTCGGTGTCTGGGAGCTAGGGTCAGCCTCCTTGCACGACTTCATGCTCTTTTGTCTCGTCGCCGCAAGCCAACCATGAATTCCTTCAGCGAGGAGATTTTCACCCGGCCCCGTCTTGAATTGTTCTGGCTACTATATAATAGTTGAGTGCGTTGTCGTCAAGTTTCTTGTTGGAGATTTTGGGATAACTCCTCCAACACGCCGCGAACAGCGCAGATCGCTCACTGTTACAAAATTTTTCCACCCCATGGGCGCCGGGATCAAGGGAAGCCGATTCCCGAGTAAAGATGAAGGCGACTGCCGTGGGGACGCTCCTCAGCCGCAAGAAGGTGGAGCTGGTTGCCTGCCCACCCCAGCGTTGTGGCACGTACAGGACCAGAGATCGAGCTTGAACGCCAAATCAGTTCCAGTCCTCGGCTTCCTAGCCGGTAAAGCGAAACGCGATCTCCCACTTGCCGCAACTCCTCTCCCGCCAGAGGCTCCGTGACCGCAACCGCGACAATCGGTTTTCGGATAAGGGAAACACCAGCTCCCACGGAGCCAGAAAAAGTCCGCCGCTCGCCGGTCCGGAGATCGAGGAGGGCCAAGCGGTAGTCAGGTTCTTGCACAAGAGCTTTGTTGGGGGCTATCCAGTTGGCAAAACGCAGTCCTGCTTCGGGCTGGGGAAGGGGGCGATCCCCGGCTCGGATCGAACGAAAAGTATTGCCACCTCGAAAATAGCTTGCCCAAAGCCAGTTCGGTGATGCGCTAAGGTTGATCTCACCGCCAAGCTGCTGGAATTTTCCCGTCGATGGGTTGAGAGCCAGGCCCCGTTCCAGCAACGTGTGCCCAAGGAGGATACGGCTCTTGCTCACCGGCACGATAGCGCCAGTGTAGTCCTTGGAGTACCGCTTTGTGGCCATACTTGCCGGCCAATGGTAAGTTTGGCCCTCTTGGATCCCCCCGCCGGATGTTGACAAGACGTGAAGGGCATTTCGGCTCAAGGCCAGGAGCTGTGGAGAGTCGGCTCTCTCCACGATTCGCAAGGCTACGATTCGAGTACCGAGATCGATTTGCCGGTGGATGACTTGGAGACGAGGTGTTCGTCCGCTTTCCTCCAGACTTGCCACGAGTGTCGGCCAGCTTGGGCCAAGAAATGCTTCTACGGCCACCACTTGAACATTGCGGCCATCCTCCACCCGCTGGAGGCGTCCCAGGAGGGTTGCTTCTCCACCCTGCTCGACATACTGCAGGTGGAGGAGATAGTTGACTCCTCGCCAGGCAAGAGAGCTGTGTGAGTTCTCTCCGTTGGTGGTGGAAAGGTCCTCTTTGAGCAAACTGGCACGGAATCGGCCCGTGGTCCTCAATTCGTGGACAATTCGCGTAAGCAGCAATTCCCGCAATGTTCGGGGTGTTCCCCGGGCCGCTTTCAAGGGTGGTATTCCTAGAGTGATGGTGCCGCTCTGAGAACGAATCGGATCTCCGGGTAAAATGTCTGTGGTTTGTGCTGCTACTTCCACGTACGCCAGTGGAGGGTCAAGGCTGATGATCCGGCCTTGGCCAATCTTGTCGGCCAGTGTTGGGCGGCCGTCGGGGTCTTTGGGCTCGCAGCGGTAAATCTCCACCTGTCGCGTCCAGAGCCGCGCCGGCTCCTTGACCCTGATCTCCAGCAGATCACCGTCCACAGAGATGACTTCCCCCTGGATCGCCGGAAAGGCCGCCAGAAGTTCCTTTGTCATTTCCCTCGCTAAATGGGGGATTGGGTTTGCGGTTTGCACCGCCCGGTTTCGTCGCCCTCCATCGATGTTGCCCGGTTGCTCCGCTTGGCGCATGAGCACTCCAGGCAGGACGGCAGTACCACCGTTTGCCATTCCGAGTTGCGCGATCCTCGAGTTTTTGGATGCGGTCGCGTGCCTGTTTCCCGCGGTTGCAGGGTGATTCGCGAAGAGGGCACCTGCCAAGACGAGGAGCATCAGCCAGCCTGTGATGTCCCCTAGAACAGAGTCTTTCAATCCGGCGTGACAGTTGCGTACTGGCCAAGGGAGCTTGGGGTGTTCATTCTTCACCGGTTAGATCTCCTTGAGCCGGAGTTCTTGTAGCCAGTCCGAATTCCACTGTCTCGATACTTGCGATATGGGTCTGCACGGGGGTCGTAGACACGGTGAAGAAGAGCCGCGCCCCTTCGTCGCCAAACCTCGGCCATTCGGCCAAACAGTACACGGTGCCGATGCACTGGGTCAGCGGATGGGGTTCTGGCGGCGAATCGCCGGTGGGCAGCTCTGTGGAGAAAAGCGCTCTTTTCGGTGTCCCTCGCCGACTTGGAACGGTGCCGGAAAAGACGATGGTCCGGGAGTCAGGTGCCCAGCATGGTTGGACCTCGGAACCCGGGAGGTCCGTGAGTCGCCGCATCTTCTTTGTTGTGAGATCCAGAAGGAAAATATCCTCGGTGCCAAGGCGATCGGAGGAAAAAGCCAACCACCGTCCACTGGGGCTGTACCGAGGGAACCGGTCTTTTGCGGGATGTTTCGTGATCTGCTGAGAAAGCCCCCCTCGTGGTGAAGTGACAAACAGATCGGCATTGCCCGCGGCTTCTCCCACATAGACAATGCTCACGCCATCGGGTGAAAAATCTGGCTGGCTTCCCCCGCCCCAGGTGAGCTGTTTCGAAGCACCATCGATGATGGAGAGCAAGAAGAGGTTCGACGTTCCGCCCCGGCGTGACGTGTAGACCAAGAGCTCGGAATTTGGTGCCCAACTCGGTTGTCCGTCATAGTCGGGGTTATTGGTGAGTCGTTGTATTTCGCCGGTTTCTCTCTGTAGCAAGAAGAGGTCGGCATTCCATGCCCGCCCGCCCAAGGACCGAACAAAAGCCAGGTATTTTCCGTCTGGTGACGGGACGCCTTCGGATGCGCTTTCCAGGAAAAGCTCTGCTTTGGGGTGGAAAGATCTCAGTGGCGACCGCTTGGAGAGTCCACAGGCTGTGAAGAGCAAAAAGAAAAAGAGGCAGCCGGTGAAGGATCGTCCAAAATGAGGAGGAAAAAGCAGGACTTTGACAAGGTCATTCCTTGGGATGTCCGCCGTGGAGTTTTTTTCGGTCCACAAGAGAGTCATTCCGCTCCTTTCGGATAATCTAGCTGGTTCCATCGGCCCCTGGGATCGAGATGGACCATTCCTAGAGTACCCACGGCCACTACGCCGCCGTCGATGGCACGAACCTCCATAAATTCATCGGCAATCTGTCGCCGGAACGGGTGATTGGCTGTTCCTTGCCCCAGGTAGAGCCCCCGTTCCGAGCCCACCACCAGTTGCCCGCCAAGGAACGCAATCCCGCGGATCTCCCGGACCCGAAGCCCTGTCCCTCGCTCCTCCCATCTCCCCCCCGGCAGGTGGTGGCAATAGAGACTCTGCCCCATGACCGAACAAGCCTGATCTCCCGAACGATTGATGGCCGTTCTTGCCGAGAGCGGAAGCGCTGCTCCCCGATACATCTTGGTTTTGCCGCCCGGGTTCGCGGAGAGAATATCGTTCCGATTGATCTGCACCAAGAGATCTTCCGCAAGCTCCCCAGGCTGCATCCACAAGACTGCTCCCCTCTCCGTTGCCCAGAGTACCGAGCTTCCTACTGCCGGGTTCCACCGAAGGATTCCCTTGCCGGTTTGGGCAAAAATGGCGTCGCCGATCCGGAGAGCCTTCAAACAGTTAGACTGAAACAGATGTTGTTCTTCCCGCTTGGGATTGCCTAACCCCACGAGCCTACAATCCGTGGTCAACGCCCAGGGCGATCCCTCGATCCAAGCCACCGCGATGCTGTTTGCCGGCAGGGCGCCAAGGCGTGTGGGCGAGGTTCCCGCCTGCAGGACCCAGCCCTCTCCGCCATGGGCCAGGAGAATTTTTTTCCCCGCGCCATCCAGGAGGCTTGGCTTGTAAAGAGAGGGGCTTTTCAAACTGAGGAGACCAGAGACCGCCACGGTTCCAGCCGTCAACCAAAGCAAACGACTCAGGGGAAGCCATGGGCGAAAGAGGCCGACTCCCGCCCGGCCCGCTGCAAGAGGCGAAAGAAGGCAAGCGGCCAGCAAGGCGATTTCGCCTCCCCAACTGGCTAGCATGGAGCCCAAGGCCCAGACCCAGGCTGCACCAAGGAAGCTTCGGCCATAAGAGGCGCCAAAACCCCGTCGGTTCGCTCGCCAGGCAGTGCCAGTCGCACAGCCAAGAACAAACAATAGAGGCATGATCCTGGACAGGTAAAAAGTCAACACTTGGGCCGCGCTCACCGGGTCTTCAGGTGCTTTCAGCCACTCCATCAGTCCCAGGAAAAGAGCGCCTGACAGGGGCAAGCTCAGGGCTCCGCCCACGAGACCGGCAAAATAGAAGTCTCCCACCGGCGCATCCCGTCCGCTGACTCCGGAGCCCTCCACGATCTCCAGGCCCAACCCACAGTTTTGGCAAAACAGCCTCGTTTCCGGATTGTCTAGTCCGCAGCGTGAGCACGTGAGCATGGTGGGACTCTATCCTGCAGAGGCCGCGACGGTGAACGATCCACCCGAAACGAACGGTGGACTCAGAGTGGGCGGGTCGTGCCTCATGGGTAAGCAGATGGAACATCGGTTGTCACTGGCTATCCCGCTGTCCGGCACTTCGCACTGCAATAGCGTTGGTTGTAGGTTTTCTTGCGGAAACGCTTATGGCAGACAGGACACATTTCTTCCATTTCTCTGGAAGTGGCGGTGGATTTGGCTAGACTGCCTTGTTTGGGCCTCTTGGCAGTGGAGCGGCCCTTGGTTTTCTTGGCTGGCGAGCGCTTCCTTTTGGAGGCCGTGACCGGCTTGGCTTTCGCCGAAGCAAGCTCAACGGTCAATGCTTCGACGCGGCGATTGGCTGCCATGACGGCTCCAGCCAGGTCTTCGTTTTTCGCCATCCACTCTCCCAGTTTGCGGTTCATCAGCTCGAGTTTCTTCGTGAGCTGCTTCAACCGCCGCTCTTGGGCTTTGAGTGTCCCATTGATTTCATCGACATCCACCCGGGAAGCGAGATTCATGGTGTTGAGTACAACGCCGACCTTGCGCTCGAAGTAGCCCTTCGTGTTGAGAACGGTTTCCACGGCATTCATGAGCCGTTCGTTCCCCAAGATTTCCGAGGTCAGGTGTTGAAACTGCTCCTCGCCCTTTTCCTTCACTCGGTCGAGTAAGTTTTTCATCATGTTCCCAATCAGTAAGAGAAGAGAGAGAACGGCAGTCTCCTGAAGGCTCCAGCCGTGGCCCGGTTTACGAAACATTCCAAGTTCATCCTCCATCCCTAGAATCTGTTGAATCAAGTGCCTGCCTTGATGTCGTCCCGGTGGCTCCCGATCACCTCCCAAATCTCCTTGTCCGATAGAACTCGGGAGCCTTTTTTCGCATGGCGCAGGATTTCTCGCGCAAGATCCTTGTCAGGCTCAACTCCACGTTGTTCCAGCCAGTAGAGCACATTGGAGAGGCCGCTCATGTTGCCGATTTCAATGGCCTGGCACAACCCTACCATGCCGGCTGGCACGCCGGAATAAACCCGATCCGCCAACCATGCATCGCCCTTGTTTTGAGCCTTGATGATAGCCGCGGCGTGGACTCCGGTCGCCGTGCGGAATGCGTCGAGGCCGAAAACTGGATAGTTCTTCGGCACCGGCCAATCACAGATGCGGCTTGCCGTAGCCACGTAGTTCTTGAGTTTCGACAGATCGTGGTCGATCCAGCCAAGCAGTTTGAGATTGATGAGTAACAGGTCCATGGGGGTGTTGCCTACGCGCTCTACCACACCCAGGGCGCAGCCGTGGACCCGATCAGCTCCCGCGGCCAGGGCGGTCAAAGAGTTGATCAGCCCAAGCCCCCGGTCCTGGTGTCCGTGCCAATCGACCTTGACCTCTTCACCTGTTTGGTCCACGACGTTCCGGACGAAGCGCACCAGCGCCCGAGTTCCCGCTGGTGTGGCATGGCCGACCGTGTCGGCGATACAGACCCGCCGCGCTCCACATTCCACGGCATTCCGGTACAGACGCTCCACGACCTCGGGCGCAGCCCGCGTGGTATCTTCTGTCACGTACATGACCGGCAGCCCGTTTTTTACGGCGAAGTCAATGGCCGCCCGGGAGTGCCGGAGCAAATCGTCCAAGGTCCAACCTTCGGCAAAAAGCCGGATGGGCGACGAACCAATGAAGAGTGATGCCTCGATGGGGGTTCCGGCGGTGGAGCTTATCTCCACAATGGGCTCGATATCGACCTGGAGTGTCCGCGCCGCGCAATTGGGGGAAATGGGAAGCTTTTGGTCTCGGATTTCTCGGATGAGTCGCCGCACATCTTCTTTTGCTCGCGGTCCCGCGCCGGGAAGCCCAAGATTGGCCGAATCGATGCCAACCTCGGCCATAAGGTGCAAGAGTTCCAGTTTCTCCTCGATCTCGGGATCTCGTACAGAGGGGCTTTGAAGTCCGTCCCGAAGGGTTTCGTCGTCCAGGCAGACAGGCCGCGAGGGCTTGTCAATGTCGGGTTGTTCCCTATTCCAATCGTGGATGAGCTGGCTCATGGAAGGAGTCGCTTCCATTTTCATCGACCTCCTGTGGGGAGCGCACGGGCAAAAAACCGGGCACTGGTTCACCTGACATTCTCTAATCCGGAGCCCTTATCACGAGTTCGTCGCGGCTGCTCCATCGTCCCACCGGCTTCCTTGTGGGGAGTCCTTTCCATTGAGCCAGCGGGTGGGTTGAAATCGGCCACGGGCACCGCCGGTGAGCGCCTCTCCTTGGTGGGCCCGCGTCTCAGCCCGCCGCGTCACGATCCCTAATGAGAACTCCCAGTCTAACATCCTTGAAAGGCGGCGCGTCTCTTGTCCAGAAACGCTCGCATTCCCTCCTCCATGTCCGCTGTTCCGCAGAGCAGACCGAAAAGATCCGATTCTACCTCGCCAGCAGCCTCGGAGTCCAGATCGAGTCCACGGTTGACAGCTTCCAGGCAAGCTTCGATGGAAAGTGGCGCATTTTTCAAGATCGTTTCGGCCAGCTCCCTTGCGGCGGGAATCAGCTCGTCTGGTTCCACCACCCGGTTGACCAGCCCCATCTCCAGGGCTTCGTCAGCTCCTACATGGCGTCCGGTGAGCAGGAGGTCCAGGGCGACTCCGCGGCCCACGAGGCGGGGGAGGCGCTGCGTGCCGCCAAAACCGGGCAAGATTCCGAGCCCCACTTCGGGAAGCCCGATCTTGGCGCTCTTTGAAGCCACGCGAAGGGTGCAGGCCAGGGCCAGCTCACAACCGCCACCCAGGGCGAAGCCGCCGATGGCGGCAATCACCGGCTTCGACATGGCCGCAATCCGATCCATCACGGCGCGGCCTTGGGCCGCGTATCGTTTGCCTTTCAAGGCGTTTCCCGAAAGCTTGGCCAGCTCGGAGATATCGGCGCCAGCCACGAAACTCTTGCTCCCGGCACCGGTGAGGATTACCGCCCGGGTCTGGGCCGCTTCTCCCAGCTCGGTAAAGGCCCGGTCCAGTTCCTTCAGGGTCTGGAAGTTCAAGGCGTTGTAGACCTTGGGCCGATTGATGGTCAAGAGGGTGATGCCCTCCATGTTTTCGCGGACGAGATTATGGAATTCCACTGGCAATTCCCCCGTGTGTGGGGCTCGAAGATCTCGCCAAAGACTTCGGGCCAGACATCGTAGCGCCCTGTTTGGCGCTGATTTTCTCAGAATCGATAGCGGATTCCCGTGCTAACCGCAATGACTCCCACTCCATAGACGCCGTTGGAATTGACGCCGATGACCTCCGGATCAAGCGTATCGTAGACGGAGTCTTCCGCCACGACCTCGGAAAAGATTCGCCATTCTCCGGTGAGATCCAGCAGTAGCCTTGGGCCAAAAGGGAGTGTGATTCCAAGCGCCAGCCCGTGCTTATCGGCATCCGGGCCATCCAAGAGAATCGTCGAGCTCGGAACGACGGACGGTTCGTAGAACCAACCCGCTCTGATTTCCAACCCTCTGGGCGCCGACCATTCCACTCCCGCTCCCACGGTCCAGCCGTCCGACCAGTTCCTGATGAGGGTGATCTCGGGGATGCCGGGAATACTCTCCAGAACCAGGACTTGCCGCTTGACCCGGCTCCAATCCACCCATACCAGATCCGCTGTAAACTTGATCCCCAAGGTGGGCCGCACCAGGAGTCCCGCCCGAACCACAGCCGGCAAATAAAGATCCAGCTCCGCCCGCGTGTCGAAGGTTTCCCCAAGAATTGTCCGGAGCAAGAGGATCTCGGAAATATCCGCCACAGCGGAGCCCGACATGGCAACCGTGGTGGGAAGGGTCCCGAAAATCCCCAGCCTGAAGGCTCGGCTCGGTTCCCACAACAGGCCCAGGCCCCCGCCAAAACCGGTCCCCGATGTCCCAAAATCGATGACGGCCTCGAATTCAGGATCGTCAAAGCCCGGCTGAATCAGCTCCGGCAGTCCCACAAGATCCCGTGCGTCGATGCTCCGCCGGAAATCGAGCTTCGAATAGATGAAGGAGGCCTGTCCGCCCACGGAAAGGCTCGGCGTCAGCCGATAGGCCGCTGCCGCGGTGGCGTGAAGCACCATGAAGAACTGGTTTTGCACCTGATAACGTTGCGGGCCCTTCTCCGGGTAGTGGAGGACCGTGCCCCAGGCACCGTAGATCGCGGCGCCGGTGGCATAGCGACCTGTCTCGGAGCGCCGGGAAAAACCAAGGTAGGGGACTGGAGTCAACGGATTCCGCGATTTGACTGGTTCAAAGACCACTGGCCCGTCGTGGCGCGTGTAGGTCACGCTGGGCACCAGCAGGCTGAGGCTCCCGTACAGGCTCTTGTCCGGCACGTTGATCAGCCCGGCGGGGTTGTGAAAAATCGCCGAGGCGTCATCGGCAAGGGCCACGAAATTCGATCCCATCCCCGCGGCTCTCGCCCCCACCTGGGGAAAGAAAAAGCCGCTTGCTTCGGCTCGAGGGGAACAGAATGAAATAGCCGCTACCCACGCTGCAATAAGCATCGCACCAGACAAACCGGCCCGCGCGGTGAACTTGGAGAGGCAAACCTTCATAACCTCAACTTTTCAGCCAACAACCAACTTCTGTCAATCTCGGCTTCCGCAAAAAAGTGGAGCCACCGCCGATCCGGGTTCCATCTTGGCATCGGGATAGCGCCTGCCGGACAGGGGCTCTGTCCAGACGGCGATCATGGGCGAGCGGCGTGCAACGGACGTGAGCGACGTGAGCGGAAGTCAACCCAAAAAAGATCGATCAGTTTGTCACATCGTGCGGAAGTAGCTAGGATCTCTTCTTTCTTCAACCCGTATCCTCATACTCTTCAGTGGAACCAAGCACCATGGACGAAGCCACCCTTGTAGCCCGCGTCACAAAAGCGATTGCCGAGTTCGAGATCTACGCTCGGCACGGCATGTTGAACGGAATGATCCGAGTGGCGGACCTCCACCGTATCTACCAAAGAATTCAGCCGGTTTTGCATCCCACGGCCGCGAATTCCAAGGCGATTGATCTGGGAGCTCTCGGCTACGCTCTTTCCAGGCTTCCGGCAAATATCTGCCGGGTCAACCGCATCCGTCTCAAGAAATCGGTTCCGGCTGATTTCCACAACTGGCCTGGTGTGACGCCCGTGGAAACGGAAGTCCTTGGTCGGCCCACCTTTGATATCGGCGACGGGGAGCTCGTCATGTTGGTTCAAGAGGATATTGGTGACGTGCTCGATATCCTGTCTCTTCTTTGTTGTCTTACGGTGGAATGCCGCAAGATCCGGCAGCGGCTGGTCAATTCGGGGCTTGACGACGTTTTGAGTGACTACAGCTCCACGGCCGTCGCTGGCGGCACCTTCGGGCTGACCATCCATCGGCCGACGATTACCGCGGCCAGGAAAAACCAGCTTTTCTCTAGCCTTGCCTTCGAGCTCGGGACTGACGAAGACGAGATCTTTCGCCTTGATCGCGGTTGGAACGGCACCCTTGTGGAGAAGATGAACGATATCGCGCGGTGGGACGAGGATGTCGTGGTCCAGTTCCACACGAGTATTTCGCGCACTTCTTACGCCCATCGCATTGTGGAGTGGGCCAGGGACCTCAAAAGGACTCTTTCCAGTCTCGATCTTGGGGACCGACCCCTTCACGTCATTTCCGCCGATCCTTTCAGTGTCGCCGACTCTCTTCTTTCCAGCCGTCGTGTCGAAGAAGTCCAGAAAATCCTTGATGACATGAGCAGGAGTCAGCGGGAGAAGCTCACGGCTGATCTAGAGTTTCGGGAAGGCAAGTTGGAAGAGCCCTACCGTTCCTACGGTCTTGCCCAGCTCTTGAGATCTCATGGAACCACGATTCCCAGCGATGAATCCGATTTTCCGGGGATCTGGGCTGCCGAGGATCGCCACCATATCGGCCTCAACTGCAAAATCATCGATCCCTTGAAACTCGACGCCGACCTTCTCGATCCGCGCCTTAATGTGGATTCCAAGGCCCTTCGGGACAAGAAACCTGTCATCCTGGCCTTCAACAGGGTTTTCGGTTCCCAAGGAGGTAAGATCATTCAGGCGCTCACCAAGGTTTTTCCTAAGCGCCTCCATTCCTACAATCTCGTCTTCCTTGCCGGCGCGCTGGTGGGGCGCACTGGCTCGATCCTCTCCCCCACCTATGTCATCCGGGATGGCACCTGGGATGTCGTGGATTTCCTGGTTCCCAATTCCTTCGATCCGGCGAAGTTGGGGCGGCTCATTGATAATCCCGTCGATGCGGGCGGCCCCATCGTCACCGTCTTGGGGATCGTCCTCCAGAGCAGAGGCCAGCTCCGCCACTACAAGGAGGTTTGGAAAGCCATCGGCGTCGATCTCTACGGTGCTCCCCTGGCCAATGCCATGAACCACGCGCTCCTCAATGATGCCATCCGCTCCGACATGAAGTTTCGCATCGCCTATGTCGCCACCGACAATCCTCTCAATGAGGAGGAAACCCTTTCCCACAACACGTATTACATGGGGATCAAACCTCATTCCGCCATCGCTTTGAGCTATTTGCAGGCGATTTTCGATTACCGGTAAGCCGATTCCGGAAAAGGCCGGGAGCCAGGAGCAGTGGATTGCGGGGCTTGGGCACCTTCAAGGAGATTATTCCCAGAAATCGCGTTTCCTTCTTATGGTTGTGGTCCGCTCCCGTCGGCGGCAATCCGTCCGCCGCCGTCCGCCTCATCGCCCTAGACCTGCTCAGTGCCCTCAAGATCTGCTGTGATCGAAAAATGGTGGAGCCACGGAAGCCGGGACCCCACCAAGAAGTGGTGGACCCCGGAGGGGGAGATCCCGAGCTGGAGGAGGGGGAGGGATTGATGTTCAGCTCGAGATGCCCATCCGGGGTGACCACACTCATTGCAGTGGTTGCGGAAAAACTTCTTTTCCCACCGCCGCCGCAATTTCTCTATTTTTTCTTCATCTCAAGGGTCAGGGAGCGGGGATTGCCGTTGAGAGTGACGTTTTGGACTTGACTTTCGTAGCCAGGCCGCACGACCTCGATCCGGTAGGTTCCAGGCGGCAGAAGGATGGTCCGCGTGCCGCCGTCGAGGTCCCGGGCATTCATGTAGTATTCTCCATCCACGTAGATGCTGGCATCATCGGGGTTCACTCTCAGCCGAAGCTCGCTCATGGCGGCGGGCTCTTCTCGTGGAGCCGGTAACGGTGCCCGGGACCGTGTCATTTCTGGCTGGCAGCAAGTGCCATCAGCGCTATGTTCGTGGCGAGGTGCCTCTGGTTCCGTCCTGTCCCGATCTGGACGACTTTCGCGGGGCTCGCCCTCTCTTCGAGACCGGCCATCGCTCCAGCGCCAGTCTTTGTTGTTTCCAGATCCCGGCTCACGCCAGCCCCCGTCGTCGCCGCCCGAACTGGGCGGACCCTGGCGCCAGCCTTCCTCTTCACTTCTGGGAGGTGGGCGGTGGCTTCTTGAAGGCCGTGGGTTGTTTCCAGGACCTGCGCGGCGAGCCTGCCGGGGGGGCCGGTCGCCGGGCCGCAAGCGGCGAAGCCTTTTTTTGATGACCAGCCGTTTCCCTTGGACCACCCTCACGCGGACCCGGTACGGAGCGTAGCCGGGATAGACGAACTCGAGCTCGTAGCTGCCCGGGTCAAGAGGAAGGTAGCCGGGCCAACCATCGAACTTCTTGGCCCGTCCGGCATAACTGCCGTCCACATAGACTTCCGCCCTTTTGGGTCGCACTTCGGTGTCGATGACTCCCCAGGGTTGGTACCGGTAGGATCGGGAAGTCGATGCGTCGATCACTGCCAGTATGGCCAGTGTATTAAGAACGTCCGAGATCGTGTCGATGACGCTGTGCCCGTGCCCAGCCCGGGCGACTGAAGGGGCCAGGGAAGCTATGAACAGAGCGAGGAGAAGGGGGGCGACGATCTTTTTCATGAGATTGGCCTCCTCAGGGCTGAGGGTTTCCATCGGTCTGCCAAGTTAAGAAGCATGTTACGTGCCAATTCATTGATGAAAACTTGGACCCCGGGGAAAGGCGATCTCTGGGCGCCTGGAGAATCCAGGCAAAAGAAGGGATTCTCTCCACTGTCCAGAATCGGAGACGGATCTGTCCTGGGAAGCTGCCTCTTCGTCTTAAACCCCACGGGAAAACAGTCAACCGAAAACGATGGGCGCGAGCGGCCGCGAGCGACCTGAGGGAACGCAACCAGAAGTAGACGGCCGGCGCCGAGCGACATCGAGAGCCGCCGAAGGCACCACCAGAGGCCCTAAAGGCGGGCCTCGGTCATGGTACCGGCCACCCGAAAAAAGCGCGCAGCGCACAAAGATGTGGGTCCAGGGAGCTGGCTCCCTGGCGTGGGTCTGGGAGCGGCGCTCCCAGCGG
>JAJRTK010000276.1 GCA_024278345.1 bacterium | reverse complement strand
GGGACCATAGGTATCTCGGTAATCTCTTGAAACAAATGATTATTTGATGCGATTGCCATGCACGATCTCTTCCTCCATGAGAATCAGTCCGGGTTCAGGTTCCATCGGTGTGGCCGCGGTTTCGGGTGTGGGCATGGGAGGGTCTCCGTCCTGTTTGGGGATGCCGGTTGCGGGCTCCTGGAGTGAGTGGGGTTCCTGGATGGAGAGTGGGGGGTAATGGGCGACTAGCGGGTGCCGGACGGCACCTGATGGGAGCGGACCTCAGATCCTGAAGCCGAAAACGGGGCTCCTAACGGATGGCGGTTGTTCAAAGGTTCCGGTGGTAGAGGTAGCTGGCGACGAAGCGGCGGATCCAGAGCCTTGCGGCGTAGATTCGGGCCCGGACGCGTTCTTCGCCGGGGTCGTGGCGGGAGTCGAGGTGGTTTCGGATCCCGTGAAGGGCGTCCAGGAGGAGGTGGCCCATTTCGCCGGGCGCACCTTGGGCGGGCTGGATCGGCTGCCACCAGATGCTTGTTTTCTTGGTATCCCGGCCCATGCGTCCCCAGATGCTTTCTTCGAGGTCGGAGAAGCGCTGGGTGGTGAAGGCCAGGTTCTGGAGGCCGCGGATCTGGGTCATGACGCGGTCGTTGTCCCCTGTGGTTTGGGCCGTGGCTTGGCCCAGTTGTTTTGCATCGGGTGCCTGGTGGCTCATGAGCCATCGGTCGATGGCGCTTCTGGTTTCGCGCTTTAGAGGCATGGGAAAGGTCTCCTTTGGCGGGTGGGTGGTTGGCGGGGGTGATCAGCGCCTTTTCCTTCGCTTCTTTTTCTTTTTCCGGCGGGGTTTCGAGGGGGGATGTTTCCGGGCGCTTGCCGTGGCGGGGGGATCGTCGCCGGAGCTACGGGGGAAGGCGAACTCCAGGTGGAAGGGATCGGAGAGTTGGACGCGCCCGAATCCTTCGTTTCGCCGGAGGCCGGCGCCGCGGCTGGTCAGGTCAAGGAGTTTCCGTTTCACCTTGGGCCACTCTTCCCCGGTGACTTCGTAGGCAAAGAGGGAACCCGGTTCGATGGCCAGGTCGTCGTTTTTCGGGAGTCCGTGGGCCGCCTGCCAGCCGCGGATCCGCCGGAGCCCGGCGTTGCCATGGAGAGCAGTGATGCCGTTTTCGAAAGAGTTGGCTCCGAAGTCCCGTGGCAGGCAGGGCAGCCAGGGGATGGCGGCGGCAGGATCGTTGGTGAAGCGGAGGAGGTCGTCCACGAAGATGGCGCCCTCGGGGAAGGCCAGGGTGAAGATCCGGGCCGTGTCCGGGATCCGGGCCGTGAGAGCGGCGCTGAAGTCGTCCAACCGCCGATCCGTGGTTGCGGGGAAAGTTCTTCCCAGATCCAGGGAAAGGCGCCCCAGGCCGCGGGACCGGGAGGAGCCCACCTCGATGCGGGAGTCGAGGAGATCCAGGAGCTTTTTCAGGGCTTCCAGAGCGGGTTCCGAGATCTCCATGACTCCCGTGAGGCAAGCGGCTTCGTAGGCGCGGGGGTCGGGGCTGTCGGTTTTTAGCCAGCAATCCAGGGTTTCTTCGGCGAAGAGGATGCCTTCGGCGGCGGTGCCGCTGTTCCGGTCGATGCCCACGTGGTGGCGAGTCCGCAGCGGGGGATCCGGCCGCCGGGAGAACTTTGGAGAGTTGTTTTCCGTCCCGGAGATGGCCAGGGGAGAACGGTAGGGTTGGAGGGGCTCGCCGCACTTCTGGCAGAGAAGGGCGGCCGAGGTGAAATCGGGGCTCTTCACTGCCCGGAGCTCCGCCACCAGGAGGTCGTGGAGGCCGTGCGGCTCGGTGGTGGAGGAGCCGGGGGCCGGAAAGATCCCGCCCGGAGCGGCCTGCTGGGAAATGGAGAGGCCCGGAAACCGCTTGCAGCTAGCCGACGTGGCGGGAGGCTGGTAGATTCCCGTCCGGAGGGCGCCCCAGCGGCAGTGGCTTTCGTCCTGGAAGAGGATCTGGAATTCCCTGTCCCGGGGATGGCCGCCCCACTGGAGGTAGGCGCTGGCCAAGGCGCCCAAGATCGTGGACCCGGGGATCCGGGTGAGCCCCTCGGATCGGGTGGACTGGCGGTTGGCGCGGATTGCCAACGGTTCCAAAAGGGTTGCCTTCAGTTCCATTCGTTGGAGGGTCATGGTTGTGTCTCCGGTTCGTCTTCGTCGAAAAGCTCCAGAGCTTCGCTCCAATCTTCGTTGGAAGAGTCCGGAGAGAGGCCGAGCTCCTCCCGGGCGAAATCCAGGAAACGGGAGAGGCGGCTTCCTCCGTTTTCAGCGGGAGTCTCCGCCATCCGGAAGAGCCGGATCCATCGGGGAAGCTCCAGGGTGGCAAGAAGGCGGGACGGAGGGTCGATCTCGGACCATTCCTTTTTCTCTTTTCCACGCCACCGCGCCCTGTAGAGGATCGCTTCACAGGCGCCGGCACCGCTGCTCCGGTCACCGCCCAGGCAATGGAGGGCTTGGAAGGATGCCGTGAGAAGCGACCATTCCAGGGGCCAGCCCGGTTGCCACTCCCGGAGGAAAGGTTTGTGGAGCTCAGAGAGCTGCCCGGGGGAATGGCGGACTAGAATCCGGCCGCGGAAGGTGATGCTGGCTGGAGCAGGAGGTCTCTGCCGGGCGGAGTCGGTGGTTTGCTCGTCGTCGGGCGGGAAGCCGAATCCGTATTCCGCGGAGAAGAGGCGTTGGTCCCTGGCGCGGCCAAGGCCTCGGTTCATGGAGACCCGGCGGAGGGGCAACGAGCCGCCTCGGGAGTCCCGGAGACGCACGGCCTCGGGGCCGGTGGCCGCAGCGTGGCTCACCGTGAGCGTGCCTCCCCGGTACCGGGTTCCGAAAAGACGTTCCACCGGGTTGCCCGGTCTGGCTTCGATACCGAACCTTTGGGCGCTTTTTTCGTCCAGAGAGTGGGGATCGAAGACCGGAAGCTCCAGAAGCCGGCAGAGCCATTCGCATTGCTCCCGGATCTTCCCTTTGACGTGGGAGCCCGGGATGTACGGCAAGCCTCGGCCGTCCCGGAGATTCGCACGGTCCAGGCTTCCTCGTTCCAGGCCGCTTCCAAAATGCCAGCGGCCCTGGAGTTTCAGGCCGTAGAAAAGCTCGAGGTCAGGCATGGTGGTTCTCCTGTTTCCACGGTTGACAGGTGGCGACGGAGGGCGATTCGGTGGGCGCCGCCCAGGGTCTTTCGTTGGAGCTTCCCGAGAGTTCGTTGGAGCTTCCCAGGGAGAAGCACTCCTGGAGATCGATGGCGAAGGCGCGGCGGGTGGTGGAGTCGGGGATGGTGTAGAATGGAGGGGTGCCGGAGCAGTGGAGCTTTTTTTCAAGGAAGGCCAGGGCTTGCCGCTGCCCGGGCTTCATGCGGCCTATCGTCTCCAGAGCCAGGATCTCGGCTTCCAGGAGGGAATCGCTCCAGGCCGCTTCGCCAAGGGTGCTCACTTTGTTCCGAGGCATCCCGGCGCCCCGCAACTGGGAGACGCATTCCAGGAGAGCCGTGAGCTCGTGGGGCCGGTAAGGACGGAACGTCCTTCGGCAGGTGATGGAGCGGCCATCACGGTGCCCAATCTTTTCCCAGAGCTCCCATTCTTCTTTTCTCAACGGCCCGATCTCTCGCGTGGAGGAGCTGTGGGTCAGGTGAAAGTCGATCCTGGCCTTTCCCGTGGGATCCTTTTCCCCAAGGGCGTCCCGCTTGGCACTTTGGAGGAGCTGTTCCGCCTGGTGGAGCAGAAGATGAAACGGATGCCTGGCCCGCCCGAAGGCAATGCCGATGGAGAGAGAGAAACCATGGGGACACCTCTCTCGAAGCCAGCGGGGCGCCGCGCTACTGTTGATGGCTTCCCGGGAACACCGCTGGAACTCTTCAGGAAGCCGCGCCGCAAACTGTAACGCCCGATCCGCCGCCACCACCATCACCAGGTCGTCGCCGCCAAGAAGCAGGGGAAACGCTTCGAGCTCCAGCTCCCGGACAAGGCCGTAAGTGCTCTTCCGGATCGACCCATCGACGATTTCGGAGAAGGCGCGGTAGCTGTCTGGATCCGGGATCTTCCGCACCACCTGGCCCATGCTATTGCCATCGGCGTAGAGGAGGCCGATGTAACCCGCGCGTTTCGCTTCGCTTCCCAGAGCGTCCAGGTTGTACGCCGGTGGGCGACCCACCTGTTCTTCGAACTCTTTCCAGAGGCCATGAGCCCTTCCGGAGCCACGGTTTTCCGCGCCTATTCTTCCTCGCGCCCAAAGGGCCGCCTCCAGTTTTTGAAGGGTCACGTGGGAAAGCCATCGCCCCCGGGGATCGGTTTCGGGAACCACGTCGCCGCCGATGTTCACCGAAACTCCCGCCGGTTCCAGAGCCAAACTCTCACACTCCCTGGCAAGAGGCCACGTAGCCAGAGCTCCACTCTTCGGAGCGTTTTTCCGGCGGTGGCGCATTCGCTTGTGAGCAAGGTCCAGGGCTCTCCGGTAACCATCCGGGCCTTCCGGAACCGGGGCAATGCCGAAGCTCAAAGCAAGGCCTCCACAAGATCGCCCATGGAGCTCCTGGGCCAAGTGGAGAACCGCCTGTCGGACTTTCGTTTCGTTCTCGTCCGGGGAGCCCTCAGCCTGGGCCAGGAACTGACCGCCCCCGGCATTGGCAAACACTTTTTTCACGCTCACGGTTGGGGCATGGGCCGGGCGATTGCGGTGGAACCAATTCCGGAGAAGAGACTCTGTTTCCCAACGGCTGAAATGGTCGATAAGGGCGCTGGCTCCTTGGATTTCCCTCAGGGAATTGGAGGCGAAAACGTACGACTTGATCCCCGGAATATCCAGGACAATGAGAGTCTGGCTCATCCTCTTCTACCTTTCTACCCGCTGACCGAGTTTTGAGTCCGTGCTCTTCATAAAAGGGCGTAGTTTTAGGTAAACCCTTTGTTTTCCTATGTGTTACGTTCCGCTCACAGCGGCGGCAATCCGTCCGCCGCTCCTCGCCCTTCTCGACGCCCTCCCGAAAAAAGCGTGCAGCACGCAAAGAGGGGTGGGGAACTCGTTTCTTTTCATTGCAACGGGTCCTAGCTGGCTCCCTGGCGTGGGTCTGATGCCGAGCGTAAGCGAGACGCGGCCCAAGGGGCCGCGGCGCAAGCTCCCAGCGGAGGTCCGGAGGCCGAGCCTCCGCCGGGTTCCAGGGCTGGAAGCACCGGGGCGGCGTCTGAAATCTGAACCGTGGCCGGTACCATGACCGAGGCGCCGTTTCCATCACGGCATCAAAAGGGATAGCGTTGGAACAACTGTCGATCTGACAGGAAAAAGGCCATCCAAAGGGGGACCTATCAAATTGTCGTGTTTTTGCTTTACAATTTTCTTCGCCGAAACGGTGGCACCGGCATCTTGCCGGTGTAGCGCCCTCCGGGCTGCACCGAGCCGGGAAGGAGGCCCGGGCCTCGGTCATGGTACCGGCCACCCGAAAAAAGCGCGCAGCGCACAAAGATGTGGGTCCAGGGAGCTGGCTCCCTGGCGTGGGTCTGGGAGCGGCGCTCCCAGCGGAGGTCCGGAGGCAG
>JAJRTK010000275.1 GCA_024278345.1 bacterium | reverse complement strand
GGAGCTTGTCCCGTCAATCCCGTGAACGCGGACGTTTCAGGCGTTACCTCCGGGCTCGGGTCGCCTGGAGCTTGTCCCGTCAATCCCGTGAACGCGGACGTTTCAGGCGTTACCTCCGGGCTCGGGTCGCCCGGAGCTTGTCCGGTCAATCCCGTGAACGCGGACGTTTCAGGCGTTGGCGGCCCGGCCGGGCCCTCCAAGTCCTCCGCGGGCGGCTCCTGGGATTGGGACACGGCGGAAGAAGATAGAACTCCCTCCTGCCTAGGAGACTCCGCAACATCCTCATCCGAAAGGCCCACCGGCGGATTCTCCATATCCGCTTCCCCCAAGAGGCTCGAGTCCAGCGGCCCCTCAAAAGGCTCCGACCCTTCGGAGAATGCCCGATTCCCTTCCACAACCGGGGCCGACTCCATCGAACTGCTCAGAGAGGGCGGCACCGTGTCCGGGGAATCCGAGCCACCCTGACCCGGTGGCGTGGTGAACGGAACGTCGGCAGGTTTTTCGTCATTCCGGGGTTCCACGAGTTTACCTCGCCTTTTTTTGGAGGTTTTGACATCACCATGCTCTTGAAGTTTCAGTATTGCAGCGTGTTGGTACAGGTGTCAACCCGGAATTCCCACGACGACTCCGCCGCGGGGCCTGGCCTCCTCCTCACCTGCCTCCTCATCGGTTGAGCATCCCTATGCTGTCGCCCCACGAACTTGTCACCACCTTTCAGGCGGCCCTTCAGGGCCCGCCCGTAACGATCTCACCCCAAGACGCTCCCCAACGAGCCGCTGTGGCCGCGATCCTCCAACCCGGCCGGGACTGTCCGGAAGTCCTGCTCATCCTCCGCGCCGAAATGGCCGGCGACCCATGGTCCGGTCAGATCGCCTTCCCCGGTGGCCGGGTCGAAAAAACCGACTCCAGTTCACGGGCGGCCGCCGAGCGCGAAACGTTTGAGGAAATCGGGATCAACCTCCCAAAAAGCAGTTTGTACCTGGGGCGCCTCCACGATCTCCACGCCCATGCCCGCCTCCAACGCCTCCCCATGGCCATTTCCCCTTTCGTCTACTGGCTGGAGGCTCCGGTCTCCCCCCAGGTCTCCCCGGAAGTCCAAGAAGTCCTTTGGGTTTCCCTGCTCCATCTCTTCGACTCCCGGCACCGCTGCACCGTGGATTACGCCCGAGGCGACACTCGCCTGGAGCTTCCCGGCATTCGCGTCGGTTCTTCGGTGCTGTGGGGGTTGACACTCCTCATGCTCACGGATTTTCTGGAAAGAATTTCCTCCAGCCCTTTCGGCGATACCGTGCGTCAAAAACTGGGCCTCGGCGAAAAGACGATTCTCCCTCCACCGCTCTGATCCCGACGGCCGGCTCATCTGGCGATGAACCGCGGCCCTCCCGGCCAAAGCCCGGGCCAGGCCATCACACGGCGACCAGCGCGAGCGGCCGCGAGGGATGGGAGCGGAACACAGCACCACAGAGCACGACCCCCGTGACCAACCCGAGACTTTCCATGACAAAGACAGGTCTAGAGCAGTTCCTGAGCGCCGAACCCACTTTCACGCAGGGAGCGCGCCTCGGGCTAATCTGTCATCCCGCCAGCATCGATTCCCACTACCGCCACTCCGCGGACCTCCTGGCGGAAGCCGTAGGAACAAGGCTCGTCCACCTTTTCGGTCCCCAACACGGGTCCCGAGGCGACAAACAAGACAACATGATCGAATCCCCGGATTTCCGGGACCCAAGAACCGGCCGCAAAGTGTACAGCCTGTATGGGAAGGTCCGGGAACCCACCGACGAGATGCTTCAAGAGATTGACGTGTTGGTGTTTGATCTCCAGGATGTCGGCGCCAGGGTCTACACGTTCATCTGGACGATGGCCCTTGCCATGAGACGCTGTGCAAAGCTCGGACTGCGCTTCTTGGTCCTTGACAGACCGAACCCCATCGGCGGAGAACAGGTTGAGGGTAACATTCTGGACAACAACTTGACCTCTTTTGTGGGACTCCACCCGATCCCCATGCGCCACGGCATGACCACCGGCGAGCTGGCCCTATTCTTGAACGAAGCCGGCTCCATGGGCGTCGAGCTGGAAGTCGTGAAAATGGAAGGCTGGCGGCGGTCCTTCGATTTTGACGAGTCCGGTCTCCCCTGGGTGATGCCGTCACCCAACATGCCAACCCTCGATACGGCATTCATCTATCCTGGAAGCGTTTTGCTGGAAGGGACGAACCTCTCCGAGGGACGCGGCACCTCCCGCCCCTTGGAAATCGTCGGTGCCCCCTTCTTCACCCCAGGAAGTTGCGACGAAATTGCCAAGAACCTCGAAATCTCCGGGGCCGTGCTCCGACCCATCTCCTTCCAGCCAACCTTCCACAAATGGAGCGGCCAACTCTGCCACGGACTCCAGTTCCATTGCACGGACAGGCGTCAATTCAGGCCGTTCCGAGCATTTATCCGCCTCCTCGGAGAGGCGCGAAGGCTCCATCCCCATGCACTGAAGTGGAAAGCGCCTCCCTACGAATATGATTTCCAGCGCTTCCCCATCGATCTCATCACGGGGACGAAAGCGGTTCGTCAATTCGTGGACTCGGGAGAAGATTTCCAGGACCTCGAAAACCTGTTCCACTGGGACGAATCCCATTGGCTCGAAACCCGGCGCCCCTACCTCCTATACGAGTAAAATCCTCATGGGATCGCCCTGGAACCATGCTCATAGTCCTCCCATACGCCCATCCGGAATCCCGCATCCATGGTCACGTAGGAGCCGCCCAACGAAAACGCCTCTACAGATGGTGATGAAGAGGCCGCGGCAGATTCGCCGTGGGCAAGGTTTCACACCACCGCGGAGGTGTGTTGCGGTCGCCCCGAGAACCAACCTTGGTGTATTGTTGGGTTCCGGTATACAAGTTTAGAATCGCTTCTGCCGCCCCGAATCGGACAATCTCGTGGGCCGTCGGAAACATTGGCGTCGTTTTCTGTTGGCGAAGAAAACCCTACCCAGGTCTTGGCGAAACAAGAGCTGATCTTGATGGAGGTTGGTGTGAAGAAACATTGGATGGCGGTTCTGACCGCTTCGGCCCTGATCTTAGGATCGCAGCCCCAGAATGTACACGCGGACAAACCAGGTGCGGGTACAACGGCAGACCCGTCGCCGCTCCAAGATCCCGCCTTGGGAGCCAGCCCTCCGGCGGCCACTTCGGGTGCACCGGGGCATGAAGGCTCAGCGACGACGATGCCGGTAGCCGATGGCGACCGTACGACAACAGCTCCCTCGGACATGGAAACGGCCCGGGAAGAAGTGGATGCTTACGACGGCCCCACTGGCTCACAACATCTTCAGCTAGGACATTTCCAAGAGGCCATAGAACGGTTCCGCGTGGAGCTCAAGATCGCTTCGGAAGATGCCTACCTCCGTGTCAAGCTCGGCCAGGCATTTCTTTTCCTCAATGTGTTGGAAGAGGTCCAAAAGCTGACTTCGGAGCTCGTGGAAGCTTTCCCCGACGACGCCCAGGTTCAAGCGCTTCAGGGAGATCTATCCTGGAGGCTGGGCCTGTTCCAAGATGCTGAAAAGGCTTACAAAAAAGCCGCCGAGATCAACCAATACAGCGCGGAGGCACACCATGGCCAGGGCCGCGTAAAACTCCTCCAGGGCAAGTTCCTAGAAGCGGAAAAAAGCCTCCTTGAGGCAATGAAACGAAACAAGAGCGCCTTCATGACCTACTGGACCTACGGAGAACTGAACCTCCTTAAACGGCGCCCAATGGAAGCGGTGAAAGCCTGGACTCTTTTCAAGGGTCACTACCCGTCCACCACGAGCTCCGAAAAGCTGAAGAGCCTGGCCAAGCGGGCCGAACAAATGATGGGCTACTACAAGAAGCTCGAAGGCAAGACCATTGCCCAGTTCAAGGGGGGCTCTCAAATCCGGCCCGTGAAGCTCAAGACCCTCTCCGATGGCAGGCTTTCAATGCGGCTCATTGTCCACGCCAACGGAAAAAAAATAAAAGAGGATTTTGTCCTGAATGGAATGGGTATTTTGGGGGTCGGCAAGAAAGCCGCGATGAAGCTCAAGCTCGAAAAGCAGGGCAATGTCCTGTCACTGCTTGGCGGCAGGCTCGAAATGCAGCCGGCTTCCTTCGTGGAACGGATCGAAATGGACAAAGCCACCATCGAAAACGTGGAGACCATTCTCCTCTCCACCGAGGAACTCGGCACCGTCGATCTGAACGACGCCCTGGGCGTCTCTTACCTGCTAGATACGAACAAGAACAAGATTGACCTCGACCCCTCTGACACCGACGGCGAAACCATTCATCTTTGCCGCTACGCTGGTCTCTCTTTTCTGGTGGTCAACGACTCTACGAGGCCCTATCTCTTTGTCCTGGACGTGGGCCGGACCGATTCACTCCTCAACACATCTCTGGCCGAAAAGATGGGAACTCTGAAGCTCGAAAAGACCCCATTGCCCGCCATAGGGAAAACTGCTGACCTTGGGTATCTCGTGGAACGGCTCGGTTTTGAAGTGGGCGGAATCCTGGGGCGCGATAGCTTCCCAGGCAAGAGTTTCTACTTCGACACCTACGCCAACGAGCTCACCCTCATCAGCAACTGAAACCTATCATCGGGACCGGTGGTCGGTGTTGGGCGGAACTGACTCTTCCCGCGGTGGGCACCTGCCCCCCGACAAATGCGCGCAGCGTACAAAGACATAGGTGGGGACCGTCGAACTGTCCCGCGTTGCGTGGATGCCCTGACCGAGGCCCTCTTCATCGCTGCTTTCTTGGTCGTGCTTCTCGTTGAGGGCGTGGTCTTCGTTGAACGCTCTTGAAAAACAACGGATCGGAATGCTGAAAGACCACCGCTCCCTCTTTGAGGAGCTTCTTGAAAAGCCGGTTTTCCTTGTTCGGCAACGAGTTGAAGCTTCATTCCTGCAGGAGCCTGCCAGGATCCTAGGGAAATTGCTGGCTCCAGCGTTGAAACCGCTAAGCCCAGCTCCCGCTCAACGAGCCATCGTGGCTGTGGGCAGCCGGCGGATCGACAAGATGCCTGCTCTGCTTAGAGCAGTGGGCGCGGCGTTAACGGAGCGCGGCTTTTCCGTTTTTGTCATCCCCGCCATGGGGAGCCACGGAGGCGGTAGCCCTGCGGGGCAGGCAGAACTGCTCCGGCGTCTGGGCATCGGGGAAGAACGGACGGGGATTCCGATCTTGTCCCCTTCCGATTACCTGGAGGTGGGTGTTCACCGGGAGGGCCAGAAGCTCTATCTTCCCCCCGAGGTGTTGGATTCCCGTTTTCTGGTTGTGATCAACCGAATTAAGCTCCACACCCGCTTTTCCGGGCCCATCCAAAGCGGCCTCTCGAAAATGCTGGTCTTCGGGCTTGGTGGCCCTCAAGGAGCCATGGCCGCCCATGGGGCAGCCGAACAGGACGGCCTCGAATCAACCCTCCGCCACGGGGCGGCCAAGCTGCTCCAAGCCGCTCCACCCACCATCGGCGTAGGCATCGTCGAAAACGAAACCCACCAGATCCATCGGCTGGCAGTCACCAACGGAGCGAGCTTCCTGGAAACGGATCGCAAACTCCTTTGCCTCGCTGCCAAACGGCATCCCCGCCTTCCCATCCCGTTTGGCAACCTCCTTATCGTGGAACGGATGGGCAAAGAGATCAGCGGCAGCGGAATGGATCCCCACGTCATCGGGCGCCCACCGTCAGACGGCAGCCGAGGAACGTTTCGGCGCATCTTCGTCCGGCAATTGACGGAGAAGAGTCACGGGAATGCCCTTGGCATCGGCCTGACTGACTATGCGTTACAATCGCTTTGCCAGAATATCGACTGGCCGATTACCCATCTCAACGCTCAGACCAGCGGAGTGCCGGAAAAGGTCCGGTTGCCGGATGTTCACCTCACGGATCGCAGCGCAATTAACAAGGCGTTCCAAGGGGCGGAATCCCCAACAATCCTACAGATTCAAGACACCCTTCACGTTGCTAAAGCTCTTGCCATTGGGTATAATGTGAAGGAACTGGAAGAACTGGAGATTCAGGAAAATCTGGGTTCTTTCGGTTTTCGTACCGATGGCAGGCTCAAGCACCTTTTGTGTGGCCGGGAAAATGGGTAGAAGCATCGTCTCCCAAAAGCCATGCTCCGCAGCCTGCCGGCAACTCGGTTCATACGTATCGTCAAGAATCTGTGATGAAGGAAGGAACTCAAATGCGCATCACCCGACTCGCTCTCGTTGCAGGGCTCATGCTCGTTATGCTGGGAATGACGCCAGTATCCAGCCTGGCAGGGGTCGCTTTCGGCCCGCAGGTAATGTTTAGCTCCGATCCTGATGCCTTCGGAG
>JAJRTK010000274.1 GCA_024278345.1 bacterium | reverse complement strand
TTGAGTTTCGTCTTGGCCTTGTTTGACCACCAACTCCGAGTCGCAGTCCGGACAATGCACAGCCTGTGGCCATCGCATCTGCCGCACCATCTCGAAGCACTTCGCGTCGTCGATGAGTGTTTGGATATTCAGCATGCCAGCAATATCGCTCCCGCAGCCTCTTCATGCAACCTCAACCCTTCAACTACCAGCGTTGACCACCAGATCCCTGGATCGCATATAGAGCCTCCGTCTATGCCGACCTTCGCATCTACGATCCGGCAACGGACTCCTGGGCGGTAGCCCCCGTAACGCAACGAATTCTTCCGCCAGGACGGCTCATGATGGCAGCCGGCCCCAAAGAGAAGAGATTCTGGATTTTTGGCGGTCAAGGATCTTCCTCGAGCCTTTCCTTGAAGGATGCCTGGGTTTACAACGCCACGGACAAAAAGTGGACCCAAAAGACCGATATGCCCGTAGAAATCATCGACTCGGCCGGCACCGAGTTCAACTTTCGCCGCAGGGAAACGAATGGCGCGGCGGCAAGTGGGTTCCTGCTCTTCGGCGGATCTATCGACGGGGCCGCCGCGAATCGTTCTTGGTCCTTGGACCTGGCCGCGCCCCTGGTCCCTATGGAGCCCAGTTTTCTGCTCCCGTTCCTTGGTTTGCTCTGGTTCGGGTTCTCCCGGCCCAGACTGACCACCACGAGCGAAAAGTGGCCAGACCACTAACCACTAACGGCTCCCCCCCACCCGACTCTCCCGGAAAAGCTCCAGCACCTGGCGGCTGCTCTTCTTCGGCGTGTAACCAAACTCCTCTTTCAGGCGGCGGTTGGAGAGGACAGGCCGATACTGCAAGAAGGCCACCTGCTCCGGGCCATAGCGGGTGAGCCCCAACCGGTGTCCCACGGCCAGCGAGCCCTTGACCAGGCCCACGGGCAGACCGATGAAGGGTTTCCCCATCTCCTTGGCCACCTCCCGGAGAGGCACCACTCCATCGCCAGCAAGATTGTAAATCCCGGTTTTATCGGTCCGCGCGCCCTCCAAGATGGCGTCCACCACATCTTTGTCCCAGATGAAGACGAAGGGCGTGTCCACTCCGTATAGGCCCACAACTACGGGCGCATCGAAGATGTCGGTGATCTGGTTCCGCGTCCCTTCCCCAAGAACGGTTCCAGGGCGAAAGATCAGTTGTCGAAGCTCGGGATGCTCCCGCCGGTACTGGGCCAGCATCTGTTCCACCAGCCGCTTGTGATAGGCATACGCGAACTCCCTGTTGCCGCGGATGGGGTCCTCCTCGGTGAGCCAGGCCGAGTTGGCGGGATGGTAGCCGTAGGCCGCGCCACTGCTGGTGACGATGAGTTTCTCCACACCCGCTTTCAGGCAGCTCTCCAGAACATTCTTCGTCCCTTCCACATCCACCCGGTAGGCGAGCTCCCGCCCTCCTTTCTTCGGCGGATTCACGATGGCCGCAAGGTGGACCACGGTCTCGATCCGGTGCTCGGCCAAGAGATCGGCCAGCTCCGAAGAACAGATGTCCATGGCCACGTGGATGACCCCTTGAAGCCTTTCGGAAGCCTCTACCTCCCGGACATCCAGGGCGACGATCCGGCTGTCCAGGCCGCGCTCCGCGACTAGAGCCTCCGTCACCAGGCGCCCGATGTAACCGGCCGCGCCGGTCACTAGAATGGAGCGGATGGGCGTCACCTGTTTATCTTCCGCCATGGCTGCCTCCTCATTCCCAAATCCCAATACCGCGATTCTTTCCTCTCAACAGTCTTAGGCCCTCCCCCGTCAACCCTTGGGCTCTTCGTGCATCGCCTTGAAAGTCCGCAGATTGGGTGCCCACATGTGCTTGACGGGATCGACATCCAGATGAATGACCGCGGGAAGCCCCGATTCCAGGGAACGCCGAAGGGCATCCTCCAATTTCCCGGCGTCACTCACCCTCTCGCCGTGGGCGCCCATGGCCTTGGCAAGCTCATCGAAACGGGTCTCGGAAAGGTCCGCATTGATGGTCTCCTCTGGTCCCAGTGACTTGAACACCAACGTCTTGAGAGGCTTGAGCATGAACTGCTGGTTCATCTTCACCATACCCCACTGCTTGTCGCAAAGCACGAGGTAGATCACTTGCAGGCGATTCCGCACGGCAGTCTCCACTTCCTGCTGGTGCATCCCCATGGCCCCGTCGCCGATGATGCAGTAGACCTGGCGATCCGGGAAGGCCACCTTCGCCCCCAACGCCTGGGAAACACCAGCGCCTAACATCCCCATCTTCGGCGTTCCCAGAATGGAATGGGGCGCTCGGGACTCATGGTAGAAATTGGCCCAAATGGAGGTGTTCCCGCCGTCGATGACCAGGATGGCGTCGTCGTCAAAGACTTTACGGCAGATCGTCGCCACGTGGGCAGAGTGCATGGGCGATCCGGCCTCTTCCAGGTGCTTGTCGAGGTGTGATCGGCGCTTGGCCTTGTCCCGGCCCAAAGAATCCAGCCATTGCCGCCGCCCAGCCATCGGAGCCGCGGAGGGAGGTTCGGACGAAGCTCCGATTTCCCGGAGCCGCGCCGAGAGAAGGCGCAAGAAGAGCTTGGCGTCAGCCTGGATGGCCAAATCCACCGGCCGGTTCACCCCCAAATTCGCCGCCTCCAGGTCCACCTGGATCATCTTCTGTTCCTCGGGTTTCCCCCAGTAAGGGGCTTTGCCCCACCAGTCGGTCTCCCCCAGGCGGGAGCCAAGAACCAGGACCAGATCGGCTTCCCGCCGGGCGCGGTTCACCGCATCGACATAGAGCAAGGGGATGGCGTAGGGTTTTCTTTCGTCAAGGGTGCATCGGGCCCCCCAGCTCGTGGTGACCGGGGCAGCCAGAAGATCGGCAACCTCGGCAAGCTCCTCTTCGGCTCCGCCGTGGAGGATCCCGGAACCGGCGTGGAGAAGGGGTTTCTCCGCGGCTCCCAGGAGCCTGACAGCCTCTTCCACTTGCCATTCCGAAGGAGACAGCGGCCCCACCAACCGGTAGGTGGAGGGCGGTCGAAACCAGGAAGGATCCATGGGAACCTTGGAGTTCATGATGCTCTCGGGAACATCCAAATGCACGACCCCGGGCCTCCCCGCCCAGGAAACACGAAGGGCGTGACGCAGCATCTCCGCCACCCGCTCCGCCGAGGGCACGGCGGCACTGAGCTTCGTCATGGGGCGCGTCACCTCCACCTGGGGAAAACACTGGAACGTGCCACCCCGATCCGGGTAGGAGATGCCGGACCTCCGGCAGCTCGTGATGAGCAGGACCCGGTTCCCCTCGGCGTTCTCCACGGCCACACCGGGAAGCACATTGGCCACGCCGGGTCCGTTGGATGCGATGCAGACTCCGAGTTTTCCGGTCAACCGAGCGTAAGCCCCCGCCATGTGCGCGGCGCTGGTTTCGTGCCGGGGCGTCACGAGCTCGATTCCATGCGCCTTCAGCGTCGTATAGAAGCCAAAATAGGTTCCATCAATGATTCCGAAGACCTTGTCCACTCCCTCGGCGGCCAGGAGCCGGGTCAGGATTTCGCCTCCCATGATTTGCTGCTTGGAAAGTCCCAGTTTTTCCGCAAGTGCCATAGCCAGTACCTCCATCGGACCGATGCTTCCAAAATGTCATGGAAGAAATTGAATGTGACTGCTTCTCCAAGGTCTACGCCTTCGAATCCATCGGATAAGAACTCCAGCGCCACTCCTCTCATAACAAGAATTGACCAATCGGTCAAACCTCCGAATTAAGGTCCAACTTCACCATCTGCTCGACAAGATCAAGGCAAGATGATTCAGTTCCAACTTCCCAACGATGCGTTTTTCTCGTTATCTCTTCCCGGGAGTTGCGTTCCGCTCACATCGGGCGCTGTCCAGCACCCACTGCTCGCCATTCTCGCCCCACTTGCCATCCACTGCCCGGCGGTTGGTCATCGGTGGCCGATGGCTCCGCCGACCCTCGATGGACGAGGCCCACTGCCCCAAGTCCCGGGCACCACCTTCATTCCCTTCCTGGAATCTCCATGCAACTACTTGTTCTTCAGCTCTACCTCTTTTCGGCAGCGGCTCTCCTTTTTTCGGCCGAGCCCATGGTGGGCAAGATGCTGTTACCGGCCCACGGGGCGGGGATCTACGTTTGGGCGACCTGCCTGATGTTCTTTCAAGGGCTGGTCTTCTTCGCCTACCTCTATGCCTATGCCCTTGCCCGGCGCCTGGGGTACTGGCATTTTCTGGTGCTGCTCATCCCTCTGCTCTACCTGCCGCTAGATCCGGGTGCTGCGCACCTTCACGGAACACCGGTGACGGGGTTGCTTTGGGATCTTTTGGTGGGAGTGGGGCCCCTCCTCTTCGCCCTTGCCACAGCCAGCGTCGTCGGCCAGGAGTGGCTGGTACACTCGGAGCTTCCGGAGAGAGTCCGGCCTTACCGTGTCTACGCTGTCTCCAACCTCGGTTCTCTTCTGGCCTTGCTGAGTTACCCGATCCTTGTGGAGACCTTTTTGGGCCTGCACCTTCAGCGGGAATTGTGGGCTTTGGGATACGTGGTGCATGCCGCTCTAGGGGTGATGACGGCGGTCCTTCTTCGGCCCGGGTCGGGAAATTCGACCATTCCAGCGATTCTTGGCAGGGATCCAGGGCCGGGCAGCGAGACCGTTGACGGCGGCCATTCCGGCCACCCGATAAAAGCAGGCAGCGCACAAAAACGTGGGCTGGGATCCCGTTGCCCTTCGTTGCAACGGGAAGATGAGCGCGCTCCCTGGTGGGTGCAGGGCAAAGCCCTGCCAGGGGACGGGGGATGGAATCCCCGGACGACCGCCGAGCGACAGCGAGGCGTTGCCCGGACGACCGCCGAGCGACAGCGAGGCGTTGTCCGGACGCTTGCGATTCCACAGTCCCGGGAATGTCCCGCCTTGCGTGGATCCCCGTTGCCGGCGGAGCCGGCAACGGGTGACCGAGGCCTGCCAGAGAGTGAGTGGCCCGCCCCGTCGGTGCGCTCTGGGGCACGCCGTAGCAAGGTTCCACGAAACCGCTGGCAAGAGAGGGCTCTCTGGCTACTCCTGGCGGCGGCACCTTCTTCCTTCCTGGTGGCGGTTACCAACGCCCTTGCCACCGATTTTGGGTCGATGCCCATCATCTGGAGTTTGCCGCTGGCAGCTTATATCGGCAGCTTCATCCTGGTCTTCGCAAGGCCAGAAGAGCGCCCGGCCCATCACCCGAATATCCGGTCCCGGAATGCGGCGAAGCAGTCTGAAAGGATGGCGAAGAGGCCGCGGCGGATCCGTGATGAGATTTCCTGGTATGAGCGGTGGTGGCCCTATCTGGCGATTTTGGGCTTTCTTTTCCACTCCACCTGGACCCGGAGCGGTCTCTGGGGAGCCGCGGCCCACCTGGCAGCGCTCACCGCAATCTGTCTGGCCGGGCATCAGAGGCTCTATCAGGGGCGACCCGTTGCCTGGCGCCACGGCGAATTTTACGTGCTCATCGCCCTGGGCGGCTGGCTGGGAAGCATCTTTTCGGCCCTGCTGGCACCGCTACTCTTTGCTCGAATGGCGGAATACCCCTTGAGCCTGGGACTCCTGGCAATCGCCATGATCTCGTCACGAGGCTGGTCCGGGAAGGAGGCCCGCCCGTTGGGCCGATTCGGACGAACGGCCACGGCGCTCTTCGCTGTGGGGATCCTCCTCCGCTTGTCGATGGTTCCCTTCGAGCTGGGCGACACACGGATGGTGGCGCGGGTCCGAAATCATTACGGCGTCTACCGGGTGCTGGATCTCCCACCGGAGGCACCGAGGGAGGCCGGAAAGCGCATCCTGGTCCACGGGCGAACCATCCACGGGGCAGAGGCAATTTCCGGCCCCTATGCCGGCCGGCCCATCAGCTATTTTCACGAGCAGTCGCCCCTGGGAGAGATTCTCTCCCGGACCAGGCCGCCAAGGCGTGCCGCCATCATCGGGCTGGGCGCGGGAGTCCTGGCGGCCTACTTCGGAATGGGCGACGAGATCACCTATTACGAGATCGATCCCCACTGCGTGACCATCGCCGAAACTCATTTCAGCTACCTGGCAAATACCCGGGCTCGCTACCGGGTGGTCACCGGTGATGGCCGCGCCGGTTTGGCCCAGGATCACCAGCTTGGCGACGGGAGTCTGGATCTTCTTGTGGTGGACGCCTTTTCCGGCGACGCGATTCCCACTCACCTGCTGACGGTGGAGGCATTCCGTCTGTACAAGAGAAAACTGCGAGAGCAAGGTCTTCTTCTCCTCCACGTCTCCAATCGCCTTCACGACCTACGGCGAACAGTCCTGGCCGCTGGCCGGGAAGTGGGCCTGGAAGGAGCCTGCAAGGTCAAGACCCGGGATCTGGGGCCATACGAGCAGCCATCCGCCTGGTGCGTGCTTCAAGGGAAAGGGAAGAGACTAAATCTTACAGATCTACGGCACCTGGGTTGGCGATCCCCCGAGTCCGATCACTTGGCCGCTCCATGGACCGATGATTTTACCAACCCCTTGAAGACTTTTCGCCTGGGCGGCGTCTTTTCCTTAGACAACTCTTGGTCCCGGAACTCTCATGACGGCTCGTAACCAGGCTGGCGGGCACGGTTCCACCAAGGACGAGGTCATCAAAAAAAGTGGGCAACCCGGGCGAGAGAAACTGACCGAACGGTCAATGCCTTGCAGCGGGGATCATCCTTCGGCTATCATGAGCCCCATGAAACAAAAACCGGGGAAAAAAAATCCTACGGCGGCAAAGATCCTCCAGGCCACGGACGAGCTTTTGGTGGAAGGCGGCTACAATGGCGTGAGCATGAGCGCCGTGGCACGGCGTGCCGGAGTCAACAAGGCACTGCTCTTCTACTATTTCGGGAGCAAAGCCCAGCTTGTGGAGCGTGTTCTGGAGCGGTACTACACGGCCCACCTGGCAGCGCTCCAAGAAGCGTTCGTGGAGGAAGGACCGTTGCCCCAGCGGCTGCACAACTTGGTGGATGCGTACCTGGATTTCATGGAAGAAAACCTCCGCTATCCTCGCCTGGTCCAGCAGCAGATGGCAGGAAGCGACGAGCACCACGATCTGATCCGCCGCAACCTGGGCCCCATTTTCAATTGGACCCGGCAATCCCTTACGGGGCTGGCGCCCGAAATCGGGCCCATGGCGGCACGCCACCTCTTCATCACCTTTTCTGGGCTCGTGATCAACTATTTCACCTTTGCGCCGGTCTTGGGCAGTCTATGGGGCGACGATCCCATGAGCCCTCCAGAGCTCGAGGAGCGAAGGTTCCACGTCCACTGGGTCGTGGATGCGATCTTGGAAAAGCTGAGCTCTTCGGAGTGGCAGACTGTCGCTCGGCGGCGCGGGCGCGCAGCCGGCGAGTCCGACGACAGGCAGGCCCCGGAGGCGTAGTAGAACTACGTTGAGGATACCTGACCGATGAGGGCGCTGTTGGCTGCGATGATTGCGTTGACGCAGCAGGGATTTGATGAGGTTTCCGGGAATAAGGCTGGTCAATCCAGAAAAACGGTTCTAGATAAGTAAAGGCGGGTGAAAACCGAGTTCGTGCGCCACGATTACAGGAAAGGAAACTGTTGATGAGGAACTCGAATCTATTGCTGATAGCCAGTCTATTCTTGCTTCCACCGATGGTCTTCGGCTTTTCCGAGGATCTCTGCCGCCAAGACGACGGCAACGGAAACTTTACTTTTGTCAACTGTCTTGACAGCGATTGCGATCCGTCTAATCCGGATGCTGTCCTGGCGCGTTGCCGGGCCAACATTTTGTGGGACGCCGCTCTCACGTCGGCCCTGGAAAACGGGCGCAGCATGGTCCACGTCGATTCCGTTTTCTACATCGCTCAAGCGCTGGGCATCCGGTGGGACGTAGCGTATTGGCTGGCGGCCTACAACGAGGTGACCGACATCGCTCAGTATGTGCCCATCGGCCGAGACGCGCAGCTTTTGGAAAGCCAGACCGAATGGCACTCCATCCTTCTCAACGGATGGCAAAGAACCAGTGGCGAAACCGGTGGCATTTCCTTGCATTTCGTCGCCCCATTCCTTCCCAGCGGTGAAACCCAGCTTCCTCCCACGGTGGACGGCGTCCATCCAGACCTCTCGGACATCCAGCATGAAGGAATGCTGGCCCACATCCGATCTTGGGCACTTTCAGAGCGCGACCCATGCTCTGACGGATTGACCTCCCTTTCGACTGATCTGACCTATTTTACCGGAACGACCTGTTATCGCCACGACCCGCGGCTGACCACCGATCCGGCCGCAGTTTCTCACAACATCGAAGGCGACATTCCGGTCCTGAGCAACCTTCAGGTGTCGATCCCCTTCCAGGCCTACTCTGGAAATCAGATTGCCCGCTTCACGCCGCCGGTCGATTTGATAGGCTGCAAACAGGGCACCACCACCGATCCCAATGACTGCTACATCCACGACATCCAGTACGCCACTGAACTCCAGGCTCTCCTGGACGCCGGAACCGGCAAGCTCATGGACGGTCAGCCTGTCCCGCCCGAAGTGGCCAGAACGGGGATCTACCTCCACATTCTTCAAGATCGCATCTCCCATTCCGCCTGCGGAGATGCTTCCACCGTGTCGGGTCCAAGCCTGCCTGGAGGCCTTTTCACCTACGATTACGGCAAAACGGATTGCGCCCAGGATGTCCACGCCTGGCGCCACTACGAAGAGATCGGGTTGCAATCTCTCCCGGAACGAAGCTTTTCGGCGCTCAGCTACGCGTGGGATACCCTCGAGGACTTCATCGACGCCAACAGCACCGCTCATCCCCAGTGGTTTACCACCCCAACGGGCCTGACGAAAGCAGAAGTTGTGGGATCTCAGGCATCCCCGGGAATCCTCATGCAAGCCCTTACCATTTCCGATGCCACCGCCCGTCTCAACGCCTTTCTCCAAGCCAACACCAATGCCGGATTCCGCCAAATGCCGGGAAACGATCCCGCGGCGCCCAGCACAAGCCTGCCCCCGTGGTTCATGGGCCTTCTCATCCTTGCCACCACCGCGGTTCTAGCTTCCAAGGCCGGCTTTACGGCCTGAAACACCGAGCTCCCGGACATTTCCACCAATCGAACAACCCAACCCCACAACCCTTCTTTAAGACGACGTTCCGTTCGCGTCGCTCCTCCGGTGCGCGCCACTTACACGTTTCGCTGGCGGGCCAGGGCCGACGGAGCCGGATCGTAGCGGAGACAATGGCCGCAGGCCATCACGGAGAGTCGGCTCCGCCGACCACCGATGACCAAGGTCCGGGGAGGCCAGCCAAAAAAAAACTTTGAATAGACTCTCTGCTCAGGTCAGATGGCCAGTGGCTTCATCGCTTTCCATTAGAGAGGGAACAGAGAGCCGTGAACGTTGGTAAAGCGGAAAGTTCCATGGAGGAAATAGATATGGGGACTGAGGATCGGGGGGGCGTTCTCCTGCCTCGGGTGACGGTGGCGGTCCTGCGGTTCCGGCTTCAAGCGCTGGAGCCCATTACGCTTCCAAGGTGGCCTGGATCGACCATCCGTGGGGCCATTGGCAAGGTTTTCCGGGAGCTGGCTTGCTCCACGCTTCGCTCGGACTGCCAAAGCTGTCCCGAGCAGGAGGAGTGCCTTTATTTCCACGTCTGGGAGCGGAACCGCGATCCCAAGGCGCCCTTGCGTCTCCAATCCCCGCCGCGGCCCTACATTCTGGACACGGCCAGCGAGGCAATTCCTCGCGCTTTGAAAAGGGGCTCTCTCTTCTCCTTCCGCCTTGTGCTCATGGGAAGGGCCCTGGCCCATGTTCCCTATTTCCTGGTGGCGGTTCGGCAGGCGGGGTTCTTCAACGGACTGGGCCGAAGCCACGGAAGGTTCGACGTGGTGAAGCTCCATTGCCGGGACGATTCTGGACAGACCCATTCGCTTCGCGGGGGCGAGGAAGGGCCGCTCTCTTGGGGCCGGCTCCGGCGGATCCAGGTAAGACCCGAACCATGGGAGGTTGGTGGTAGGATTCATCTGAAGACTCTCTCTCCGCTCCAGATCGTGTCTGGCGGTCGATTACTCCGGCGCTTCGATCCGGAAATCTTCACCGTCCGCCTGGTAGAACGGCTGGAGCGCTTGAGCTGGTTCCACGAGGGAGTCCTGGCGGACTGGGACTACGGCTATTTACGGCGTCTTGCCCGCAATGTTCGGGTGGAATCGAGCGACTTCCGACCGATGAAATCCTGGCGAAACACCCGCCGTGGCCGACGGAGGATACCCATGAACGGAATCCTGGGGACGGCCAGGCTGCATAACGTCGCTCCCGAGCTGGCCGGCCTATGGAAAACCGCGGAGATCCTCCACACGGGAAAGAACGCCAGCTTCGGGTTCGGTCAAATCCGGCTGGAGGCGCCGGAGGCGGGATCGGCCACCATTTTCTGACGAGCAGGCATCTCACCCAAGAACACGGTGTTCGGGCAGAGCCGACGGTCACTGCTTTCACTGATAGTATGAATGGTATGCCTTCCACAGGAGGTCTTTCCATGAACCGTTTCTTCAACGTCGCCGGCCCCTGCAACTCCAAGATGCACTACATGATCCCACCGGAACGTAGGATCCCCGCCGTCCGGGGTTTCATACGCCAGCATCTCTACTTCGCTATCC
>JAJRTK010000273.1 GCA_024278345.1 bacterium | reverse complement strand
TTGTCGTGTTTTTGCTTTACAATTTTCTTCGCCGAAATGGTGGCACCGGCATCTTGCCGGTGTAGCGCCCTCCGGACTGCACGGAGCCGGGAAGGAGGCCCGCCCCAGCGGTGATGTTGTCAACCAGATCTGATAGGTCCCCAACGGGTTCTTGCTAGCTCCCTTGTGGGTGCAGGGCAAAGCCCGATGCGTGCGGGCCAGAAGGCCCGCACGCTACAATTCGTGACAATGACCAAGGCCCGCCAAGCCATTGGCTGGCTGGAAGACGAGCCGGAAAATCGGGCTCTCCAACCCGAGGAGAAGCCGCCCCGATGTCGGCTCTTCGCCCGTGGCACCGGCCACCGGGCGACCTGGCCATTTTGATTTTCCCATTCGGGACTGAGCGGCGCCTTGACAAAAAGATTTGAGGACTTAGTCTATTGCCTGTACTCCGCTGGGGGCTTTGGTAAATGATTGACTCATCCACCAAATCTTTGTCTCTGGCGGGGTTTCTTCTTTTTTCTCCTCTTCCGGCTGGGTGGGAGGCTGCGGCTTGGGTCAACCCGGAGCTCTCATCAGGGAATCCCCGATCCGCGAAGAGAGTTCCAGGTTAAAGGCGCTCGAAGATCGTCGCCGCTCCCTGCCCAACTCCCACGCAGAGCGTGGCCAAACCGTATTGGACTTGGCGGCGGCCCATCTCGTGGAGGAGCGTCGCGGCGATCCGCGCACCGGAGCAACCCAGAGGGTGCCCCAAGGCGATGGCCCCACCATTGACGTTGACGATCTCAGGATCGAAGTCCAGTTCTTTAAGAACCGCTAGCGACTGCGCGGCAAAGGCTTCGTTCAGCTCCACGAGCCCTATCTGTTCAAGGTCAAGCGCCGCCCGTCGAAGGGCCAGTCGAGTCGCGGGAACAGGCCCGATCCCCATGACGGTTGGATCGACGCCGGCCACGGCATTGGCCACCACGCGGGCAATGGGTGGCACGCCCAGCTCCTCGGCCTTTTTCCTGGACGCCAAAAGCAGCATCGCCGCACCGTCGTTGAGGGTACTGGAATTCCCGGCGGTGACGCTCCCGCCCTTCCGAAATGCGGGCCTGAGGCGCGCCAGCTTTTCCAGGCTGGTATCCGGTCGTGGCCCTTCATCTGAAACGACATGGACCGTGGTCCGCTTCTTGGGACCTGGCGCCTCCACGGGAACGATTTCCGAGGCAAACCGCCCGGACTGGCTGGCAGCGACGGCCTTTTGGTGGCTCCCAAGGGCGAATCGATCCTGGGCTTCCCGGTGGATCTTGTAGCGTTCCACGAGGTTTTCAGCGGTTTCCCCCATGTTCTCCAGGGGGAATCGCGCTTCGAGCCCGGGATTGGGAAACCGCCAACCCAGAGTCGTGTCGTAGACCGTCCGGTGCCCTGTGGCGAAGGCCCGCTCCGGTTTGGGCAAGACCAGAGGCGCCCGGCTCATGCTCTCCACCCCGCCGGCAAGGAAGAGATCCCCCTCGCCCACCCAGATGGCGCGGCTGACCTGCTGGATGGCGTCCAGCCCCGAAGCGCAGAGCCGATTGAGGGTGACTCCGGGCACGCAGTAGGGCAGCCCAGCTACCAGGACGGCCATCCGGGCAACGTTCCGGTTATCTTCTCCGGCTTGGTTGGCGCATCCCAAGTAGAGATCGCAGATCTCTTCCGGCGGGACTCCGGTCTTCTCCAGGATCGCGGAAATGAGATGGGCGGCCAGATCATCGGGACGAACGCCGGCCAAGGCGCCTCCATGGCGGCCAATGGGAGTGCGGATGGCGGCGAGAACGACGGCTTCCTGCATGAGGAGACCTCCTTGTTGGAGAATCAGGGCAAACTCGCTGTCACCATAACCTTTCTTGGGGTAGAATGCCTCCCTGGAGACGAAACGCCACCAGACCGGAGTCGGGCTCGCGTCAAGAGTTGTTCAAACATTTTGTAGGTCGATACCATGGTGTGAGGCTCGGCGCTCTTGGGCTGAAGACCATTCCTGGAGAAATTTGGCCATTGGTGGCGACCGGAGGCGGACAGCGGCGGTCGGATGGACGCCGCTGGGAGCGGAACTCAACAAAGCAAAATGTTTACCGAGATCGACGCCCTAGGTGAAGGGCACGATCCGAATTTCGGGGGCTGGACGATGCGATGCCCGAGGCCGTTTCAACCCACCTGCGGACTAGGGCGACCGATGCGATGATCAAGGCCTCACGGGACAAATCAGTTTGCCCCATAATTTCCCGTGGCCAGGTCTTTCATGGAGTCTTCGGCCGTCGTCCAGTTCAAGAAGTGGACCGATCCGGCGGGAACGAGCCGAGTCAAATCCCAACTGCGCTGGGCCCAAGTCACCGGATACAAGGAGAGATCGACACCGTCCAGCTTCTGGTTCCACCATCCGTGGCGAATGTCCTCGACGTAGCGATCCAGGTTTCCCCGGCAATCCCGCGGGCTGAACCGCCGGTTGAAACCGTCGGTGCTCAGAAGGACGGCGGTATCACCAAAGCTGGCGCGGTGCGCTAGGATCCGTTCCTCCATGTAGAGGCTCGCATCGGCGGGAAAAGGCGGATTCCCGAACGCCATAAAGCCAGGGTAGCTGACGATGGCGATCTCGGGCCAGTTTTCGTAGCCCGTGAGCCCCGCCGACCAGGCTTGCCGCCACGCCATGATCTCAAACCCCTCGTTCACGGCGCCATCCACATAGATGTCAAAGCTCTTGAGGACCGCCGGAGTGACCGCCAACAGAACTCCGTGGTCTCGGCCAAGCTGCTGCTCCTTGGCCCGGACCGAGCCGGCCAACCAATTCTCCCAACGGGCGAGCCCCAAACCGTCAATGTAGGGATTGTTCACCATCCAGGGTGCCATGAGAAGCTCGAAACCTGTGTTCTCCTCCTCGATTTCCTCAAGCAGCCTCCCCACCAGCGCCTTTTGGATTCGCGCCACCTCCGTAAGCTCGCCCTGGCCATCGCCAAAGGTCAAAAACTCGGCCATCCGGCGCCGGCGATCCAACCCATCGGGCAATCCCATCCCGGTGACACTATTCGCCCCCCGGAAGGGCGAACTCGCCCAGGGGCGTCCCTGGTATTCCGGCTTCGATTCACGGATGTTGTAGTGGTTGAAAAGACTGAAGAAAACCACGATTCCCCGGGCAGAAGCCTCTTCCACCAGTTCCCGCACCGCCTTGAAGTAATCATCGTTCCACTGGTTCAATTCCACGGCATCGCGAATCCGAAACCGGCCATCCCCATCTCGCAGAAAAGGGAAGGGGTTGGTCGGTTCCCACAAATTCCAGAGCTCCACGTGAAGAAGGTTGATCCCGTTCTCCGCCGCCCCATCCAGATAATCGGCCTGGGATTCCCAATACCTCTCGATCTGGCATGCCGTCGTGTCGATGGTGGCGATGTGAGTCTCCCCGTGTCCATAGAAAAGGCTTCCCCGCTGCCCGCGAAGGAAGACCGGGCCGCCCTTGCCATCGACGGTCAGCGACAGCCGGGCGGGTGTCGTGTCCCGAAGAAGCTCCACCCGGGTCCTGGGCCGTTTCGCCGGCGGCGGCTCGCCATCTTTTTCTTCGTCCCCGCAAGCCGGAACCAGAGACAGGAGAAGGAACAATCCCACGACATAGAAAGCTGCTCTCTTCGTTTTCATGCCCAGGCAAAATTGCAAAAGACATGCCAACGATCAGTCGGCCAGCGGGTGGGGGCGGCCAGAGGGCGGAAAACGGTTGGTCAACCTCCATGCAAGGGGCGGCCCTTGGGGCAGTTCCGCTGAACACCAGAACCGAAGGGATGGCTTTCGGGCCGCCCGGGTAAGGGTGTCGCGCCGTGCCCCAACATGGGCGCCTGTAGCTAATCACAACATATTGGTGTAGCGATTTCCTCTCACATCCAGGTGCGGCGCAAGACTCCGGGCGGTGCTCCAGCCTTGGGGCTGAAACATCCCCTCATTTCTAGGCGGAAAGAGGGTTTGGGGGCTCGTTGACCGGTTGAAGGGCGATGAGAGGGGAGGGGCGGCGGACGGAGGGGAACCCGCGCCGAAGGCGTGGGTCATGCCGACCCGACCGG
>JAJRTK010000272.1 GCA_024278345.1 bacterium | reverse complement strand
GATGATATCAAGCTGCCATTGCTCGTGAACTGCACCGGAACATTTACTGGCTGACCTGATGTCGCTGGAACATTCGACGGAATCGTCAGGTTGGGCATCACCGGCGTAGGCGTCACCGTACTTGTCGGCGTCGATGTATTTGTCGGAGTCAACGTTGAGGTACTTGTCGGGGTTGCCGTACTCGTCGGAGTCAACGTCGCAGTATTCGTCGGCGTTGAGGTACTCGTCGGCGTCAACGTCGCAGTATTGGTCGGGGTTGCCGTACTCGTCGGCGTCAACGTCGCAGTATTGGTCGGAGTCAACGTTGAGGTATTCGTCGATGTCGATGTATTTGTCGCAGTCGGAGTTGCCGTATTCGTCGGAATCAACGTTGAGGTACTTGTCGATGTTGCCGTATTCGTCGGAGTCGACGTCGATGTGCTTGTCGGGGTTGCCGTATTTGTTGGAGTCAATGTGCTAGTGGGCGTCAATGTGCTCGTCGGAGTCGATGTAGCCGTGCTCGTTGGCGTCGCGGTGACGGCAAGTATCTCTACGGAACCGTCCGTCGTCGTTCCCGGTACACTCCCGCCCGTCGTATCCCCGAACGACGCACTTGGCGTTGTGGAAAAGATCACCGGAGCAATGATCGATCCCCCCCCCGGGGTGCAGGTTGCCGTAAACGTGAAAGTCACCACGATACTGTCTGCCAAAGCTGACAGCGGAGCCACAAGATCCGCGATCACGATGTCCAGCTCACCTGTCGTATCCAGCGGATCGTAATTCACCGACGTCGTGAATGCCGCCGGGACACTAAACGCCGTGCTGCCATAGCTCAAGCAGGTTTCATCGAAGTCCACTGAAAACGTCATCGACGAAATCGAGCTACCATTGCTCGTGAACTGCACCGCAACATCTACGGGCTGACCCGACGTCGCAGGAACATTCGACGGAATCGTCAGGTTGGGTCCAGCAAAAATCTCTACAGAACCATCCGTCGTCGTTCCCGCTACGCTCCCACCCGTCGTGTCTCCGAACGACGCGCTGGGCGTGGTAGAGAAGATCACTGGAGCGATGATCGAACCACCGCCCGGTATGCACGTAGGAGTGAAGTTGAAGGTGACTACAATACCATCCGGCAAAGCAGACAGCGGAGCCGCAAGGTCCGCGATCATGATGTCCAGCTCACCTGTCGTGTCCAGTGGGTCATAATTCACCGATGTCGTGAACGCGGCTGGAACGCTGAACGCGGTGCTATTGTAGCTCAAGCAAGTTTCGTCGAAGTCCACGGAAAATGTCGTCGATGATATCAGGCTGCCGTTGCTAGTAAACGGCACTGCTACATCGATTGGTTGACCTGGCGTGGCCGCCACGTTCGATGGAATTGTCAAATTTGGTGTCTGCGCAAACGCCAGGTTCGGGAAAAATAAAAAGCACAAAGAGAAGAGCCATGGCAGGTGGAACTTTGCGATGGTCGCTATCTTGACGTGAACATGCTCTTGGGTTTGACTACATTTTTGAAATGAAATTGGCAACACATTATCCTCAAGAGCACATTTACTCGCTCGCCGACTATCAGCGGCAAGAGAAAACAATTCTTGGGAAGAACCAACCGCTGCGGCATCACGTTGCAGTATTCGAATTAGATGAGTGAACTGCATCGACCGCCCTTATGTTCTATTGTAGAAAGCAAGATCACTAGCACGAATCCTTACTAAATGATCGCTCACAAGACATTCCACCTGACGCATGGTAGCGCTGAATACCTCGTCCTCCCAGAAACAGTATCAGCAGCGCCAAAGGCAATCGCACTGACCATGCCTCCCATCCCGCCGAAAGCAGCGCTCCATCGACAATCACTTCTGGACCTACGACTCCGGTATCCCGGTTCAACGCAAACAGCACTTCTCTGGCTTCCAAGCTCCGAATGAGATCGACACTTCCCCGCCCCAACTCATCCGAGACCCCCGTTCCCAACAGCTCATCTCTCGTTGTACTCATCAGATCCACAAAACTACCGGGCGGCAGCACGCTCCCATACTCAATACGCCAACTTCCTTCCACCAACCCTCCGGTCAACATCGGAAGTAACGGGGTCGCCGATGGCGTTGGGGAAGGATCTGCCGGAGTGGCCGTAGACACAAGAGTCGCTGTTCTGGTGGCAGTGGGGACAAACGGGGTTGTCGTCGCCGTGGGCGTCCATGTCATCGTGTTTATCGGAGTCAAGGTGAAGGATGGGGTCATTGAGGCCGTGTTGCTAGGTGTAACGGTTCGTGTGAACGTCGCGCCAGAGACTGGAGTCCATCTCGTTGTTGGCGTGTCCGAGGGCGTGCCTGTTTCGGTTGGCGTGAAGGTCTTGGTTGGTGTCTCCGAGGGGGTGCCGGTTTCCGTTGGCGTCCACGTTTTGGTTGGCGTCGATGTCACCGTCGGTGTCGGGCCAATGATCGTCACCCACCCATCGCTTGTCGTCCCCGGAACTCCTTGCCCCGTGGTGTCTCCAAAGGAAGTCACTGGATCAGCGGCGAAGATCACGGGAACGTCAAGAACAGTCCCGGCGGCGGGGGTGCAGGATGCTGTAAACTCAATGGCCGCAATCGGTCCATCGGGAAAACTGGCCAGCGGCGGCAAGGGATCGAAGATGACGAAGAAAAACTCGCTAGTGATGTCGGCAGCATCATAAGTCGCGGAGCGCGCAAAGTCAGGGGGGAGAAAAAATGTGACGGCATCGGGAGTTCCGTCGCCATCTCCATCCTTGGGATCGAACCCTAAACAGGTCTCATCAAAATCGATGGAAAACGCCGTCGAAGAGATCAACGTGCCGTTTCCCGCGAACGTCAAGGGAACTGACACTCGGTCTCCCGGAGCGGCAGGCACACTTTGGGAAATCGAGAGATGGGGTTGAGCACTTGCAACCGTCCCCTGATGCCAGACACAAGCCAGCACAAGTCCAATTGAAGTACGACAAATTCTCGACATTTCCCCGACCTCACAACATCCTCCCCCGGCGACAACACAAAACTCCCCAGCCCCTTCTCCGCTGAAGCCTGCCACACGGGGGATTCCACGGAATCCCATTGGTGGCAGGTTCAACGGAGTCTAAGGATTCCCTGCCTCACCGCAAGCCAAAGGCCCTCTTTTTCCTCAAGAGACCCAGCGCCGTCGCAAGGATCAAGAATCCCAGGCTCAGAAGGAACCAAGGCTTTTGGAGTGGCACTGGTGCCGCGATGGACGGTTGGGCTTCGCCTGGAACGCTTTGGCCTTGAACACCACCAAATGAGGCGGGCTCCATGGAGCTAAATCCAAGATCAGAGGTCCAATCTCCCTGGAGCACCTGGCAACGGTCCTCGAACACAATCTTGGCCACGGGTCCATCGTTGAAGCGGGAGAGCGGCGCCACTGGATCGAAGATCACGAATTCCAGGTCGGAGAGCTCTTGCCCTGGCTTCAAGTTGACTGCCCCCGTGAGACCTAGTGCCAGGTCAAGTTTCACACCGTCGGGCACGCCATCCTGATCGAGATCTCGAGCATCGAATCCGAGGCAGGTTGGCCGGAACCGAATCTTGAAGGCCAGGGCGGAAAGGTCATGCCCACCGCTGTCAAGACGCAGGTCAAACGCTACCGAACCCGCATTCGCTCCCTTCCCAGAGCTGGCTGGAACGATCTGCAATTGGGCCAGCCCGGCAGCTTCCCCGCGTACGATAACGCAAGGGGTACTGCCAATGAGAAGGACCGTGCAGGAAAGATCTCCCGCGTCCACCACACTATCGGCATTGGAGTTGCAACCGATGGGGTCACCGGCAAAAGTGCCACCGGGGACCGCATTTGGATCGAATCCATCTCCATCAAAGATCTCCAAGGGCTCCGCCGACAAGTCACCTGCGTCTACGAAAGTATCGGAATTGCAATCACCGCGAATTCCCGTAGATGTCGGCGTCGGAGTGGGGGTGGAAGTGGGCGTAGAAGTCACCGTCGAGGTCGGTGTGAAGGTCGGTGTGAAGGTCGGCGTCAAGGTCGGCGTCAAGGTTGGCGTCGATGTTGGCGTCGGGGTAAGAGTAGACGTCGATGTCGGCGTTAAGGTCGGTGTCATCGTAGGAGTCAACGTCGGTGTTGACGTAGGAGTCGCCGTAGCCGGCGACGAAGTCGTCGGTATCAAACACCAGCTATCGAGGGTCCCGGTGTCACCGCTAAAAGCATCACTCGCCTTCAGCCTCCAAGTGCCGGAAAGGTTCTCCCCATCAAACGCCGTCAAGGGATTGTTGGGTGTGTAATCGAGACCTCCCGTGGGAGGACACGCGCTTTCCACCGGCCCGGCTCCGCCTTCGTCATCGAGCAGGGCATCAATGTTGTCGAGATCGCAGCCATAGGTTGAATTTGGAACGCCTGGCCGATCAATGATGGTGACCGCGGTACCGGTATCGACATGGGTGAGGGTGAAGGCAAGATCCCCTACATAGGTGTGAGTCGCAACAATCGAGACATTGACGTCGGTCAAGGTACCGGTCGCTCCAATGACGAGGTCATCCGTGACGCCGGCCGGATCATTGTCAGGTATGGCTACCGCAGGGCTGCTACAGTAGACCGCAGCTGTCGTAAACGAGAAGGCGGAAGAGAAACTTCCCGTTGAGCAAGAGTTCTCGGAGCGCACACGCCAATAATGCAGGGTTCCTCCGGCCAACGCGGTCGAAGGAGTGTACTGGTTCGTAAGAACGACAGCAGTATCCACGATGGTGGTAAACCCTGCGTCAGTGGCAATTTGGATGGTGTATTGCGTGGCATTGGTATCGGCTTGCCACTGAAAAGTGGGCTTCGTAGAAACTCCCGTGGCGCCATTTGTGGGCTGCTGAAGAGGCGGCGTACCGCTGATGGCAGCCAGGACATCGAGAGTTACACGGTTACTCTTTGCGAACGTCGCCGTGCCCACGACATCGAACTGGTAGCTCCCCGGGATTACTCCCGCGGTGTTCCCAATGGTCATCGTGCTCAACCCGGCTGGCGTCACCGGGTTCGTGCTAAAGGCAACAGTGGCACCAGCCGGTGCACCTGTCGTGCTCAACGTCACATTGGAGGCATAGCCGTTGACCTGGCCCACGGCAACTTCGTAAACAGCATCGGTCCCCTGGCAGACACTGTTGCTTGGAGGGTCAGTGTACAGGGTAAACGTCGTGGCAGTACAATCTGAGGCCAGATTGAAACTGCCGATCCTGGTGCGCCAAGGCGCCGTCCCGTTTGTTTGCACGTATTCGGTCGTATACCAGAAGGTGCAATCGTCGGTGGGATCGAGTTCCATGGAGGAATAATCTCCCCAACGCCCTGAAGTGCTGGTTTGAGATCCACCGCCAACCATCATTGACGCCTCGGCCTGTAGCGTCCCTACCAGCTCCGAAGCAAGGCGCGTTGCGTACCGGATGGACGGGTAGATCGTGTTCCCCGCATCCACCACGCTGTAGCCGATAGCGATATTGCCTCCGGCATCCATGGCGATACTGGGCATCCAGCGATGGGCTCCATCGGGCGAGTGCGTGCCCTCTTGATAAACCTTCCAAACGCCACTTTTTCGACGGACGTCAAACCAACGAGGTGCCGCATGGTCCCCGGTGGCAAGAGTATCCACCGTCCAGGTGCCCACCAGCGCCTCGTAGGAACCGAAATTCCGGTAGACCAACCGCTGCATGGGCCACCAAGAAGCACTATCAATGGTTGCCGATGTCCCTGGCTGAGGCAAGCAGTTGCTGGCGAAGAAACCGCAGACCGTCCATATAAAATCGGTGATCTCTGGTGGCGCAAAGCTCTTGACCAGCGTGTACGTCGAATTCGCTGGCGTTCCCCAATCGACGTGGAATTCGTAAATATCGATACTGTCATTGGGCGGGCTGCCGAAATAGGCTTCGCCGCCATCTCGAATGGTATAGTAAAGGCCTGGAAAGCCCGATGGCGGGAGGTCTGGACCTTCCACATCGGCTGGCAACATCAAGTTGACGTAGCTCTGGAAAAACTGCGCTGCCGACGGGGGCGTTCCAGCCAACAAACTCGCCCGATCAATGGCGTAAACATCGTACTGGGTCTGAGCACCGGAGTTCGTGCCCATGAAGTAAGCATTGTTGATGGGATCCGGCCAGATACCGAGCTTATAGTAATCTGGAAAACGCTGGGCAACGAGTTCGTAAAGGTAGTACGTACCCTGGGGATCCGAAGTGGTCGAGACCGCGAAACAGACCGAAATGTCAGGATTGGTCACCGCGAACTGCGTCAACACCCACCGCTGGGCAAACTGGTCATACATTAAGATGGCATCGCCATCATTGTCGATTTTGCACGGAGGACTCCCCGCCATTCCACTCCACAGCGTATTCGTCGCCGTCGGCACCTGGATCTGGGCACCCGCGGAATCGTACATGGCAAAATTAGTGTTGACCACCTGAATATAGACCAACCGGCTATTCACCGTGTCCCAACCAACGACTCCTTCGGTATCGGGCGGCAAGTAACCGGGAGTGTCGGCGATACTCATCCCTTCAAAGGAGAGATTCAGAGGCGGAGTCAGCACCGCGGATGGTGCCATGCGAGATGCCGCTGCCAACGGATCGTCCACCTTTGGCGCCTGTGTGCCAAATCGATTCCCCTCCTCATCGAAGAGAGACTCGTGGCGTAGTGGGTTGATCGCCACGGCATCTTTAGGTTCCACAAATTTGTGGGCCGCGGGAGGCAAGTCCCTAACGGGTTGGCTAATCCAAGGCCCCCGCATGGGGAGCAAAAATGGTCCGTGGGGATCGGAACTGGCGGATTCACCTGGCTCAAGGGATACGGCCTGAACGGAAGTTGCGGGGCTCTTCGCCTCGTAGTGCTTCCAGTGGGGCTTCCCATCGTCATCCGTGCGCTGCCCCGCCAACACCAGGCGCGACTTCAAAGAATGGCCGGCGGGAAGAATCCGGAACTTCGGGCTGTACACCTGCCCGTCAACAGAAACTTCGACCTGTACTTCGGCATGGGCGGCAAATAAATCCCGCAACGAGCCAAACCGGTAGACTGACATGAGCCCGTCGCCCGATTTTCCCGCCCCCAGTTCCACCTGAAACCGGCCTTGGTGGACCTCAACGAATTCCATGCGTTCGGCTAGGAGCTCCTCCTGGCCGGCAGGCTCGAAATAGCGGAAGAGCATATCGAACCGCCCTTCCAGCGGCTCGGCTACCGCGCTGTCGATCCGCCCCTCATAATGGATTCTCTCTGGAAACCCTTCCGCCTGAAGCGTGTTCAGGGCCAAGAATGGCAAGGCCATTCCGCAAAGCCAAGTGAACTTCCCTCGTCGCATGAGTTCTCCTTCTTCATGAGCGACTCATCGTCGCCAGTTTGGCGATACGCACAAGCCCTCGCACTGGAACTCCCCGCCCTGCCCCCAGACTTTCCCAAGCGAATGCCGATACTCACGTCATCCTAACTGTTTACTTTAAGTACATTCCGACATCATCCGCGCAAACTGCCAATCAGTGCTTGGTGGCAAGCACCACGCAAACACTCGATGCTGGCCACGCCGAAGCTCCATCGAACCCCGTGGTCCTGGCCAGAAACAGACCAATCCCCTTGGCCACAATCCGTGGCGAAAGCTGTGGATTGGGAACTCCCTTAATCTTGAATGGCAGATTCCACGAAATTCCCACCTTAAACTCAATCTATGGTGTATGAGTAAGAAGAGCAAGTAGTTGTTCATATTTTTCATGCCACCAGCGGCAGAGAAACCAGTAACTCTTGGATTTTTATGGGGACTTGTCTCGGCTGGGCTCTTCTTGCGCTCCGCGGGTTTTGGAAAGGTGACCGGAGCCAGGCGTGGCGAGAGCTGCCAGAGGCACCATGGATGACCGAAGCCGAGAAACGAGCCCGGAATCGGGTTTGTTTTTTACAGCAACCCTGAAAATTGCTACTGAGAAGGCCGCTGCTTTCGGTGACCCGCGCAAAATTCCAGTCCTAAACTCGAAGGTCTCACAGCCGATGGACACTATGCCTGTTCCATCGCCGCCGCCGAGCATCCCGCAAATGTCTCTTGCCCACCAACAAATCCGACAAGGAGAATGGCTCTTTCGCTGGCGGAGCTACCTGCCTCTCATCATGGTGGGTCTCTTGGTCCTTGCCATGTGGGAGGGTAGTGCCGCCCCCGGCCACCGTGCGGGAAACGACCCGATCTGGGGTTTCACCTGCCTGATGCTCTCCTTTTTCGGCCTGGCCATCCGCATCTTCGCCCTTGGCCACGCCCCGGCGGACACATCCGGAAGGACGACCAACGCCCCTCGCGCGGGCCTTTTGAACAAAAGCGGAGCCTATTCCCTGGTCCGCCACCCTCTTTACTTGGGAAACTTCTTCATTACGCTTGGCATCGTAGTTTCCATCCAAGATGCCTGGATCCTGGCGCTCTGCGTGGCGATGTTCTGGATCTACTACGAGCGGATTATGCTGGCGGAAGAGGCCTTTCTCCGGGAACGCTTTGGGACTGAGTTCGAAAGCTGGGCCAGGGGAACTCCGGCTTTCCTGCCGCGGCTAAGGGGCTGGCGCCCGCCCGAGCTTCCATTTTCCGTCAGAAACGTTATCAGGAGGGAATACAGTGGTTTTTTCGGGATTCTTGCCACCTTCGCCTTCCTTGATTTCGCCGGCAATCTCATGGGAAGCCGGGGGGCCGTGCTCCATCCCTTCTGGGGCTGGTCGATAGCCCTGGGCGGAATCCTGTTTCTGGTAGCCCGGACCCTGAAAAAAAAGACGAAACTTCTCCAAGTAGAAGGCCGTTGACGCCGGAAGTCGGGTGGTGGGACGCCTTCAGGGCATGATTCCATGAAACCGCTTTCCGCGCCCGAACAGATTCCACGGCCCTGCAAGCATCTCACGATTGGACCTGTTGCGGAGCCCGAGCCGCCCTCTCCACCGGCATCCTCGGGGAGCGGCCCGTCAATGAAGTTCGCCGATGAGTTGAAAAACCCGGTGGTACTCCACTTTCGGGGCAACCGATGGGGAAAGGGGTGAAAATGGCGAACAGCGGGCGTCGGACGTCGCCCGATGAGAGCGGAACACAACAGAAGGAGCCGCAGCTAGTCAAAGGGATGTCGAACCGCCTAGATAGTAGCGAAAGAGGGCCTCGGCGACACAGGCGGGCTTTCTGGACCCCTCGATCTCGAAGGTCAGTCCCAGAGCGACTTGGACGGCCCCTTTTAGTCGTTCCAACCGGCGCAGTTCAGCCCGGAGGCGGAGTCTCGATCTCACCGGCACGGGACTGGGGAAACGGACCCGGTTCAGGCCATAGTTGATGGACATTCCCAGTCCGTCCACTCTCCAGATCCTTCTCAGGAGGTGTGGGCCCAGGCTCAAAGTCAGATAGCCATGAGCAATGGGCCCACCGAAAGGGCCGTTTTTTGCCCGCTCTTCATCCAGGTGAATCCACTGGTGATCGGAAGTGGCGTCAGCAAACATCGCGATCCGTTCTCCATTGATCTGGAGCCAGTCACTGACGCCTATCTCGCGGCCCACCAGCTCTTGTAGCCCCTTGATTCCGTCGATCACCATCAAAATGAGCCTCCTTCCATGGATTCAAGGTTCTCCGTATCCAAGAAGGCTACGAAGATGGGGCGATGTTGACAAGGGCGAGGCTCAGTTGCGAAACTCCCGTCATTGTCCGCGACTGCCCCACCGCCGTTTTTGCTCAACCCCGCGGCCAGTTTGACACGCTTGGAGCTTTGGGTTCTCTTGGCCTCGGTCACGTGGCGCTTTGGCGGATCTAGGTCTGGCTGGCACCGGCTACGGTGGAGAAGTTCAAACGCCGCGCCCGGGCCTTCGGCCCCACATCCACGAGGGCCACTCGTCCTGCGATGGTGACCACCGATGACCAGTGCCTGTTCTCTTCACCGCTCATAAGGAACGACTGATGACTCGATGGAAACTTCTTTCAATTCAAGCCTTCGTGGTGGCGTGCTTGACCCTGGGCTCCACCGGCTGTAGCTACTGGACGGACATGAGCCGCGAAAGCGCCGTGGAAGGCATCATCAACTGCATCCAGGAAGGCAACCGAAAGTGTATAGCGAACCTGACCTGCTCGAGCTACGAAGAGTCGGTGACCATTGACGAAATCTTCGAGTATCAGGAGGCTTTTCGCAATATGGACGCCAGCAATCTCGCATTCGTGCGAAAGACAATGCTGGGTTCCACGGAGCGCTATGTTTACCGGCTTGAGGATTTGGATGTTCAGGTGACGTTCTGCCCGTCGGAATTCGCGGGAACCGTTGCAATTCTGGCCGTGGGTGAGTAGAGCGCCCGGCGAAATCCTGTTGGTGCTCCGGTCTTAGGGCAGTGGATCGAAAGCGGCGACAATGGTGAGCAGCAGGTGCCGCGGGGAACTCGTGCCAAAGGCACGGGTCGTTACCGATGAGAGCGGGCCGTAACACAAAAAAAAGAGTTTACCGAAGATTGCGCCCTAGGCGGGGAGCACGATTAAAATCCCAGATCCTTGGCCGGGATGGATCCTTGAAACCGGATGATACGAGTGCAGGAGATCTTTATGAACCGAGAACGCGGGGGCAACAGCATTCTTCGATCTTCAATGCTGGCTGGCGTCCTATTTTCCATCCCACTCTTCTTCGCCAACTTTCGTCTGAGCGGTCCGATGATTTTGCTGCTCATTGCGTTGGCAGCCCTTGTGGGGGCGGTGCTGGAGGTGATGTCCTCCAACGCGCCGCTGGGAGTGGGCGGCGCCTTGGTGCTGGGGTTCGTCACGGCCATATCGGGAGCACTCTTTCAAGCACTTGCGACCATCTACCTCCTTCTGAGCGGGGGCAACCCCGTGGGGCGGAAAATCGCTGTTGTCTGGGAGTGGCTGCTTCGCGGGCCTCTTCAAGGCGTCGCGCCGAATCTTGAGGTTTCTTTGCGCTCGGATCTGGCTTGGCTCCTGGTGCAGGATCTGGATGCCAGGGCTTTGATCTTCCTCGCTCTTTTTTCAGCGGCTGTGGCGCTGGTCCCGGCGGTTTCCGGCGCACTTCTGGGTTCACTCGTGATGGGCGGAGCTCACCAGGAAGACAGTTCCTCGCCTTGAAACGGGAATCTCGCGGCGGATCCGCGGCGGCGTCTGATCCACCGCCTCCAGCGGCGGTCTTGGCGAGAGGTTCCTTCAACGAAGTCCACGGGCATTTTTGGTCTCCACGCAAGGCGGGAGAGTTCGACGCTTCCGCTGGACGAAACGAGACGGAAAAGCTAACTTGGCGCCTGAAGATGGACTGAACACTCATGGAAAGGAATCGAACCACCCCCAGAAGCGTGAAAAAAAGAAAAAAATGCGTAGCGTACAAAAACGTGGGTGGGGAACTCGTTACTTTTCATTGCAACGGGTCCTAGTGAACTCCCTTGTGGGTGCAGGGCAAAGCTCTATGCGTGCGGGCCAGACGGCCCGCACGCTACAATCCCCGGATGACCTTCGGGTAACGCGAGGCGTGACCCTTCGGGTAACGCGAGGCGTGACCCTTCGGGTAACGCGAGGCGTGACCCTTCGGGTAACGCGGGGCGTGACCCTTCGGGTAACGCGGGGCGTGACCCTTCGGGTAACGCGGGGCGTGACCCGCCGAGCGACAGCGAGGCGTTGCCCGGAGGCCAGAAATTCCACGAACCAATGGTCGTACGCACCTACGCCATGAAGACAAATCTCTGTGTGGAGAGTGTTTTCACGGTAACGCAGGAGGGTATCCCCGCAAAGCGGGACAATGGGTCGCAGAAAAAACTTGGCATCGGGCAGCGCCGCGCTCCGCTCGGCGGTCGTCCGGGGACGCTGTCCCCCGTCCCCTGGCAGGACTTCGCCCTGCACCCACCAGGGAGCTCGCTCCCTGGACCCACATTTTTGTGCGCTGCGCGTTTTCCTTTTATTTCCAATCTTT
>JAJRTK010000010.1 GCA_024278345.1 bacterium | reverse complement strand
TCCGGTTGACAAGTCCACGCACGAAAGGAACCCACCGTTCAATTCCGTGAATCCCGTCCAGCCCGCCACCGGCAAGATGCCGGTGCCACCAGGGCGGCGCCGCGGAGTGTAAAGCAAAAACGCGGGGATTTGATAGGTCCCACTTGAGCAGTTTCCGTTTTTATTCGCCATGGGTGACCGCCTCGGTTTTCCCATGGCCAGAGGGGCCGGTTGCGAAAACTTGGAAGGGTGCCGATGTCCGGGTTCCAATGCTCACAATGTGGCCAGGCCGTCGAAGAGATCGATCTTGATGGCCGCTGCTCGACCTGTGCCTCCGGGGAGGGGCGGGAAGACCGAGAGGCGCCCCGGCCCCCGGCCTCTTTTCCCATGGAACATATGGCGCGGCAACTCCTTGGGCGGACCTTCGGAGGCTGCCACCTACGGGGATTGCTTGGCGGCGGCGCCATGGGCGCCGTTTTCCGGGGGGAGCAGCACAGTCTTGGCAGGACCGTGGCGGTGAAGGTCATCCACGAGATCCACGCGTCCCGGTCGGAGTTCGTCCAGCGGTTTCGGCAGGAAGCCCGAGTGGTGGCTTCGCTAAACCACCCGAACATCTTGCAGGTTTTCGATTTCGGCGAGGCTCCGCCCTTCCACTTCATCATCATGGAGCTGGTTGAAGGTCCCAGCCTGGGCAAGCTCATGGACTCTGGTTCCGGCCTGGAGTGGCGGTTTTGCCTTGGTCTTTTGGTCCAGACCCTCGAGGCTCTTTCCCATGCTCACGCGGTCCATATTCTGCATAGGGATCTGAAGCCCGACAACATTCTGCTCTCCGAAGGGACCGAGGTGAAGCTCGCTGATTTCGGCATGGCAAAGCTCTTGGACGGGCAGAACAATTTGACGGCGCCGGGAACGATCTTGGGGACGCCGGCCTATATGAGCCCGGAGGCGGCCCGGGCAGAGCCCTTGGATGTCCGAGCGGATCTCTATTCCCTGGGCGCCACCTTTTACCACGCCTTGGCCGGTGCTCCGCCCTTTTCCGGGAAGTCGCCGGTTCAGATTGTCAGCAAGCACCTCCGGAAGCCCCTTCCCCCACTCTGCCACCGCAACTCGGCGGTTCCCAGAAAGGTGGCGGCCATCATCGAGCGGATGCTGGCCAAGGTTCCGTCCGACCGTTTTTCCAGTTGCCGGGAGGTCCAGGCGGCCGTGGAAATGCTTATGGGCGAAGGCTCCCGGGCAGGGCGGAGACCGGGAAGCGGAACATCCCCGATCCGAATCCCGCGGCTCCGCAAGAGGGGGAGTGAGCCGCCCATGGCCGCCCGCCCGAGACTTGGCGCCGGGGGCGATTCACCGGAGGCTCAGCCCCTCAAGATCCGCCGCGGAGAAGGCTCGAATCGACCAGGCGGTGGGGGCAGGCGTCATGAGGCCACCGGTACCACCGGAGGATCTTACGGGTTCTCCGGGGCAGCGTGGTCTCCCGATTCGTCCATGGATGGGGGCTCAAGTTCGCCCGGGGCCGCTCGGTGGACTCGAGTGTTCGCACTGGCGATTGCTCTGGTTCTCCTGGGACTACTGGCGATCCTCTTCTCGTTTCTCTTTCCTGAAGGCTTTTCGGGGTACAGGCCTTCAGAGGATGGGTCACCGGCCGGTCCCGTTGCCGTGGATTCAGACGCCTCGGAGCCGCTTTGGCTCGATGAAAAGGGCGTTTCTCCGCTGGAGCGCTTGCTGCTGGCGGCGCAGACTCCGAAACCCGCTGTTGGCGGCGGCCAGGCGCCTTTGGCGACGCCTCGGAAAAATCCATCATCACTTCCCCTGGAGAGCTCCCCGTCGGCGCCGGCAGGTTTCTCGGGCTCCGCGGCCGGAACTCCTTCCGCGGTCGGAACTCCTACCGCGGCCGGAACTTCTTCCGCGGCCGGAACTTCTTCCGCAGCCGGGACCACGATGTTGAGCCTCCCCCGACGAAATGCAGACACCTCCCACTGGCATCCTCCTCCCCCGGAGGTCACCCCAGTGAAGTCTCCCACAGCCAGTGGTTCCTCCACTTCCGTGGCTGCGCCCCAGCCGATTTTTTTTCCGTCTGCCGCATGGCAACTTGGTTCAAGCGCTCCCCGAGCCGCGGACCTGGAGAAGCGGTGCAACAGCTTTGGCCAGCTCTTGAAAAACCGGGTCTGGGTCACCCTGGCCTACTATTTCCCGGCCAAGAAGCGGTGCAAGTTTCCCAAGAGGCCCAATCAACGGAAAGTGGAGAAGCGCCTTGATGCATTGCTCGGGTTGGAGGGGAAGAAGATCGCGGGACATGAGGTCCTGGGGGTCAGGGTGGACTCCACGGGGGGCGCCTGCCGTCTGAATCTCCAACTGAAGGAAGAACCTGGCCTCCGCACCGTTGATCTTGACTGGGTGGAGAACTGCGGGCGCTGGCGTGTTGCCGCGGAAGACTTCTGATCCTCCGACAGAAGGCGCTAGTACCGTCTGCCGCCTCGTCGTCAAAATTGACGTCGAACTCCTGTTGATCGCAATAACTGGGTTCCATGAGGAGGACTGAGGGAGATCTATCAGATCCGGTTGACAACATCACCGCTGGGGCGGGCCTCCTTCCCGGCTCCGTGCAGCCCGGAGGGCGCTACACCGGCAAGATGCCGGTGCCACCGTTTCGGCACGCTACACCGGCAAAATGCCGGTGCCACCGTTTCGGCACGCTACACCGGCAAGATGCCGGTGCCACCGTTTCGGCGCGCTACACCGGCAAGATGCCGGTGCCACCGTTGCGGCGTGCGACACCGGCAAGATGCCGGTGCCACCGTTTCGGCGCGCTACACCGGCAGGACGGCGGT
>JAJRTK010000271.1 GCA_024278345.1 bacterium | reverse complement strand
TAGGTCCTTGTTTTTCCCACCCGGCGAGATATGTCGATATTTGAGCAAGGTCTTCCTTTCCTGGAAGAGAGTCGGTCGAAGTACCTCTTGGAGGCTTCTGAGCCTGGGTTCGGGGCGATGAGAGACGAGCGTCGGCGGACGGATTGCCGCCGACGTGAGTGGACCGCAACTCAAAGAACAAAGCCATCGACAGTTATCATGCCCTTGAAACGTGCCCCCCTCCAACATGCCTCGCTGCCATCCACCAAGGGAGATGCGGATTGTGGGCTTTTTTTTAGGAAAAAGGCATCATCCCGGATCAAGGTGGTCAAGGTACCAGCGATAGGTGGTTTCCAGCCCCTGGCGAAGCTCGAAGCTATGTTTCCAGCCAAGGGCGTGGAGTCGGCTGACATCCAGGAGCTTCCGCGGCGTGCCATCCGGCTTGGAGGTGTCGAAGACGAGCCTGGCGCCGGGATGGACAATCTTCTTGACGAGCTCCGCCAGCTCCCGGATACTGAGATCCTCGCCCGTTCCGACGTTGATGTGCAGGTCATCCTCGTAATGCTCCATCAAGTAGAGGCAACAGTGGGCGAGGTCTTCCACGTGCAGAAACTCCCGCCGCGGTGCCCCGGACCCCCAGATGACCACCTCTTCCTCTCCCTTTACCCCGGCCTCGTGAAACTTCCGGATCAGGGCCGGAACCACGTGTGAGCTTGCCAGGTCGAAATTGTCCCTGGGTCCGTAAAGGTTGGTGGGCATGGCCGAAATGAAGTTGCAGCCGTACTGGCGGCGGTAAGACTGGCATAGCTTGATCCCGGCAATCTTCGCGATGGCGTACCACTCGTTGGTCGGCTCCAGCCGCCCCGTCAACAAGGACTCCTCCCGGATGGGCTGCGGCGCTTCCCTGGGGTAGATGCAAGAGCTTCCCAGGTAAAGCAGCTTCTTCACGCCATGGGAATAAGCCGCGTGGACCACCGTGGCATGGATCATCATGTTGTCGTAGATGAACTCCGCCGGCCGCGTCGAATTCGCCAGGATCCCGCCCACGGTCCCAGCCACCAGGTAGACGTAGTCCGGTCGGTTGGCGCGAAACCAATAGTTGACCGCCGCCTGGTCCCGGAGGTCGAGCTGCTGTCGGGTTGCCAGCACAAGATTCCTGTACCCTTCGGCCCTGAGGCGATCCACTATCGCCGAGCCCACGAGTCCCCGATGACCGGCGACAAAAATCTGGGCATCGTGCGGTATTTTTTGCTTCATGGCAAGACTCCTTCCTTGGTTCTTTTTGTTCCATTCCATGGGGTTCCATTGGGTTGCGTTCCGCGCCCAGCGGCACCGCTGGGCGCCTTCGGCGCCAGTTCCCCGCCTCCGCCGTTGGGAGCCGTTTTATCCCCCCTTCTCATCGCCTGCCCCGAGGACGTCAAAGGCTCCGAAATCTCCACGAGCCAGAGCGGTTTCCGGCTAATTTGCCGGATGCGGCGGCCAGCCAGGATCTGCCGGAGGACCTCCCTGGGAAAGCCATCGAAGATCAGGTAGATCCGGCGGCCCCGGGCCAAGAGGGCATCGCTCAAGAGTCGGGCCGACTGGCCGCCATCGGCCCAGCAGTTGAGGAGCACCAGATCGTGCTCCAAAAGAAGGCTGGCCGCGGCATCTTTCGTGGGGTTCCAGGCAAGGAGGCCCGCGGGATAGGAGAGCTTCCTCTCCAAAAGCGCCGTCCGCGCGAGATTGATCCGGCGGAGTGCCCTGGACGCGCCTAAATCGTCCCCCAGATGCACCGCGCACGACCAGAGTAGCGCGACCCCCAGAGTGGCGGACAAAATTGCGGCGCCACTTTTTCTCCGGCGTAAGGCCCAACCCACCACCAGCAAGAAGACCATCGCCAAGGGTAACCGCATCAAGGCTATTTGCCGAAACAGGGAATGTCTTGGAAAACTCAGGACAACGCAGCCCAAAACCGCCCCCACGAGAAGTCCAATCAGAAGACCCCGGCGCTGGAGCCACCCCTCGGTCAACCAGGCGGCCGCCGCCACGGCCAGCGGGATCAATTCGATAAAATATCGCTGGTTGAAACAGATTCCATCGGTCCTTGAGAATCCCACGAACGAAAAAAGAGCAAAGACGGCCAAAACGAGGAGCGAAAAGATCCGGAGCTCGATCTGAACCGGTTTTTTTTCGCTCCGACGGCGCCAGGCGAGCGCCATGGCCACAAGCCCCAAAACAAACCACGGGCAGGACTGGAGCCAGGCCTTCTTCACGGCGCCGACCATGAGAAACGCGCCGCTACCCGGCGAAGGAAGCATCGACCAGTTTCCCTTGATCACTAGGGGAACGTGGGTGGTGAAATCCACCACCCTGGCCCAAAAGACGTGGACCGCGGTGGCCACCATCTTCGCGACTCCCAAGGCCAACGTTGGCAGTTCCGATACGATGGACCCGACCGGCGACGAATCGGGGGCGCCCCCCAAAGTACCGGCTGTCTCCCGGGCCATCTTGCCAACGAGGCCCAGGTGAAGATAACGAACCTGGTCCTTGGTCAGCGGGTCGAAAGAGCCGAACTTCTGGTAGTTGATCCACGCGCTAGCCAAAAGAGGCAAAGCAAGTGCCCCCAGAAACGCACAGCCCATCCTGAACCGCCGAGAGCTCCAAAGCGCCAATCCAAGGCCTACGCAAGCCGCGTACAGGATATTCTGATACCGGACGCCCACGGCCAGCCCCACCAGGATCCCCGACAGTGCCGCCAGAGAGAGCCGATTTTCCCTCCGCGCGCGGCTGGCGGCAAACAACCCGCCCAACGAAAGGGCCAGGGCCAAGGTGTGCGGCCAAAGTCCCTGGGCATATTCCAAAAGGTAACCAGAGAAAGAGAAAGCGGTCACCGCCAGCCAAGGAGTCTCCGGCCGGCGAGCGTGATCCCGAACATAGACGAAGAGGATCCCGGCGGCCAGCAGGAAGGCAAGACTATTGAGCGCCACCAGGCCGCGCCATCCGAAATAGGAAAACGGAAGGGCGATGAATGCGTAGAGGGGCGGGACCGAGGAGATGGCCGGCGGTGAAAAAGTGCGGCGCCTTTGGGGAGCCGGCTCAAAAAAAAGAAGCTCACGGCTCGCTGGCAATCCGCGGGTCGCCTCCAGTCCCCAGTCTCCGGAACGCAGACCCAGGACACTGGCAAGATAATTGGGCTCGTCGGCCGTAAACGCCGCCGGTATCACCGTGGCCGTGAGAAGGATTCCCAGGCAGGCAAGCAAGAGCAATAAACGAGCGGGCATCAAGGCACTCCATCGGCGGTGGTCCGGGGATTCCATCCCCTGGCAGGGCTTCGCCCTGCACCCACCAGGGAGCGTGCTCATCTTCCCGTTGCAACGAAGGGCAACGGGATCCCAGCCCACGTTTTTGTACGCTACGCGTTTTCCTTTTTTTTCTGTTCTGGCCCGCCTTGCGTGGATACCCGGAACGGAGAAGAGGAAGCGTCCAGTGGACGGGACCTATCAAATTGTCGT
>JAJRTK010000270.1 GCA_024278345.1 bacterium | reverse complement strand
GTGGGTCCAGGGAGCGAGCTCCCTGGTGGGTGCGGGGCAAAGCCCTGCCAGGGGACCGGGGACGGAGTCCCCGGACAACCGCCGAGTAACGCGAGGCGTTACCCGCCAAGCGGAGCGAGGCGTTGCCCGGACGATTGGCAGTGCCACAATCCATGGAGTGTCCCACTTTACGTGGATGCCCCAATACGTCTCCGCCGCCAAGAAGCGGGCGCAGGCCGGAAGGCCTGCGCCCGAATTCCGGGCGTTGCTCCGGCCTTAGGGCAGTGGATCGAGAGGCGACAATGGCGAGTCGCGGGTGTCGGTCGGCGCCCGATGGGAGCGGGCCGTGGCGATGATCGGTGCCCCGCGGACGATTCGTGGTAAGAACTGGGATAGCCCTCTCTTGGCGGGAGAGGGCTTGGCGGGGGAAAGAACTAGTGGTCATGTTTTTCCTTGTGGCCACCAGCTTTGCCCACGGGACCCTCGACGGTTCCGCAGCCCAGCATCGCCTTGCCATAATAGGGGTTCTGGACCGTGTCCCCTTTTTGGATCCACCTGGAGCCGCCCATGACCATGGGGCAGAAAGCGACGCGGAGCTCCGCGTCAGGCGCCTTCTCTGCCAGCTCGATAACCTTTACGGACAATTCTTTGAAGGCTTTTCTGGCCTCGTCCAGGCTTTTCGATCCGGTGCCCGTGGAGGCGGCTTTGTCGATGGAAACCGCCAGATCGACCGAAACGCCATGCCCGCCCTTGGCGTGGGCGGTGGCTTTTTGAACGGCGATAAAGCCCTTGAGTGCCGCCGGGAGATCGTCTCCCGCCAGGGCGGTATGGACGGTCAAATAGGCGTTAACCACGGAGGAGGCACCGTCCTTCGTAGCGGAGGCATGAGTTGTTGGCGAGACCGCCAGAGTTGCCGCGGAGAGGGTGATGAAGAAAAGAAATCGACTGAATCTCATGGTTTCATCCTTATGCTTGAGAAAATCACTAAGCGGCGTCTTTCCATCGTTGCCGCCGCTTCCATTGGCGCTCCTTGATGGAGCAGTAGAGTGTGGGGACAAGGAAGACCGTGATGAGCACAACGCTCATCCCGCCAAAGGAGGGGATCGCCATGGGGACCATCACGTCTGCTCCTCGGCCCGTGGAGGTAAGAACGGGGATCAAAGCAAGAATCGTTGTGCCTACGGTCATGAGGCAGGGGCGGATTCTGCGCATTCCGGCGAAGACTGTCGCTTCGCGGATTTCCTGGAGACTGTCGGGATCTCGTTCCTCGAAAACTTGATCGAGGTAGGTGGCCATGATGACGCCGTTGTCCGAGGCGATACCGAAGAGGGCCAGAAACCCGACCCAGACGGCGACGCTGAGGTTGATGGGATGAACCTGGAAAAGATCCCTCATATTCACGCCGAAGACCGAAAAATCCAGGAACCAGGGCTGCGCATAAAACCAAAGCATCTGGAAGCCTCCGGCCCACGCCACCAGGATTCCCGAGAAAACCAGAAGCGTCGTGCTGATGGCCTTGAACTGGAAATAGAGGATCATGAAAATGACGAAGAGCGCCAGAGGGAGAACGACCGTGAGCTTTTTTTCCGACCGGATCTGGTTTTCGTAGCTTCCGGCGAAGGTGTAGCTCACGCCGGCGGGAAGCCGGAACTCGCCACTGTCGATCTTCTCTTGCAAGAACCGCATGCAGTCTTCCACGACATCTACTTCGGCCTCGCCTGGCTTCATGTCAAACAGAACGTACCCCACCAGGAAGGTGTCTTCGCTCTTGATGACCTGGGGGCCGCGGATGTATGTGATCTCGGCCATCTGGATAAGGGGAATTTGGGCGCCATCAGGGGCGGGGACCAGGATCCGGCCCAGGGATTCGATGTTGTCTCGGAGCTCCCGCCGGTATCGGACGCGGACGCCGTACCGTTCCCGTCCCTCCACCGTTGTCGTGATTTTTCGCCCGCCAATGGCGATTTCGATGACGTCTTGGACTTGTTTGAGCTTGATGCCGTACCGGGCGATGGCGTTTCGATCGATGACGATCTCCAGGTAGGGTTTGCCGACGATCCGGTCTGCAAAGACAGCCGCGGGCTCCACTGAGGGGATCTGTTTGAGATATTGTTCAAGCTGTAAACCCACCTTCTCGATGGTTTCCAGGTCGGGTCCCTTGACCTTGATGCCCATGGGCGCACGCATCCCGCTCTGGAGCATGACGATGCGGGCCGCAATCGGTTGGAGTTTCGGCGCCGACGTTGTTCCTGGGATCTTCGTGACCCGGACGATCTCGTCCCAAATGTCGTTGGGATTCTTGATCTCGGGCCTCCACTGCCGGAAGGGGCGCCCGTCGGGATCGGGAATGAGCTCGCCTTGTTCGTCGCGGACGAACTGACTGGTGGCCTCGTCGTACCGAAAACTGAGACGATGCCCATCCTTCCCGGTGATGTACTCTGGCTTGTAGTTGATGACCGTCTCGATCATGGAAATGGGTGCCGGATCGAGAGGGCTTTCCACGCGGCCCAGCTTACCCACGGCCAGATCGACTTCGGGAATGGAGTTGATGGCCATGTCCAGCTTTTGCAGCACGTCCAGCGCTTCTCCGATGGAGGCGTGGGGCATGCTCGTCGGCATGAAGAGGTAGGATCCCTCGTCTAGCGGTGGCATGAACTCTTTGCCCATACCCGGGAATTCTTCCGATGCACTGGTCCAGATACCGCTTCGGACGATTTTATCTGGATCGATCCCCGCTTTCCCAAGGAGCTTGGGGACAGGGGCAAACATTGTTCCAAAGCCCAGCCAGACCACTCCACCCCAGAGGATCAAGGCGCCGGAAACAGAAAGAAAAGCCATCTTGTGTCTCAAGCACCACCATTGCACGGGCGAATAAATCCGCTGCAAAAGTTGGATTCCCAACAACAGGCTGCCCAGGAGGGTGCCGACGAAGATAAAATTTAAAAGCGTTCCCTTCTCCGGTCCCAGCGGCAGCCAGTGCTCACTCAAGAGCAAGCCCACGGCCAGCACCACGATGCCGTTGAGGAGCAGGGAAGAAAAACGCTTGATTGCCGGTGGAATCCGCCTAAACACCCGGTCATAGAGGTTTGCCAGGAGTCCAAGAGGCAGAAGGAGACCGGTGAAATGCCCCGCTCTCTTTTTCCGACCGTTAGGTTTCGTGAACAACAGATGGGCCAGCGGCGGTATCATGGTAATCGCCACCACCACCGATGCGATGAGCGCAAACGTCTTCGTATAGGCCAAAGGCTTGAACAACTTCCCTTCAGCCGCTTCCATGGTGAAGACCGGCAAGAAGCTCACGACCGTCGTGGAAATGGCCGTCACCACCGCTCCGCCCACTTCGCTGGCCCCACGGTAAATCACCTCCAGCCGGTCCTCCTCGGGCACGGCTCGGTCCAGGTGTTTGAGGATGTTTTCGCAGACCACCACCCCCATATCCACCATGGTCCCGATAGCGATAGCGATTCCAGAAAGCGCGACGATGTTGGCGTCCACGCCGAACTGCTTCATGGCGATGAAGCACATCAAGACGGCAATGGGGAGCAGCCCCGAAATCAGAATCGAACTCCGCAGGTGCATCACCATGACCACCACAACGATGATCGTGACAAGAATCTCTTCTGACAGCGCTGTTTCAAGAGTTCCCAAGGTCTCGTAAATGAGTCCGGTCCGGTCGTAGAAGGGAACGACGGTCACCTGCGAGGTTCGCCCGTCCGGCAGCACTTTTTTCGGCAGGCCAGGGGCGATTTCCTCGATTTTTTTCTTGACGTTTTTGATGGTGGTCAGAGGGTTTTCGCCGTACCGGACGACGACGACGCCGCCCACTACTTCCGTGCCCCCCTTGTCCAGCGCGCCTCGTCGAAGAGCTGGTCCCAGGGATACGGTCGCCACATTTCTCAGGTAGATGGGAACGTTGTCATTGACCTTGATGACGGAGTTTTCAAGGTCTTCTACTTTCTTGACGAAGCCGATTCCGCGGATGATGTACTCTACCTTGTTGACCTCGATGGTCCTTGCGCCCACGTCCAGGTTCGACATCCGTACGGCCATGAAAACCTCTTCGAGCTTGATACCGTGAGCACGCATGGCATCGGGATCAACGTCGATCTGATACTCTTTCTCCAAACCGCCCACCGACGCCACTTCAGAGACGCCATCGGCCGACATGAGAGCGTAGCGTACGTACCAATCCTGCACCGTCCGGAGCTCGTGAGGATCCCAGCCGCCCGTGGGGTTTCCTTCTTCATCCCGGCCTTCCAGCGTGTACCAGTAAATCTGGCCGAGAGCCGTGGCGTCTGGCCCCAGTGTCGGCTGAACGCCCGGTGGCAGAGTTCCCGCCGGCAGGCTGTTGAGCTTCTCCAAAATCCGCGAGCGCGACCAGTAAAAGTCTATGTCCTCCTTGAAAATGACGTAGATGCTGGAAAAACCGAAGAAAGAGTAGCTTCGGATCGTCTTGATCCCCGGGATGCCCAGGAGTGAGACCGTCATCGGATAGGTGATCTGGTCCTCGACGTCCTGCGGCGACCGACCCATCCACCGTGTGAACACGATCTGCTGGTTTTCACCGATATCCGGAATCGCATCCACGGGCACCGGGTCTCGCGGCATCCAGTCGATGTCCCAATCAAACGGCGCCACCATGATGCCCCACATCACGACGAAGATCATGAGCATGCCAATGACCAGCTTGTTTTCCAAGCTGAAGCGCAAAACTTTGTCGATCCAGGAAGCCGAAGCCGCTGGTTGCTGGTGTTCAGCCATTATGGTCCTTTCCTGAGAACTCAAAAAATCCTGGGTGGCCTCACCCTTGTGCTTCAAAAGGAGGCCAAAAACGATATTTATTCTTATGGTTGTGCTCCGCTCCCATCACTCGCGGCCGCTCCTGCTACTCGCTTACAGTCATCCCACGACTAGGCATTTGCCCCGAAAAGCGGAGAGCATCCGTTTCTCAAGGGCGGGTGAATCCCCTTACCGGCAGCCGCCAGGGGCGGCCACCAGTGAGCAAAGCTGATTCGGAGCGCTACTCGCTGCTTTTCCCTATTTCCGCGATCTTGGAGCCACAACCTGGCATCGCCGTCCCATAATAGGGGTTTGCCACCTTTGTTTCGGACTGGAGCCATATCGCTCCGCGGCCCTGGAAAACCATGGGACACTTCATCTTGTACGCTTCCTTGGCGTCCTGAAAACCAAAATCGTCCAGAGCCGATGCCAGCGACTCGGACAAAAGGGCGAAACCGTTTCTCTGGTCCTTGAGCCCCGAGGCGGCCTGAAGCTGTCGGGCGCTCTCCTTGATTTCCGTTGAATGGGGCATCCAGGCCATGTGGTCGGCACCGGCCAACAGCTTCATGGGAACTTTCTCCAGAGTGGCAAGGAGCTGTTCCGTTGCCTTCTTGGCACCGGGTTCGTCGTCGGTTGCCAGAGCCTTGTGAACTTCCAGGTAGCGTTCGTAAACAGCTCCCAGGGCCTTTTGAAATCCTTTGGGAACCGCCCTTGGAGACGGAGAAGCCTTCCCTTTGGTGCCGGTGGTTTTCTTGGCTCCCGCCCGATCGCCAGAAGATCCGTGATTGTGCCCGGAGGGTGCCATTCCACCTTCGGGAGACATCATGCTTGGCTTCGCGGCGATCTGGATGGCGCTGTCAATCTTGAAGTTGCCGCTGACCACAACCTGTTCGCCTTCTTCCAGACCGCTCTTGACGACGTAGTAGTCACCTGCCCTGGGACCTAGAACGACCTCCCGCCCTTCATAGGTGGGTTGCTTTCTGTCCGGTATTTCCACGTAGACCACCGCTCGAAGTCCGGTGATCAGCGGCGCTGTCACCGGAATGACCAACGGGGCCGCAGCCTCGGCGTCTGTTTCTTTAGCGAAACCAAGGGTTTCGGCCTTGACCAAGGGCATACCGCAGACGGGACACCTGCCAGGTTTGTCTCGGACGATTTCAGGATGCATCCTGCCAAGCCACTTGCCCGCCAGTGCCGAATCGATGACGACATTCTTGCCAGAGACCCGTGCTTTTACTACGGCTCGGGCGAACATTCCAGGCTTGAGACGACCGTTCGGGTTCTCTACGTTGACCCGCAGCTTGACGGTTCGCGTCTTTTCATTGAGAATCGGATCGATGAAGGAGATCCGCCCTTCGAAAACCTCGCCGGGATAGGCTTCGGTGGTGAACTCCACCTTCTGACCGTACCGGATCCAGGCCATGTCTGATTCATAGGCGTCAAGCTTCAGCCAAAGGTGGCTCAGATCGGCGATGGTGTAGATTTTTGTGCCGGTCTGGACGTACATTCCTTCCAGAGCCGTCTTGTGGATGACGATTCCGCCCATGGGTGCATAGATCGTCAGATGGTCCGTAGTCTTTCCCCGCTTTTCGATGTTGGCGATCTGCCGTTTTGTTAGCCCCCAGAGCCGAAGCTTATCCCTGGACGCCTCAACGGTCGCTTCCGCCGATTCTCGGGCGATGCTCACCCGGCTTCCCTCAAGCTCCTTGGCTGTCTTTACGGCCTGTAGAAGCTCTTCCTGGGCACTCAAGAGTTCGGGGCTGTACAGGTAAACCATGTGGTCACCCTTCTTCACCGGGACTCCGGTGTAGTCCACATAAAGCCGATCCAGCCGTCCGGGAACCCACGACGTGATGGTTCCCGTCCGCGTTTCATCGTAGTCAAGCTTCCCCACCATCCGCACTTGAACCTCCACCTGCCTTCTCTCCACGGGCGCAGTCAGGATCTCCGACAGCAAGCGGGCGGTCTCGCTCATGCGAAGCTCCCGAGGACCCTCTTCCGGCCCCGAATCCGATCCTTCTTCCAGCGGAATGAGAGTCATCCCGCAGATGGGGCATTTGCCGGGTTTGGGCAGGCGGATCTGAGGGTGCATGGAACAGGTCCAAATGGTGGGTTTCTTGGCTTCTTCAGAACCTGTCTCTTCTTGCGCGGCACGCGCCGGAATTGGCTGTGGCGTTCCTCGTAGCCAGTATCCAGAAACGATCGCAGCGGCCACCAGCATGATCGTTTTCCATCGCTTTGGCTTGGCTGGGCCTGTGTGACCGGTTGCTTCTCGAGTGCCTTGATGAGCTCCAAGGTCGTCGGAATCGGGGTTTGTTTTGTTTGGGGAAGGGTTTTGGTCGTGGGTCATTTTTGAGGCTCCTTCTCGTCAGTTGCATCCGAGTGTCTGGTCGTAGCCGGACGGATTGGGGACTTCGACTCCGGCTTGCCAAAAGGCGTGTCCGGTTTGCCAAAGGGTCTCTCGGGCGCCGAGGGTGAGTTCGGCAATCCTTGGCTGTCAGCCGGGAGGCCATTGCCCGTCGTGGGGGGCTCGTCCGCGGGAAGTCCATCTTTCGCCGGGATTTCATGCCTCACAGGTACATCATCTTTTGGTAGGGTTTCGTTATGAGCCGGGGCCAATGGGTCTGAGGCTTCAGTGTTCGTCTTCGCTGTCAGGCGCCGATTGATGAGGCGCTCGATTGTCGCTTGGCTCTGGAGATGATCGGCGAGGGCTCTTTCGAGGGAGAGTTCGAACTCCAAGAGAATCCGCTGGGCATCGATGAAGTTCAAAAAATCAGTGCGGCCGGCCGCAAAAGCCGCGCCCGTCGCTTTGAGAGACTCCATTGCCAGTGGGAGCAAGGTGTCGCGGTAAAGGAAAATTTTTCGCTGGGCATCGTCCAGTTGGAAGAAGGCGCCAGCAAGCTGAGATTCGAGGCGGTTGACTCGATCTTCGCGCTGGAGGCGGACCATCCGTTCTCTGAGCTGGGCCTCCAGGAGACCGGCGCGGAGCTTTTTTCGCCAGACGGGCAACGTGACGCTGAACGCGGCCATGATGGCGTCTTTCCCTGAATCGTCGGCATCCGGATTCAAGGCGCCTCCGGTCTCGTTGTAGGAGAGGCTGGCACCAAAATCTGGATAGTAATCTTCCTTGGCAAGGGCAATGCCGACGTTCGCCGTAGAGATTTTGGCGTCGTAAACCTTTAACTCGGCGTTCGACTCGGCAAGCTCAGCGAACAGATCATCTACATCGACCTGGATCGGGTCGTGGGGAAGACTCTCGGGCCATGGAATTCTGGCTGGCGCCGGGCGACCCAGGAGTGCGTTGAGGCGAGCCTCCAAAGGCGGCTTCAGCTTTCTTCGAGTTTCCAAAAGATCTTCGAGCTTGCCCAGCTCTACCTGGGCCTTGATCACCGCTGCATGAGGTGCGGTTCCCACTCGATACTTGGCGCGAGCCACTTTTTCCCAGTTGGCCAGCAGGATCAAGTTGTCTTCGGTGATCGTGATTGAGCGGCCCAGATAGTAGAGCTCGGCGTAGGCATTCTTGACCTTGTCGAAGAGCTCGAGCTCAAGTTGGTCGTAGCGGCGCTTTTCCACTTCCGCGGCTTCGCCGGCCCGCTTGCCCCGGAGCCTTAGCTTGCCGAGCCAGGGGATTGCCTGAGACAGGCTGAGTCGCTGGCGCTGGGGCCCCACTCTGGTCTCCACCCGCCGGATGAAAAAACCGTAGGTGAGCTTTGGATCAGGGAGTGATTCCACCTGGGCGATTCTCTCCAGGGCGGCTTTCCATCGATTGAAGGCTGCTTGCAGCCCTGGATTCTTCAAGGCTGCGTAGGCCAGGTAATCGTCCAGATCGGCTTCCTTGTCCAGTACCGGCATGGCCTCGTCATCCAGCTCGGTCCGATGAATGGGGCGCCCTGAATTGCGCCGGTGCATTTTGTCAGGTGGGGTAGAACCTTCCTTGTTGGCGGCGAGTCGGAGCTGTCCGTCTCGGGTCTTCTGACTTTCGGGTTCCTTGGAATCTTGATCGACCCAGGCCCGTTCGTAGGCAGCTTGGGCACCAGTGGCCCGAAAGGGGAGTGTCCGAGCGCAGCCGGCGATCCCGAGGGCGGCAAGGAACACGGAGAATCGGTAGAATAGAGTCTTCATGGAAGTTCCCGGTGGGTCGAAGCTAGACTTGGAGTGATCGGAGCCGTAGCGCGTTGACGATGATCGAGAGCGAGCTGAAGCTCATGGCAGCCGCCGCGATCATGGGGCTAAGCAAGAGACCGAAGACAGGGTAGAGAACCCCGGCGGCAACCGGTATCCCAAGCGTATTGTAGATGAAGGCAAAGAAGAGGTTCTGCTGGATATTGCGCATGGTTGCCCTCGAAAGGGTGCGCGCTCGGACAATCCCTCCCAAGTCGCCCTTGATAAGGGTGATGCCTGCACTGGCCATGGCGACATCGGTGCCCGTGCCCATGGCGATTCCGACGTTTGCTTGGGCCAGAGCCGGAGCATCGTTGATCCCATCGCCAGCCATGGCGACAATACGGTCCTCTTTTTGGAACCGGCGGACAGCCTCGGCTTTCTGGTCCGGCAAAACTTCGGCCACCACGTCGTCGATCCCCAACCTGGCGGCTACCGCTTTCGCCGTGGTCTTGCTGTCTCCCGTGAGCATGACCACATGGATTCCCTCTTTGTGCAACCGCTCAATGGCCGCCGGGGTCGTCTCTTTGATGGGATCGGCGACGCCAAGAAGACCCGCAAGCCTCCCGTCGATGGCCGTGAACATCACGGTTTGTCCCTCTGTCCGGAGAGATTCTGCTTTTTGTAGCAACTCACCGGTAGAAACCCCTTGTTCATCCATGAGGCGGAGGTTGCCAAGGACAATCTTGCGGCTGTCCACGGTCCCCATGACGCCTCTTCCGGTCAAGGAGTCAAATTCATGGGTCTTTGCAAGGGTTACTTTCCGATCCTCGGCACTTTGGACGATGGCTTCGGCCAGAGGATGCTCGCTGCCCCGCTCAAGACTGGCGGCAAGCCTCAGCAATTCTTCCTCGTTCCAGTGGCTGGCGGGAACGATGGAGACGAGTTTCGGCTTGCCCTGGGTGAGGGTTCCCGTCTTATCGACCACAAGCGTATCCACCTTTCGCAAGACCTCGATGGCCTCGGCGTTTTTGAAGAGAACTCCCGCCGTTGCCCCCTTTCCCGTCGACACCATGATCGACATGGGGGTCGCCAGGCCCAAGGCGCAAGGACAGGCAATGATCAGCACGGCCACCGCATTGATCAGCGCAAAGGCCATCCTGGGCTCGGGTCCCCAAATGCCCCAAATGGCAAAAGTGAGAACCGAGGCCGCGATGACCGCCGGAACAAAGTAGGCCGCCGCACGATCCGCAAGCTTTTGAATGGGGGCGCGACTGCGCTGTGCCTCCGCCACCATCTGGATGATTTGCGAAAGAAGTGTGTCGGAGCCAACTCGATCAGCCTGAACCACCATGCCGCCCGTCCCGTTCACCGTGGCGCCGATGACCTTGTCACCCGCGGATTTTTGGACCGGCATGGGTTCTCCTGTGACCATTGCTTCGTCCACGGAGCTGGCGCCCTCCAAGACCGTGCCGTCCACGGGGATTTTTTCGCCCGGTCGAACCCGCAACTTGTCGCCCACCTGAACCTGGTCCAATGGAACATCTTCCTCGCTTCCATCGGAATTGAGTCGCCGGGCAACCTTGGGGGCAAGTCCCAGAAGCGCCCGGATAGCCGCACTTGTCTGACTCCGGGCCATCAACTCCAGGACCTGACCCAAAAGAACCAACGTGGTGATGACTGCCGCAGCTTCAAAGTAGACGGCCACCCCACCAGTCGCGCCCCGGAATGAGGCTGGAAAGATCCCGGGCAGCAAGGTCGCCACGACGCTGTACACCCAGGCGACGCCAATGCCCAAACTGATGAGAGTGAACATATTGAGTTTCAGCGTCACCACCGAGCGAACCCCGCGGACAAAGAAGGGCCAGCCACCCCATAGGACGACGGGAGTGGCTAGCAGCATCTGAAAGAGTGCCAGCGATTGAGGGGAAGCGACTCTTTCCAGTGACACACCAGGAATCGCCTCCGCCATGGCCGTGACAAAAACCGGCAAGGTCAGAACAGCACTCACCCAGAAACGGCGGCGCATGTCCAGGAGTTCGGCGTTTTCCGGTTCGATCTCCACCGTTCGGGCCTCTAGCGCCATCCCGCAGATGGGGCATGAACCCGGCTCATCGGTAACAATTTCCGGGTGCATGGGACAGGTGTATTCGGTTTTCCCCGCCGCTGGCAGAGGATGGACAGGCTCCAACTCCATGCCGCACTCCGGGCAGGAGCCCGGCTTGGGCTTCCGAACCTCCGGGTGCATGGGGCAGGTATATTGACTCTTTGCCTTCTCTGCCTTCGAATGGTGGCAACGATCCTCGCCTGAACCTTCCTTGCCTTCCAAAGCGCTCTCTGGCTGGCGCATCGCCAGACCCTTATCGACCTTTTCGGCTGCGGAATGATGACAACATGAATCGGACATTGCGTCGTTTCCTCTCGGTCTAGTGGCCAGAAACCTCTGGTCGGCGACGGAAAAAAGTGATCCGCTTGGTGTGGCGGAGGTGTCAGGATTTTACCGGTGGCCTCCGCCCTTCTCGGAATGCCCGTCATCGTGGTGCTTGGGCATTGAAGCATCGCCGCCATGATGACCTTCCTTGCCACCATGGTGATCTTCTCCTTCCGAACCGGCATTTTCCAAGGCGGAATTCACTCCAATGAGCCCGGCGCGAAGCGCCTCCACAGCCAAAGGCTCCGCCGGGATCTTTTTCAATTTGGCCGCTCGAATCGTGGCGAGCTTCAACCCGCGAAATTGTCGGAGAAAAACCTCCTTCGTCACGATGTCGCCCTTGTGCTTGGTGAACGAGAGGATGCCGAGGCCAAGGAGCTTCCCGTCCTGGATTGCCGCAAGCGCCTCGATGGGGCCCCAGTCGCCCTGCACGGTGAACCGGGCCAGATGAACGGCGCTCTCGCCTCCTTTTTCCGAAGCATTCGCCAGTGACAGCTTTTTCAGACGCGGGATCTTGGCAACCAATTCTTCTGATGCCCCGTGCCACTCGATGGTTTCTGGTGACGCTTTCTCACCATTGGGAAGAATGCTGGCCAGGACTTGACGTTCAGATTGAGTTGCCACCGATTTGTGGGCACTCACCGAAAATGCAGTGAGAAAAAGCGCCAAACTGGCAAGGGACAAGAGTTTCTTCATGATTTCGTTCTCCAAATTGTCATGAGGCTGAGCAGGGTCATGCTCGCAAAGCTGACGCCCAACAGAGCGCCTCCAAGAATAAGAGGAGCCACCATCATTCCGCCCACGTAGCGGAGTCCCCACCAGGAACCGACATCAAGGACGATTCCAAGAAAGGCCGCGCCGATGAGGGTCGCCTTGAACCGCTCCCCAAACTGGCTCTGGCTGAAGATCCAAGCAGCCGGAAAGACGATGAGCGGCATTCCCAGCAAGTGGACATGAGAAAGCATCACCAACCGATCCAGATCCATCGCTTGAATCATCTCCCCATCGCCCCGAAAATGCTCCAGAATTGCCCCCGGAGTCACTCCCGTCGTTACGATGATCTGTATCACCGCCAGGAGGTAGCCAAGGCCCAGAACCAAGAGCAGCGCCGTCCACAGGATCTTGTTCGACAGAGTTGGCTTTTCCACGGCTCTCACATCCCTTCCAGTAACAAGTCAATCGGCTTCGCACTCACATCAGGTGAATCCTCGGTCCCACCCCCATTAGCGAAGAACGTGCCAGTCATTCTCTGGATCATGGTAATGCCATGAAATAACAGGATAAAATAGAATGACAACGGATCTCTCGAGAGAGCGGCATTGCCAAAACGGCACACTTTTCCTTCCGACAAACCATGCTTTAGCAATGAAATGTAGTTAAAATCATCTCCGGGCTGCTAGAGACGGGGCTGCCAGTGGCGGGTGTGCCAAATCATCCCAATCTGGGCCAATCTGGCCCTGACACCCCCGGACCCTTTTCCTTTGCAGGGCCGGATCTGATCCATCCAAACGGACCTCAGCCTGGCGCGGCCTTCCCAAGCCACAGCCCACCCGGTGATCAAGGAACCCGGGAAAACAAGACCAGGAACTGAAAAAATGTCTGCTTTGGTGTTGGCACGTCTTTTGCGCACTGGTGCCAAAAGAAATGTCGCAGAGGTTCTATTTTAGGGAGATCGGTGATCACATGAGCGGGAATTCCTTTGGCTCCTCCAGCCCAGTTGGCCGGCGGTTCGGCTATAGCGCCCTGGGCCGGCGAATCGGACTGGCGACCTCAGCGGCAATCTTCCTTGTCTCCCTCCTCTCTTCCCTCTGGCGATACCGCATCGAAACACGGATGCTCATGGATCAGCTCCACGCGCACATGGGTGAAAACGTCGCGGCCATCCTTTCTTTTGTAGATTCCATGGAAGACCGATCCAGGGCGCAACAGGCGCTGTCTCAGTTTTCCGCGGCCGTGGATCGACATATGCGGCGATTCGACCATCAGCGGAGCGGGCGCCACATCCTGCTCATGCTCGATCCAAGGGAAGTCGTGATGGCAAGCACGGAGCCCGATTGGATGGGCCGAGAAATACCGCCTGACGTCGTGGCGAGTTGGAAGGCGCCTCAGAAAAGCTCGGACAAGTTTAGGACGGTTGGATTGGCCGGGGAGTCCTACCTGTTTCTGAGGGAATCGCTTTCCGGTTACGCCGGGCATGGAGAGATGGGGTGGTCTTTGCTCTATCTCGAGCCCTACGACACGATCACGAAGCTTGCTTGGGAGTCCTTGGCGCGAAACTTGGGGTTTTCGTTGGTGCTGGCCCTTGTCTTGGCGGTGGCGGTGAATTTTTTGGTCGATCGAATCGTCATTCGCCGCTTGGCCCTGCTCCGTCGTGCCATGGAACAAGTGAAGCGTGGAGGGCCACAAATGGCGCTTCCCAAGTTGGGCACCGATGAGCTGGGGGAAGTCCGAAATGCCTACGCTGAAGCCATGAATGAATTGGGGAAATCTCGCCGACAGATAGAAGAGCACGCACGAACTCTTGAAGGCGAAATCCAGTCGCGGACAGCTCAGCTCGTTCGAGCCCACCGCTTGGCCGCGGTGGGAGAGCTGGCCGCGGGCTTGGCCCACGGTCTGAACAACCCCCTTGCATCGGTGGCGGCGTCGGCGGAGAAGTTACTCGACCTGATGGAACGAGATGACGACAGGTTGAAGCGCCGGCTTCCAAGCCACCTGGAGAGGATCCTTAGAAACACCGATCGCTGCAAGCAAATCACGCGGAGCCTCTTGAGCTTTGCGCGAGAAAAACCGTTCAAACCTCGGCGAATCCATCTAAAGGATGTGGTCAACGAGGCGATGGCCGTGGTGGAGGCCGACGCGGAGACCCGCGGTGTCTCCATCGCGCTCCAGATGGAGGATGGATTGCCCGACCTGGTCACCGACCCCGACTCAGTGGCGCAGGTGCTGGTCAACCTCCTGTCCAATGCTCTCGATGTTACTGAATCAGGGGATTCCGTAGTGATCGAGGCTGTGGACCACGAAACCTTTGTCCGCCTATCCGTAACCGACAGCGGTCCGGGGATCGGGTACGAGGAAGCCCAGCGGATCTTCCGTCCCTTCTACACGACCAAGCCCGCTGGTAAGGGGACGGGGCTGGGATTGAGCATCTGTCAGGCTCTTTTGGAACAGCTTGGAGGACGCATGGAAGTGGTCTCCGAAGTTGGGAATGGAGCTCGCTTCGAAGTTTTTCTTCCTTGCCAAGTCCGTAGCAACTGATGGAGCAGGTTTGTGATTGAGGAGTTCGGAGGGTCGAATCGTGAAAAAAGGAACAAAAAAACATCGTGGCAATAAGCTGCCGGAAGTTTCGGGACTGGAAGAGGGCAGACTCTTGGTCGTTGACGATGAAGAGGATTTTCGCACCGTTGTCGCCGAACATTTGGAAGATTTGGGGCACCATGTCACCAGCGCGGCAGATGGTGAAGCCGCCGCCACATTGGCCAGGCGAAGGAGCTTCGACGTTGCTCTTGTCGATATGAAAATGCCCGGAATGAGCGGCATCGAGCTTCTGGAGAGACTCCAAGAAATTGATTCTGGGCTCGAGGTGATCCTGATCACGGGGCACGCGACGGTGGAGACGGCTGTGGGAGCCATGAAAAAGGGTGCCTACGACTATCTGCTCAAGCCGTGTAGACTATCAGAGCTGGAGGACGCGGTTGCAGGCGCGCTGGAGAAGCGTCGGCTTTGGCTGGAAAGCACGCGCCTTCGAGAACAAATCCGGCGGATCGAACCCTCGGCAGAGCTCGTGGGAACTTCCGGTGCCATTGTCGAGGTTCGACGACTCGTGGAACGGGTTGCAGCCACGGAATCGACGGTCCTCGTCCTTGGGGAAAGCGGCACGGGCAAGGAACTCGTCGCGCGGGCGCTCCACCACGGTAGCTCCCGGTCGGGAGGCAGCTTCGTGGTTCTCCACGCCGGCGCTATTCCCGAAGGTCTGGTGGAGAGCGAGCTGTTCGGGCATGTTCGCGGCGCTTTCACCAGCGCCGCCGAGCCTCGCCGGGGAGCGCTGGAGCTCGCTGACAAGGGAACCCTCTTTATCGACGAGATCGGTGAGATGCCCCTTGCCGCACAGGCAAAGCTCCTTCGGGTTCTGGAGTCCGGGACCGTTCGGCCCGTAGGCGGAGAGCGAGAACTCACCGTCAACGTCCGTTTCCTGGCCGCCACGAACCGGAACCTCCACAAGATGACCCTCGAAGGCTCTTTCCGTACCGATCTCTACTACCGCCTCAACGTTTTCCACATCGAGATCCCGCCCTTGCGAGACCGGCTGGAGGACATTCCTCTGCTGGCGAACCACTTCCAAACAACCGCGCCGATCTCTCGGGCCCGCGATTACCGAATCCAACCCGAAGCACTGGAAGCCTTGGCCGCCTACCGATGGCCCGGGAACGTGCGCGAGCTGTTCAATGTTTTGGAGCGCGCTGTCATCTTGTCTTCCGGTACCATTACCCTCGATCATCTACCTCAAGAGGTCCTCGAAGCGGTCCAGGCCAGGGGGGTGTCTGAGGTTCGCCCCATGCAAGAGAACGGCACGCCGGCGCCCGATGCAACCCGGGAATCCGGTGGGAAAGCTTCTTTTTCCGCGAAGCCTTCGGAACAGACTCTCGACCTCGCTGCCGTGGAGCGTACCCACATTCTGCGCGTCCTCCAGATGACCGGAGGCAACAAAGTCGCTGCCGCGAAGCTCCTCAAAATGCCCCGGCGCACTCTTTACCGCCGGCTGAAAGAATACGGAATCGGACGGAAACAGACCGCCTGAACCTCCACCTTTTGCCATTAGACTCTATCGAAAACCCCCGCCTCCGATAGCTTTAGCTCCGATAAAACCGACATCGCACCAGGGCGGGTAGAAGTTTCCGATAAGGTTTTCTACCTCTTATGGCCCTGTCTCCAGCGGAACGCTCCCCAAAATTCGGAACCAAGATGGCAGAGAGCCGATGAGAGCAGTCTCATCCGTGGCCTTGGGTTTTGTCCATCGGCAAGCCGATGGATCTGCCGGACATAGTAACCCAGTTCCGCGATAGCCGCTAGCTTTCTGTACCGGAGCCGCCCCGGCTCGCCCTCGTACCGATCCACTTCTCCAGAGACCCATCGCCGGGGCAACGACGGATCGAGAGCCAGCGGCCGGGCAACGCCAATGACGTCGAGAGCCCCCGACTTCAGCGCTTCTTCCATGACGCGCCTGGAACGAAATCCGCCCGTCACCATCAGCGCCATTTTCGTTACCATCCGCACCTTTTCGGCATACTCCAAAAAGTAGACTTCCCGTTTTGCCCTGCTTGTTCTCCGCTCCCGATTCAATCCCAGTGTTGCCAGACTCTCGTAGTTGCCGCCAGACACCTCCAGGAGATCGACGCCTTCTCCGTCCAGCATCTCCAACACCTGCATCGAGTCCTCTTCAGAAAAACCGCCCCGCTGGAAGTCCGCGGAGTTGAGCTTGACCGAGACAGGAAATCCCATCCCCACGCTTTTCCGCACCGCTTGGACGACTTCGAGCAAAAAGCGCGCACGGTTTTCCAGCGAACCGCCCCATTCGTCTGCACGGTGATTCGTGAGCGGCGAAAGAAACTGGCTGATCAGGTAGCCGTGGGCGCCGTGAACTTGAACGCCCGTGAAGCCAGCCTCCTTTGCCAGGGCCGCTGTCCGCGCGAAGCGCTGAACGATCTCCCGGATTTCCCGCGCTTCCAATGCTCTTGGCCGAGCGAATGCCTTGAACATCTTCACCGCCCCAACCGCCGATGGCGCCACGGGCCGCGATGCGATCAGCCGCTGGGTCTGGCGGCCGGGGTGGTTGATCTGCATCCAAAGCTCCGCACCCTCCGCCCTACCGGCTTCCGCAACACGCCGAAGCTCGTCAAGCCCCCGGTCGTCCTCCAAGACGATGTTCCTCGGGTGCTCCAAATAACGACCGTCAACCATGACATTGCCGCTCATAAGGAGGGCCGCCCCACTCCTCCCCCAAACGCGATAAAGCCTTTCGAGGCCATCAGTGGCACGGTTTTTCAGGTCGGCAAGACACTCGGTCATCGCAGCCTTGGCGATCCGATTCGACAGACTCACACCACATCCGAGCTCAAGCGGTTTCCCGAGCATTCTCCACTCCATTCAACCCCGGCCTTTGTTCCCCATCACCCCAAAACCATGACGCTCACCAGCTCCCTTTTCAGCGTTGAGTTCCGCTCCGGCCACTCGCAGCCGCTCCCGTCCGTCGCACATCGACCCCGATTCCGGGCCACGACCCGCCCCGATCAGGGGCACCTACTGCCGCAGTCGCGGGTCCGCCGCATCCCGAAAGCTGTTGCCCACCAAGTTGTAAAGAGTCACCGTGACGAAGAGCGCCAACCCCGGGACCAGAAAGAGCCACCAATAGAGGAGCGGAGAACCGCGGGACGAGTTGATCATCTGGCCCCAGCTCGGGTTCGGCTCCTGCACCCCGAAGCCCAAGAACGAGAGACCCGACTCCACCAGGATTGTTCCAGCAAATCCGAACGCCGCCGATACCATCACCGGAGTCAGGGCATTGGGTAGGATGTGGCGGAACATGATCCGCAAGTTCCCGGCGCCCAGGGATTTGGCAGCCACGGCGAATTCCTGGCCCCGAAGCTTCAAGAACTCCCCGCGAGTTAGCCGGGCCACCCCGGTCCAACTTGTCAGGCCGATGACGATCATCACATTGTACATGCTTGGCTGCAAGAAGGCGATCACCGCCAGGATCAGGAAAAAACTGGGGAAACAGATGACGATCTCTATGAACCTGGAGATGGCCATGTCCACCCATCCACCGAAATAGCCCGCCAACGCCCCGAAAAAGATACCGATGGCCAGGTAGATACTCACGGCGACGAAGCTCACGGAAAGGGAGACTCTCGCGCCCCAGATCATGCGGCTCATCACGTCCCGGCCGTTGTTGTCCGTCCCCAGTGGATGACGTCCATGGCGCCCTTCCACCGATACGAAGGCCGGCGGCTGGTAGTGCTCTTCCAGGTTGTTCTCATTGTAGCCAAAGGGAACCGGCGGGAAGTAGGCCACACTCTCCGTCCAGCCCGATTGAATGTTCTTCACCAACATCCGTTTGTAGCTAGCGTCGGGGAACCCCAGGCTCAGGAGCCCAGAAAGCCAGGCCAGGAGCAGGCTCAGTGCCAGTGTGCCCACCACCCGGTCGAAAGCCTGGATCGAGCCGAGCCGTTTCCAGAAAAGGATGAGAAGCCCCAAGAGAGCGTAGCCTATCATGAAAAGACGTTCGCCCAGGCCCAGCTCCGACAAGGCCGGGAAGGTCCACCGGTATACCAGATGCTTCCGGATCGCGGTCGGCGACAATTCGGAGTGCATGGTGTCCTGGATTTTGGCGGCGAGGGCCTGGATTTTCTTCGGAGCACTTCCGCCGTAGAGAGGCTTGAGCTCCGAAGTGTAGTGCCGGCGGACCTCTTCCAGCCTAGCCCCCGTGCTTTCGTCCACGAAGAGCTGCATGGTCTGGAGGTTTCTGAGAAGGAAGCGGTGCATCTTCTGGAAATCCAGGCGAAAGCGGCAGCGGGCCAGGACCCTGTTGTGAGCTTCCTGAGCCTGCCGGTGGCTTTCGATGCTCTTTCTTTGCCGCGCCTTTTGGGCGCCCATTTTTTTCCGCTCGGCTTCCAGGGGTTTCTTTTCCTTTGTCAGCTCGTCGATGCGGCTTTGGATGGAGGCGTTGTCGGTGCCGTTTTTCCGGAGCTCCTCCTTTTCGGCAAAGAGCTGATCCAACTCTCCCTGGAGGCTGTTGACTCGGGTTCGGAGCTCGTCGTACCGGTCTCCGATGGTGTTGAGCCCGTCGTGGAGATTCCGGAGCTCTTTCTTTTCGGCTTCGAATCCTTCCAGTGCTTGTCGGGCCTGGGCTTCGAGGTCTTTTCGGTGGGAAAGTCCTTCTATCAGAGTGTCGTGGATCCTGGCCCAGCCGGCGAAGGCATAGTCGTAAAAACCGCCGTACGTCGTCCAGAGAGCCAGAGGCTTTTCATTGGCCAGAAATGGGGCGTAAATGGCCAGGGCAAACAGGAGCAAGATGGCGTAGAGGGACCAAAGCCCCATCTTCCGTTTCCTGAACTGCTGCCAGACGACGGCCTGAGATGCGCTTTTCTGGGAGGATCGCACATCTTGCTTGTTGGCAGAGTCGGCGCCACCATGGATGACCGGCTCTCCGTTTCGGTCGGCGGAGTGGATGGGCTCCCCCATGGGGGCCTTGGCTTCGCCGGGTTTTTCTTGGTCTTGCGGGGTTTCGCCGGTTTGCATTGGAGCGACCTCGGAGGGCTTTTTTTAGGCGTGGAAATCGGAAGGTCTAGTCAAAGGTGATCCTGGGATCGACGATCACGTAGAGAATATCGGAGATCAGGATGCCCAACAGGGTCAGGACCGCCGAGAGCACCGTGGTCGCCATGATAACGTTGTAGTCCCGTTGCAGGATCGCCTCGAAGGCCAGCTTGCCCATCCCATCGATTTGGAAAATGAACTCGATGATCACGCTCCCCCCGACCATCATAGGCAAAACCGATGCGAAGATGGTCAGGATCGGTATGAGCGAGTTCCGGAGCGCGTGCTTGAGTATGACCACCCGCTCTTGGAGCCCCTTGGAGCGGGCCGTTGTGATGTACTGCTGCCGAAGCACTTCCAGCATGTTGGACCGCATCTGCATCGCCAGGTAGGCCAGCCCCCCAATAGCGGTCACCGCCACCGGCAGCGCCAGATGGTGCAACCGGTCCATGAACCACGCGAACCAGCCTGCCGAAGCCGGCAAGTTTGGATCGCTCATGCCCAGCGCCGGAAACCAGTTGAAATACTGGGTGCTGGAGAAGAAGCTCAGGAGCAGGATGGCGATAAAAAAGGAGGGCAGCGAGTACAGAAGGAACAAAAAAAGCGTCAACAGCCGATCCAGAAGCGTGTTTTCTTTCACAGCCAGCACAATTCCCGCGGGGATTGCCAGACTGTAGATGAGCAGAATCGCCAGAAGCTGGATCTGCATGGTCGTCACCAGCCGGCTGAGTAGAAGCGAGCTCACCCGTTCGTTCTTGTAGATGATGGAGCGTCCGAAATCGAAGGTCAGCAATCGGTGGAACCACCGGTAGAATTGTACGGGAAGCGGAAGGTCGAGGCCGTAGAGCCGCCGGAATTCCTCCACGTTCTCGCTGGCAATCTGCTCCGTTTTGCTGGCGATCTGCCCTGCCGAACGTTCGAACTGCCGGGATGGATCACCAGGGGACAGCTTGATGATGAAAAAGCTCAGAAGCGCGATGCCGAAGAAGGTGAAGACCATGTAGAGCAGGCGCCGAACGAGATAAGCAAACATCGGTGAACCTCCTAAGAACCGCCTTCAGAAGAGCTTGGTTGAGGAGCGCTTGCGGCCGGCGTCTCCGGTGTGGCTGGCTCTTCAGGATCGCGCGGGCCACCAGGCATGCGGGGGGACTCCAAACCCGGCTCGGCGGCGGAACGGCCAGAGTTTCTGGCCTCTATCAGGAGTTTCGCCCGCTTCCGCTCCTGATCCGTCTGGAGTCCCTGGGGAATGAACCATTCCTCCAGAAAGTAACCCGGCCTTTTACCGTAGAACCGGACATTGCGGTAGCGCTTGGCATACGCCCCTTTTTCCGGCGCGCAAAACAAGAAGATGTAGGGGCATTCCCGGTAAAGGATAGCGTGGAGCCTGTGCTGCAACTTGTAACGCTGCGCCGGATCGGTTTCCCTGCGGATGGCCCCAATGAGGCGGTCGGCCTCGGGATCGGAGAAACCCGTGAGGTTCTGACCTCGGCTTTGCCATTGGGACGAGTGCCAAAGCTCGAAGGGATCCGACTCCACGCCAGTGGACCAGGCCAGGCTCATGAGGTCGAACTTCCGGTCGTCGATGTGCTCCAGATAGGAGGCCCACTCCAACCGGCGGACAGTGAGCCGAATGCCAAGTGTTCGGAGTTCTTCCTCCAGCATGGCGGCAAGGGTTTCGGACGACGTGGAGCCCTGAGTGATAAGAAATTCGATTTCGAAGGGGATCCCATCCTTGTCCCGTAGGCCGTCGCCGTCGGTGTCGATCCACCCGGCCTCGTTGAGCAGGCCGACCGCCTCCGGCCGGTTGTACGGCCACGGTGGGATCGACCGGTCGTAGGCCGGCCCGAAGTAATACTGGGATCCCGAGACGATGATGCCCACCCCGTACCGGACGGTTTCCAGGAGCTTTTTCCGGTTCAGAAGCAGCGTCAAGGCCTTCCGGACCCGGACATCCTGAAAATACGGCTTCTTCATGTTGAAGCCCACGTAGCTGTAGTTGCCGGTGTAGAAGAGGATCTTGGCATACCGGGACTTGAAGTCGTCGTCCAGTGTCTTGCGGAATAGCTCCTCTGAGCCCAGCCACCGGGGCGTGAAGTCGATCTGCCCCGATCGGAGCGCCCGGAGCGTCTGGTCTGCCTCCTGGATGAAGACAAAACGGATCTCGTCGAGGTAGCCTCGGCGTTCTGGATCGTAAAAATCGCCGCTCCGAAGGAGCCTGATGTAGGCGCCCCGTTCCCAACCCTTCAGTTTTCCCGGGTTGTAGCGCGGCAGCACTTGCTCAGTCGGGAAGACGTAGGGACCGCAGCCTACGGGGGCATCGTGAGCCGGGTGGTCCCGGTAGTATTTGGCGTATTCCTCTTCCGTGAACTTCTGACCTTCCGGCATGAAGACATGTTTGGGCAGGACAAAGAAAAAAGTGGCGGAATCGGAGTAGTTTTCCAGTGCGCGAAAATACTGCTCGTCATGCCAGATGCGAACGGTGAAGTCGTCCAGCTTTTCCCAGTACTTGACGCTCTGGTAGGAGCCTCTGGTCTGCGTCTGTTCCGGGATGTACGGATTCTTGATGACGTCCAGGGTGAAGATCAGGTCGTCGGCGGTGAACCGTTTTCCATCATGCCAACGAACATCCTTCCGAAGATGGAACGTGAAGACGACGTTTCGGTCGAACATCCGCCGGTACGAGCCATCCTGGTTCACCCGGACCCGCATTTGTTCCCGGGTCAACACCCGCTTTTGACCCTCCACGACGATTTCAAGACTCTCGGCAATCCCCTGGTCCCTGGCGGCCCAGACGATAGAATCCGGGTTGATACGCCCCACCAGGTAGTCGTTGTCCCCTGCGGGATCTTCGGGTTTTTCCCGGATCTCAAAGACCGAATCCGGCCGCCGCCCCCGAAGCCAGACGATGTCCGCCGTTTCCCAGCTTTCGGCCAAATCGGGCAAAAGGTCGTTCGTCTCGGGGTCCGTCCTGAGTAGAGGCCGGTAAAAGTAGCCGCTGATCCGGCGGGTCACCGCCGAAGAATCCATGTAGCTGTTGAGCCGCTTGGGCTCCGATTCAGTCTGAACCCGAATCGTTCCCCCCGTGTCCTTAGCCTTCGGAACCCACTTCTCTTTCACCAAATCGTTGAAGGCATCGGGAACGGAACGGAGGTAGCCCCTTTCGTCCTCTTTGGGAAGTCCGGCACCGTAGAGCGTCAACAACCGCTGGACCTCGGCCTTTACCAAGCTCGACAGCGACGGCCTGGTTTCCAAAAGATCCGCCGCTCTGTCTGAATCATAGAGGCAACCCGCGGCGGACGTCACCACAAAAACAGCCACAAGACCTAGCCAGCGGCGATCCGCCATGTCCGACCTCCTCGATTCGGCATCACAAATTCCAGCGATCCATACTCTAACGCAAGAAAGCAGCTTCTTCAAAAAAACAAATGTTCCTTTGAGTTGGTCTCCGAATCCCATCGTGCGGTATCCGCCGCCCGGCGGGCGCCTTTCGCGCTGCCTTCGATCCTCAAGTTCCGCCGCGAAAAACAGGCCACCCTGCGCCGGAGATTTTCTTTTCTATTTCGTTTCTTTGACGCCAGGCCCCTCTTGAGGTTATGAGTTTTTATAAGGTTTCTGGGCTAATGTTAGGGAAGGTTGACGGGTGATTTTTGGCGCTCTGACCGGGCTCGGCACGGCGCTGTCAAGTTCAAGTTGATTCAGAGCAAAGGCAGGAGGTTGAGTTGGACAAGCGAGTGAACGACCAGTTCTTGGAAGAATTGAACGCACGGGGGGTGTCCAGGCGGGAGTTCTTGGGCTTTTGTGCGGCGGTGGCCGCGTCGTTCGCCCTGCCCGGTAAGGCGGAGGCGGAGATTGCGAAGGCCGTGGCCACGAAGCCGAAGCCGACTCTTGTTTGGCTCGAGTTCCAGGACTGCTGCGGGAATACGGAATCTTTCCTGCGAGCGGGCCAGCCGTCGGCGGCAGAGATCATCTTGGATCTCCTCTCCATCGATTATCACGAGACCGTGATGGCGGCAGCGGGGCATCGTGCCGAGGAAGCTCTGAAAAAAGCCGTGGAAGAGAACAAGGGCAAGTTCATCGCCGTGGTGGAGGGCTCGATTCCCACGGGGGCCGGCGGAGCCTATTGCACCATCGGAGGCCGGTCGGCGCTCTCCATTGCCAATGAGGTTTGCAGTCAGGCCGGGGCCACCATCGCCATCGGTACGTGTGCTTCCTTCGGCGGATTGCCAGCGGCGTCACCGAATCCCACGGGGGCCCTGAGCGTCGCTGAAGCGGTACCTGGCCTGAAGAACCTCATCAATCTTTCCGCCTGTCCGGCCAATGCGGAGAATCTGGCGGCTCTTCTAGTCTATTGGCTCACATTTGACCGCTGGCCGGATCTGGATCGGTATCGGCGGCCTCTTTTCGCCTATGGCAAGTCTATTCATGACAACTGCGAGCGCCGAGCCCATTTCGATTCGGGGCAGTATGTGGAGCAGTGGGGCGACCCCGGACATCGGCGGGGCTATTGCCTCTTCAAGATGGGGTGTAAGGGACCCGTGACGTTCCAGAATTGTCCAAACATCCGGTGGAATTCCGGGACGAACTGGCCTATCGGTTGCGGCCATCCCTGTCTTGGTTGCGCCGAGCCCAATTTCTGGGACAGCATGGCCCCTTACTACAACCATTTGGCTCTGGATAAAACTGGGGCCCAGCCGAACATTGACAAGGTGGGTTTTTGGGCGACGTTGGGACTTGGTGGGGCCTTCGCGGCTCACGCGGTGGCAAAAATTGCTGGCAGCAAATCGAGGGTAATTGCCGAAAGCGCAGCCTCTACTAGTGGGAAAGGAGAAGAAGCATGACTCATCTTGTCATCGATCCCGTCACCCGAATCGAGGGGCACTTGAGAGTGGAAGCGAAGGTCGAGGATGGGAAGGTGGTAGACGCCTGGTCTTCTTCGACGATGTTCCGGGGCATCGAGTTGATCTTGAAAGGCCGCGATCCTCGGGATGCCTGGGTCATCACCCAGCGAATCTGCGGCGTGTGTACCACCGTCCACGCCATCGCGTCCATCCGGGCGGTGGAAGATGCCATCGGAGCCGTGCCTCCCCCCAACGCTCGCGTGCTCCGGAACCTGGTCATTGCCTCCCAGTGCGTCCAGGATCACGTGGTCCACTTCTACCACCTCCACGCGCTGGATTGGGTCGATGTGGTTTCCGCGCTTTCCGCGGACCCGGCGGGTACGTCGGCGCTGGCTCAATCCATCTCGGATTGGCATCTTTCGAGCCAAAGCTATTTCGCCAGTGTCAAGAAACGGTTGAAAGGTTTCGTTGATCGAGGCCAGCTCGGCCCCTTCGGCAACGCCTATTGGGGACACCCCGCCTACAAGCTTCCGCCCGAGGCGAATCTCATGGCCGTAGCCCACTATCTGGAGGCCCTGGATTGGCAACGGGAGTTCATCAAGATCCACGCGGTGCTGGGCGGCAAGAACCCGCACTTGCAGAGCTTCCTGGTGGGCGGGATGGCGACGCCAGTGGACCCCAATGAGCAAGCCTCGTTGAACCTGGGAACCATCGCCGAGCTTCGGAGTCTTGTGGCGAAGGCTCGAGACTTCGTCAAGCGGGTCTACATTCCGGATCTTCTGGCCGTGGCCTCGTTCTACAAAGATTGGGCCGGCTATGGAGGCGGCGTCGGCAATTACATGGTCTACGGGGAATACCCCGAGAACGATGGCCCCGATCCGGAGCTTTTCCTTCCGGCGGGAATCATACGAAATAGGGACCTGACGAAGATCGAAAAAGTCGATCCGTCCAAGATCACGGAGTTCGTCAAGCACTCTTGGTACGATTATCCCGACGAAGGAGATCAGGGACTGCACCCGTCGAAGGGCCTGACTTCGCCCAACTACACGGGTCCGAAGCCGCCGTACGAACGCCTGGATCTGGACAAGAAATATAGTTGGCTAAAATCTCCGCGCTACGACGGAGAGCCCATGGAAGTCGGTCCTCTTTCCAGGATGCTGGTGGCGTACGCCTCCGGTCACCAGCAGGTCAAGGAATTGGTGGACGGTGTCCTCGCCAAGCTCGGCGTCGGCGCTGAAGCCCTCTTCTCGACCCTGGGCCGAGTCGCCGCTCGGGGCGTAGAGACCCTTCTCCTGGCCAACAAGCTCGACCATTGGGTCGATGCTCTTGCCCAGAACATGAAATCCGGCGACCTGAGGATTCACGACAACTCGAAATGGGATCCCTCCACCTGGCCCGCCGATGCCACCGGCGCGGGTTTCCATGAAGCCCCGCGGGGGGCCTTGGGCCACTGGGTCCATATCGTCGATGGAGTCATCGCCAACTACCAGTGCGTCGTGCCCAGCACTTGGAACGCGGGGCCCAGGGATGGGGACGAGAAGCGCGGGCCTTACGAAGAATCCCTCATCGGTACGCCCGTCGCTGATCTGGAGCAGCCCATCGAATTACTGCGGACGCTCCATTCGTTCGATCCCTGCATGGCCTGCGGAGTCCACGTCTTGGATGCCGAAGGCAAGGAAGTCACGCGAGTGAGGGTCGTATGAAACAGCCGATCATGGTTCAAGACTCCGGCAAGGACAAGGTTCTTGTCTATGTATGGGAAGCGCCGGTGCGCCTGACGCACTGGCTCATCGCCTTGTCGGTGCTGGTCCTTGCGGGGACCGGCATCTATATGGGGAACCCTTTCCTCATCGCTCCAGGCGAGGCGTCGGACAATTTTTACATGGGAACCGCGAAGCTCATTCATTTCTACGGGGCCATCGTGTTCAGTTTAGCCGTGGTCACCAGGCTTCTCTGGATGTTATTGGGAAATGCGTACGCCCGGTGGAACCAATTCGTGCCCACATCCACCCGCCGCGTGAGAGGCGCGGCCGACATGCTCTCTTACTACCTCTTTCTGCGACGTAACCCGCCGCCAACCGTCGGGCACAATGCTCTTGCCGGGGTCGCCTATGTCGGGGTTTTCTTGCTCTATCTGATGATGATCATCACGGGTTTGGCTATCTATTCGGTGAGCGCCCACGTCGATTATCCCATGGGGGCATTCGGTTTCTTGGTTCCCCTGGTGGGAGGCCTCCAGTCGGCTCGCTGGCTCCACCATTTTGGGATGTGGCTGATCCTCTTGTTTGTGGTGAACCACGTTTTCAGCACCATTGAGGTTTCGGCGCTAGAGCGGAACGGCGTGATAGGATCCATCTTCTCCGGCTGGAAAACCGTGGAGAAGGAGCAGTTGGATCTTGGGGAATGAGCTTGTGGGCGAGTGGCGGGTGGCGGCTGCCGCCCGACGGGAGCGGACCACAACCAAAGAAAAGAAGGCGGTTTGCCGTCAACATGTCCTTCATGGGATGTGATCGTCGTGCTGCCCACCTCATGTGGCCCAGCCGCTCTTGGCCGTGCAAAAGGCCATTTCCATTGCAGTCGCGGGCGACTACGCCCTCCTTGCCTGGTTCCTGGCCAGTATGATGACCAAGGCCAACATGCCCTTCATGGGATGTGGTCGTCGTGCCGGCCATGCCCAAGGTTGGTGGCACTTGGAGCTGAGGGGGGAGGGCGACAGGGGTGGCAAAACGGGGAGGTGAGATCTCTTAGGCTCTTATTTGGAAGGGTAGTGGGACATGGTGGAGGAGGAACGCTGGGAACTGCTGGTTTTGGGGTTGGGAAACATGCTTTGTGGGGACGACGGGCTCGGTCCTGCCGCGGTGGAGCTCCTTCCTCGAAGCTATGAGGTTCCCCCTGGCGTTCGCGTTCTGGACGGGGGGACGTTGGGATTGTCCCTTTTGCCCTATGTTCAGCAGGCTCGGCGGCTGCTCTTGATCGACGCCGTATTCACAGGTGAACCGCCGGGCTCACCGGTTCGCCTTGAGGGCGATGCGGTAGGGCTTGCGGTGAGGAATCGCCTTTCGGTGCATCAGATTGGGGTTGCGGATCTCATGGAGAGCGCCCGGATGCTGGGGTGCTATCCCTCCAGCGTTCTCTTGCTGGGGATGGTGCCGGAGAGCATCGAGTTGAAGCTGGGGCTTTCGCCGGTGGTTGAGGCCGGGCTGCCGGATTTGTTGGCTCGAATCGCTGTGGAGGCCCACCAGATGGGTTTTCGCTTTTTGCCCCAAAAGGCGGTTTTGCGGGCTGACGGGAAAACTTGGCAGGCATCTTCTTCGGATCCATTTTGCGAATCTTGCACCCATGGCTCCGGGGAAGCCGCGGAGAAGATTTCGTCAGGACCCGCCGAATGATGGGTCTGGAAGGCCTTCGCATGGAGATTCACGGCACCGTCCAAGGGGTGGGCTTCCGGCCCTGGGTGTACACCACGGCTTTGGAAGAGGGCGTTTCCGGTCGTGTCTGGAACAATGGCGAAGGCGTTTTTATCGAGGCGTTCGGACCCGGGGAACGGCTGCGCGCCTTCGTGGAAAGGCTCCGATCCTCGGCGCCGCCTCCGGCTTTCGTACAGGATCTTGAGCTGCGTGCCATGGCCTATGAAGCCGTCGAGCGCTTTGAAATCGTCTCAAGCGTGCTGTCGGCGGCTCGGCGGGTTTCCATTCCGCCGGACCTGGCCACCTGCGGAGATTGCCTCCGGGAGGTCCTGGCTCCGGAGGATCGGCGGTTCCGTTACCCTTTCGCCAACTGCACCAGGTGTGGGCCTCGGTTCACTATCGTTCGGGATCTTCCCTACGATCGGCCTTTGACGACCATGGCGAGCTTTCGGATGTGCGCTGCCTGCCAGGAAGAATACGACTCGCCGGAGGACCGCCGTTTTCACGCCCAGCCCAACGCTTGTCCCGGCTGTGGTCCGACTTTGGAGCTGGTGGATGCTAGCGGGGCTCCGGTTCATTGCCAGGACCCCCTTGAAGCGGTTGCCCTTGCCTTGCGGGAAGGGAAGATCGTTGCCATCAAGGGGCTTGGGGGCTTCCATCTGGCCTGTGACGCCGCTTCGGCCGAGGCCGTGGGCGAACTGCGCTGCCGAAAACGGAGGCCCGCGAAACCCTTTGCCACCATGGTGGAGAGCCTTGAGCATGCGGGGCGGATCGCCGTTCTCAGTCGGGAGGAATGCCGCTTGCTGACGTCGCCCCGGGCGCCTATTGTTCTGGTTCGGCGGCGGACAGGGAGCAGGCTTGCGAAGAACCTTGCTCCGGGGAATCCGCTGGTGGGAATTTTCCTGCCTTATACTCCTCTCCATCACTTGCTTCTCCGGCTGGTGCGCCGACCTTTGGTGATGACGTCGGGCAATCTCTCCCGGCGACCGATTTGCCGCGCCAATGGGGAAGCACTCACGGAGCTTCAGGGCATCGCGGACCTCTTTCTTCTTCACGACAGGAAGATTGAGACTCGGTGCGATGATTCGGTGCTACGGGTGATGGCGGGGAGGCCGGTGGTGTTTCGACGCGCTCGGGGGTTTGTGCCCAGTCCGATAGAGCTTCCCTTTCGTCTGGAGCGACCGATTCTGGCTTGTGGCGCGCAGATGAAGAACGCTTTTTGCGTGGGCGTTGGGGAGTTGGCCTATCTAGGGCCTCACGTGGGCGATCTGGACGATATGGCGACGCTGGAGTCTTACGAGGAAGCCGTCGGCCATTTGGAGCATCTTCTTGGCGTCAAGCCCGACCTCATCGCCCATGATCTCCACCCCGGCTATACCTCGACCCGTGTGGCCCGGGAGCGTCCTGGCCGGAAGATCGCCATTCAACACCACCATGCTCACGTGGCGAGCTGCATGGCGGAACATGGCCTTCAGGGGCCGGTCATTGGGGTTGCCTTCGATGGGACCGGCCACGGAACCGACGGCACGGCTTGGGGTGGGGAATTCCTGTGGGCGGATTATGGATCGTTCACGAGGGTGGCGACGTTTCGCCCGATTCCTCTGCCGGGCGGCGACGTGGCGATCCGTCAGCCCTGGAGAATTGCGGCCGCTCTGCTCTACGAGGCCTTCGGCGCCCAGCTTTCCTGGGTCAAGTATTCGCTGTTTCGGCAGGTAGATCCCGCCCAGCTCAAGTTTGTCGGGCGGATGTTGGAGCGTCGGTTCCAGACACCTCTTGTCCGCGGAGTGGGCCGGCTTTTCGATGGAGTTGCGGCGCTTTGCCTGGCCCGCCCGCTGGCGAGCTTCGAGGGAGAGCTGGCCCTGGCCTGGAATTTTGTGGCCGACGTTTCCGAGGAAGCCAGCTACCCCCTTGCTCCGGACCGGGAAATGGATCCCTGGGTTTTGGACTACCGGCCCATGATTCGGGCAGTGGTAGAGGATCTTGATGGCGGCGAATCGGCGGAGAAGATCTCCGCGAAGTTTCACAATGCCCTCATCGCTGCTATCGTCGGGGTCATTCGCTCGATGGTGGCCCGGAAGGGCGCACGGCCCATCGTCCTCACCGGAGGCTGCTTCCAAAACGAGCTTTTGGTGGAGCGCGTCAGCCAAGCCCTGGGGAGCGCCCACGAGGTCTTTTTCCCCGAACAAATCCCCCCCGGCGATGGCGGACTGGCCCTGGGGCAGCTCGCCGTCGCTCACGCTGTTATTCAAGAGAGTGGCAATTAGAGAGCAGGAGGTCATGTCTATGTGCTTGGGTGTGCCGGGCAAGATCGTCAAGATTGACGATTTCATCGCCACTGTCGATTTTTGGGGTGTCCGGAAGCAAGTGAGGCTGGACATCGTGGACGAGCCCGTGAGCGTTGGTGACACCATCCTCAACCACGTTGGCTATGCCATACGCCGCATTCCTCCGTCGGAAGTGGAGGCCACTTTGGAGCTTTACGAAGAGCTTCTCGAAGCTGTTTCCAGCGATCTCATGGCAGCGGACGTGCGTGGCGAGCTGGCGGGAAGCTCACCCGAGCACCCTCTTTCCAACGCGGGAAAGTAGTACCGTTCCAGACTGAAGGCCGGGATGCTCGGACAGTTGATGGGCATTTTCATGATCAAGCGTTTGCTTCTCTGAGGGTTGTGTTCCGCTCCCGACAGGACCCACGCCTTCGGCGCGAGTTCCCCCCATCGGCCTCCGTCATCCGCTTCTCACCGCCCTTGACCCGAATGGAGGTCGCGAGACGTGCAAGAAAAACTTGAGGATGCCTCCCGACAACTGAAGTTCAGGAGCTCGAAGACCGGCCGGGATCTGTCGGCTGCCATCGGTCGTATTTGTCGTGAGATAGGCCGCGACGGGATCACGATCATGCATGTGTGTGGCAGCCATGAGCAAGCCCTCGCCAAGTATGGGCTTCGCTCCGCTTTGCCTCCGGAGCTCGATCTCATCATGGGTCCTGGTTGTCCGGTCTGCGTCACGGATCTGCCCGAGGTCGATGAAGCGGTTGCTCTGGCGGAGTCTGGCGTGCGGATCGTGACCTATGGGGACATGCTCCGGGTGCCGGGGAGTTCCAAGTCCTTGGCGGATGCGCGTGCCACCGGTGCCAAGGTCGATATCGTTTACGGTGTCCATCAGGCTGTGGAGCTTGCGCGAAAACTGGAAGAAGAGGTCGTCTTTTTTGCCACCGGTTTTGAAACGACGGCCGTGGCAACGGCGGCAGCGCTTTTGGGTGGTGTTCCTGACAATTTCTTGGTTCTTTCGGCCCACAAATACGTGCCTCCGGCCATGGAGCTGGTTGCGCGGATCCCCGGTTCCAGGGTGGAAGGTTTCCTGGCCGCGGGGCATGCGGCGACCATTACCGGTTGGGGCATTTTTGCTGATTTTGCCGCGAAGCATGGAATGCCCGTCGTGGTTGCTGGTTTCGAGCCGTTGGACATTTTGGCCGGTGTTGCGCGTCTGTTGGAGCTTGTGCGCGACAGGAAGGCGGTCGTGGACAATATGTATCCTCGCTGCGTCACGCGGGATGGCAACCAGAGGGCACAAGAAGCCATGTGGAAGGTTTTCGAGACCATGGCTGGCCGCTGGCGGGGGATAGCGGAAATTCCAGACGGCAATCTGCGCCTCCGGGAAGAGTGGAGCCACTCCGATGCCCGGAAGCGATTCAAGATTGACATGACGGGACTTTGGACACAAGCTCCCAGAGCGCGGGTGGATCGCTGCATCTGCGGCAACATCATGGCGGGCCTGGCATCTCCGAGGGATTGCGAGCTCTTCGGGCACGAATGCACTCCGGAAGACCCGGTGGGTGCGTGCATGGTGAGCAGTGAAGGAAGTTGCCGAATCTGGCACCACTACGGTGGCCATCCGGATCTCAGCGACATTTGACTCCAGAGTTTTCACGTCCGGACTTGAGGAAACCATGAAGAGAGGCACTGAAGAAGTCGTCGCGCTTCGCCACGGCGCTGGCGGAGCGGCCATGCGGCGCCTGATCCAGGAAGTCTTGATCCGGGATCTGGAAACGTTGCCCTTCGAGGGAATCGGCATCGCCGCCATGGACGACGGAGCTGCTTTGCGGGTGGGCGACCGCTGGCTCGTTTTGACCACCGATTCCCACGTTGTCCAGCCGCCCTTCTTTCCAGGCGGTGACATAGGGCGGCTGGCGGTCTGTGGAACCGTCAATGACCTGGCCATGATGGGCGCCACCGAGGTGCTGGCTCTCACGTGCGCGGTGGTGCTGGAGGCCGGTTTTTCCCTGGCGGATCTGGAGCGGATCCAGAGTTCCATGGTGGAAGCATGCCGGGAGGCGGTGGCGCCGATTGTCACGGGGGACACGAAGGTGATGGGCTCCGGTGAGTTGGACGGCATCATCCTCAATACCACGGGAATCGGTTTTGCCCACCGGCTGATTCTGGATTCGGGATTGATGCCGGGGGACCGGATCATCGTCACGGGAAACGTGGGCGAGCACGGATTGGCGGTCATGGTGGCGCGCCACGAGCTCGATTTCGAGGGCGAGTTGGTGTCTGACGTCGCCCCGGTGGGCGGCTTGATTCATCGGGCACTGGTGGCCGCGGAGCCTCACGAGCGAGGGGTGACCGCCATGAAGGATCCCACCAGAGGCGGCCTTGCTGGAGCGCTCCACGAGATGGCGGCCAAGGGGAAGGTCGGTGTCCTCCTGGAGGAGTCGAGCATTCCCATCACGCCCCAGGCGGCGGCTGTGGGGGAGCTCCTGGGGATCGATCCCCTTCACGTGGCCAACGAGGGAAAGGCCGTCCTGGGCGTCGATCCCGCCGTGGCGGACAAGGTGTTGGCGGCGCTTCGGGACCATCCTTTGGGCCGGAAAGCCAGGATCATCGGTCGCTCTATTCCCGAACACCGCGGTCGCGTGATTCTCCAAACCGGTTTTGGCCGGCGCCTTCTAGCTGAGCCCCAAGGGGAGCTTCTGCCAAGAATCTGCTGAAACCAGTGCTGGCACGGGAGGCGTACAATGCACGAATACTCCGTGGTACAATCGTTGATGCAGCGTGTAGAGGCGGAAGCGTTAGCGCACAAAGCTCGGGCTGTGGACAGGATTACCGTGGGCTTGGGCGAGCTGTCGGGGGTCGATCCCGAGTTGCTTTTATCGGCCTTCGAGCTTTTTCGGCAGATGGTTCCCCTCTGCCGGAACGCACAGCTCCAGATCCGGGAGATCCCGGCCGCCTGGCGATGCCGCGTCTGTGACACTGAGATCTCAAAAGGAGAGGTGCTAAGGTGCAAAATCTGCCAGAAGCCCGCGCAATTGGCGTGTGGCGACGAGATTCTACTGGACAGAATTGAATTGGAGGTTCCGTGATGTGTGAATCGTGTGGTTGCGGTGACCCCGGCCTCGTGCCGGTGGAGATCCACGAGCGAATCTTGGCGAGCAACGATGAGCGTGCAGCTCACAATCGCCAACACTTCGCTGGGGCAGGAATGGTGGCCATCAACCTCATGGGCTCTCCGGGGGCCGGGAAGACGGCGGTGCTGGAGACCACGGCTCGGCGAAGCGGAGAAAAGAGGCTTGGCGCCATGACGGGGGATCTGGCCACGGAACGGGACGCGGAGCGCCTGAAGGCGGTGGGAATCCCATCGGTGGGTATCACCACCGGCTCGGCGTGCCACCTGGATGCCACCCTTGTCCACGCTGCTCTCCACGATGCTCCGTGGAATGTCCTGGACTTCCTTTTCATCGAAAATGTCGGGAATCTTGTCTGCCCGGCCATCTACGACCTGGGGCAGACAGCGAACGTGGTGGCCCTGTCGGTGACCGAAGGTGTGGACAAGCCCCTCAAGTATCCCGTGATGTTCAGGGTGGCGGAGCTCGTGCTGATCACCAAGGTGGACCTCTTGCCCCATCTGCCGGGTGTCGAGATGGAGGAACTCTACGCCAACCTGGCGAAGGTGACGCCCGGTCCCCGCATCATCGAGTTTTCCGCGGTTTCAGGGGTTGGCGTCAAGGAATGGATCCGCTGGCTGGAAGGCCTGGCCACGGGAAGGTCGGGGAAGGCCGCCTTCATCGGTGGAGCCTCGTCGTAACAAATGGTTTTGGAACCTGCAAAATCCCAAAGTTTGGAGAGTCTTCCCCCCTGACATTCCGTCGTGCCAAGACCAGCTTTTGCGTCGCTTTGGAAGGTTGGCTATCCTTTTTGTGGCCTCTTACTGAGCCAAGGATCCGCCATGCCTGCTTCCCCCACCATCATGGAGCCACCCGGCGCCGAAACTACGACAGAGCTTCCCGGAGTTCCTCAACGTTCCGAAGCGCCCGGCACAAAGATCGCCCGGGAGCTTTCTCCCGCTTCCGGGCCACCCGAAGCATCGGGCCAGGAATTGGCTGGCCCGTCGCCAGCGGCTTCTCCGGCTTCCGAAGCCGAGCTTGCCTCTTCCATGGCTGTCGAACCTGTCCGTACGAAGGAAGAACTCTTCGCCCAGAGGCTGATCCGCGAACTGGAAGAGCTTGAGCTTGTCTTCCACGATGGAATCCCCATGGAATCACCCTGGCACCGCTTTCAGATGAACCTTCTCATCGAGCTCACCCATTGCCATCTTTTGCCCGGGGAGGACTTCTACGTCGGTGGCAACATGTTCATTTACTTCAACCTGGAGCAGGCTCGGAATAGGGACTACCGAGGCCCCGACTATTTCCTGGTCTTGGGGGTCGATGGGACAAAAGACCGGGATGGTTGGGTTGTCTGGCTGGAGGGAGGCCGCTACCCCGACCTCATTGTGGAGCTTCTCTCTCCCTCCACCCGCCAGGAGGATCTGGTGACCAAGAAACGCCTCTACCAAGACGTTTTCCGGACGCCGGAGTATTTCTGTTACGGGCGTGAAGGTGCGGAACTCATGGGCTGGCGTCTTGATAACGGCGATTACCATCCAATCCCCGCGAGCCCCGAGGGGCGTCTCTGGAGCGAAACCCTTGGCGCCTTCCTGGGGCCTTTCCGGGAAAAACGTTGGGGCATCGAGGCCGATTGGCTCCACCTCTACGACGGCCAGGGCAACTTGGTTCCCACTGCTGCCGAAGCGGAAAAAGAACGGGCTGAAGCCGCCGAAGAAGTGGCCCGGTCTGAGAGAGACCGAGCCGAAGCCGAAAAAGAGCGGGCGGAAGCCGCCGAAGAAGTGGCCCGGTCTGAGAGAGACCGAGCCGAAGCGGAAAAAGAGCGGGCGGAAGCCGCCGAGCGAAGGGCCAGAGTCGCCGATGAGCAGCGAGAGCGCCTCCTTGCCCGTATTCACGAGCTGGAAGCCGCGAAAACCGGTTGAAGAGATCAGGCGAACCGCCAACACGGCGGCCATCGTCTCACCCTTTCTTGAGCCTGGGGTCCAGGGCTTCTTGGAGCCCGTCGCCCACCAGGTTGTAGGTGAAGACGGCCACGAAGATGGAGAGGCCCGGGAAGAAGACGAGCCACCACTGGGTCAGGTCCCGGAACCCGTCGCGAAGGACGGCGCCCCAAGAGGGCGTAGGTGGCTGGACTCCGAAGCCCAGGAAGGAGAGGCCTGACTCGATGAGGATCGCCCCGGCGACGCCGAAGCTGATGGAGACCAGGACCGGGGCCAGGGAGTTGGGGAGCAGGTGTCGGAACATCACCCGCAAATGGCCGCCTCCCAGAGCTTGGGCGGCGATGATGAACTCGGTGTTCTTGAGCTTGAGGAACTCGCCTCGGATGAGACGTGCGATGCCCACCCAGCTCGTGGCGCCGATGACCGCCATCATGTGCCAGATGGTGGGGTTGGGGATAATGGCGATGAGGGCCAGGATCAGGATGAGCGCCGGGATGGAGAGGACCACGTCCATGAAGCGGGTGAGGATGAGGTCCAGGGGGACAGGGAGGATCTCCTTTCCCAGAGCCGGTACCGGTTCCGAAAGCCGGAACCCGATCCACTGGGCGGCGCCGATGGCTGCGATGACCGCGATGATCCAGAAGAGCTCCAGCAGGATGCCCACGAAGGTCAGTCCCTCCGCCCCGTTTCCGGCGCTTGTGGCGGTCGCTCCGAATCCCATCCAGTGGTTCACCAAGAACGAAGCCGCGGCCAGGCCGCCCAGGATTCCCACGATGTTGAGGCGGAGCATGTCGTCTCCGAAATAGCCTGCGCTGGAACCGATGATGATGCCGATGACGGCGGCGATTCCCATGGTGACGAATCCTACCAGCAGCGCGATGGCCGTGCCGTGGACTAGCCGTGCGAAGACGTCCCGCCCGAATTCGTCCGTCCCGCAGTAATTGACGGGCGTCGGGGGAGAATTGTTCTTGTTCCCCGGCCGTTCACGCCACCTGACTGAAGGCGGATATTTCCAGCCAGGGTCCTTTGCTTCCAGCTGGCGGATTTGCGCCTCTAGCTCCACCAGCTCCATTGCATTGGCAAGGTGGGCGAAGTCGGCTTTGGAGCTTCTTTTCGAGGCTGTGCCGGAGGCACCTTCTTCGTCCGATCCGGAACCTGTTTCTGAAGTTGCCTCGGCGGCAAGCGGTGGCGGTGCGGCGCCAGCCTTACGCCGTTTCTGTTCCGCCTTCAGGATGCCGAGGTGTTCTTGCCGCTCCAGCTCCTTGCCCAGTTTCCGCCACTCCCGGGTCCGGACCTTGCGGTAGGGGTCCTGGTAGACAAGAGGCCAGATGGCCCATGAATCGGGGTCTTTTTTCTTCAGGTTGTCGGGGTAGGCGCCTCGGAACTTGTCTCCGGAGATTCCGAAGATGGGGTTTTCCCAAGAAGAACTGTAGTAGCTCATCATGGGAAAGTAGAGTTTTCCCTTGTATTTGCAGACGATGGGCTTGGTCCCGGCCAGCAAGGGATGGAACAGGGCTACAAGGGCCAGAAGGGAGAGGATGGCGACTCCGGTCATGGAGACTCGGTTCTTGCGAAAGCGCCTCCAGACCAGGGCGGAAAAACTTTGAGATGGTTCTTTTTTCATGGTTCTCTAGTTTGCTTCAGGCTCTCGGATCCGCATCATTCCAACGTAATCCTTGGATCGACTACGGCGTACAGGAGGTCCGCCAGGATATTCCCGATCATCACAAGGACTGCGAAGGTCATGGTAAGGCCCATGATCACGGGATAGTCCCGTTGCGTGATGGCATCGAAAAAGAGGTTGCCCATCCCTGGCCAGGCGAAGATTCTTTCCAGGATGACGCTGCCGCCCAACAGGCCGGGTAGTGTCAGACCGACGAGGGTGACCAGCGGGATGAGAGAGTTCCGGAAGGCGTGCTTGAACATGATCGTTTTGCCATCGACTCCCTTGGCTCGGGCGGTTCGGATGTAGTCCTGCTGCATGACCTCCATCATGTTGCTCCGGATGAAGCGGGTGTAATAGGCCAGGGAGCCGTAGGTGTAGCAGATGACCGGCAGCGCCATGTGGAGGAACCGGTCCCACGCCGCCGCGGCGAAGCTCAACTCGCCGTAGTTGTCAGAAACCATTCCCCGGAGTGGAAAGAGGTCGAGTTTGAGCGACAGCCAGATGAGCAGGTAGAGGGCCATGACGAAGGATGGGAAAGAGTACAGGGCATAGAGAGCGGTGCTGATGCTCTTTTCTTGCCAGCGGCCATTTCTTGCCGTGCAGTACAGGCCCAACGGGATGGCCAGAAGGTAGGCCAGGAAGAGCGACGTGAGGGAGAGCCAGAGCGTGGGCCCGATCCGCTCGGCAATTTTGGCGGCGACGGGCTTCTGATCGTAGAGTGAGCGGCCCAGATCTCCCTTGAAAAGGTTTTTTGCCCAGATGAAGTAGCCGTGGTACCAGGGTTTGTCCAGGCCCAGGTTCTTTCGCATCTTTTCGAAGTAGACGCTGGAGATGGCCTTATCGTTTCCGCGTTCGCTGGAGCCCATGGCCATGAGGGCGATGGGATCGCCCGGCATGGAACGGATGAGGGCCATGACGACCAGGGAAATAAGGAAGAGTGTCAGCACGCCCCAGCCCAGGCGTCGCAAGGTATATTCGAGCATCTTTCCTCAGCTCCCGGTCTTGGGGATCCAGAGCGCCGAGAATCCAGGGGAGTACCCGAAGGGATTGCGGGGCGAAAAGGCGAAGCCTCGGACCCTTTTGCTGAAAGCCCAGAAGTCCCGCCGGAACAGGAGGAAGGTGTACGGTTGATCCTGGGCGATGAGCTCGTGGATCCGCTGGTAGATCTTCCTGCGCTTCTCGAAGTCAAATTCTCGGGCGCCCTTCTCGAAGAGTTCATCGACTTCGGGGTTGGAGTAGCCCACGTAGTTGCGGCCTTGGTCGTACATCTTTGTCTGCCACAGGTTCTTCGACGTGTCTGGATCGACGCCGGTGCCCCATGCGGCAGTGCTGGCCTGGAACCGGTGCTCGTAGGTCTGCTGCTGGTAGGTGGCCCACTCCAGCATCTTGATTTCCATCTTGATTCCGATGCTCTCAAGGTCTTCCTTGAGGAGGATCGCCACGCGGTCCCCCGTGCCACCCTGGGGCACACTCATGGTGAAGTGGAAGCTCCACTTCTTGCCGTCGATGGTCTTGTCGCGAATCCCGTCGTTGTCGGAGTCCGCCCAGCCGGCTTCCTCCAGGAGCTCCTCGGCCTTGTCCAGATCCTGCTCGAACGGCTTGACGTTGGGACTGGCCATCCAGGAGGTGGGGTGGAAGTTGCCGGCGCCGGGATCGTAAAGGCCGAAGTAAATCTCTTGAAGGAGCTCCTCGTAGTTCATGGCGTAGGTCATGGCCAGCCGCACCCGGCGATCCTTGAAGAAGGGTGCGTCGGGGATGGGGCGCTGGTTCCAGCCGATGTAAGAGTATCCCCAGTTGACACCATTGACCTTGATGCCATGCGCCTTGAACTTGGCATCATCGGTCTCCTTGACCCACTGGCGGGTCAGAAGGCGCATTTCGTCCAGATCCCCCTTCTTGAAAGCCAGGAGCGCCGAATTGGTGTCCTCGATGATCCGGAATCGAAGACGCTTGATGTAGGGTTTCGCCCGGGTCTGCTTGCCATCCTTCACATACCAGTTTTCCCGCCGTTCCAGGATGAGGTATTGCTTTGTTTCATGTTTTGTCAAGGCATAGGGGCCACTGGAGAGGGGGTGGAGGTTCCAGTAGACATTCCACTCCGAGGCGCGCATGGTGGGATCCGCCGTGAGGCCCGAAGAATAAATGTGCTTGGGAATGATGGGGAAAAGGCAGTTCCAGACGTTGGTGACCAGCGGTTCCTTGTGGAAGAAAACCAGGGTCTGAGCGTCGTAAGCCTTGACCCATTTGAGTTCGTCAGTACCGGATCGAACCGATGGAATCGAGATCCGGTCGTCCATAATGGCGTGGTAGCTGAACTCAATGTCGTAGGCCGTGAGGGGCGTTCCATCTTCCCAGTAGAGATCATCGCGGAGCAGAACCATTTCCGCCATGGGGTTTCGGCGCCAGGAAACGATGAACTCGCCATTGCCGTAAGCCTTGAAGTCCCAGTCGAAGAGAAACGGATTGCTGGACAACAGGTCAAGGATGTCCATCTCGTACATGGAGCTTTGCAGGAGCGGGTTGAGGGTCGATGGAGCCCCGGGGGAGATGCGGTTGAAGGTGGCGTCCCAGTCCACCTGTTCGGCGCTAGCTGGTGGCATTCCCAGTGTTGCCAGGATTCTTTCGTTGGCGGCTCGGCTGTCGTTCTTCAGCTCTAGCGCTTGGTCCACCGTCAGGGGCGGTTTCTTGCCGGCAAACCGTTTGGCCCCGAGCTCGTGGCCCGTGACGATGGGTCCATCGGCCCATTTCCAGCCCTCTAGCTCCTTTCTCGTTGGCGGCGTCCAGCCCTTCTTGGGGCTTTCCCACTTGTACTCGCCCTTGTCCGGCTTCGGCGGCGCATCGGCCCGGCCGGCGTATCCGCCGGAAGCCGGCGCCAAGAAGCCCGCGGCCAACAGGGCGAAGGAGCCAATCAGCGTGGTAAAACAGAACGAAGTTTCTTTCCTCTTTCGCATTCTCAAGAGCCTCCTTCGAGCAACTTTTAACATGTCCTTCAACCAGCCGAGAGTTCCGCGTTTGATGACGCCAAGGGTTCTCCATTCCCCTTTCAAGGGTTCTCCGCTCCCCTTTACCAGAAAGAGTCTTGGAGGAGAGCCCAATCCCCTCGGGGCCTGGAACGGAGCTCAAGATTCTCCTTCACGTGCTTCGGTTTCTTCATCCCCACCAGCACGCTCGTGACACCAGGGACGTTCGTCACGGCGTAGAGCGATCGTTGGGCGTCACTTGGGAAGTCGGGCAACTTCCGTCGCATCGTGCCAGGAAGCCCCTCCACCAACAAACCCTGCGCCAGCGGGCCGCTGACGAAAACCCCAACGCCCAGCCTTTCCGCCGCCTCCAGGATCGTCACGACCTCGTCATCCACAATCTGGTTTGGCAGTGTCACGGCTTCTGGCATCATCAAGCTCAATGGAAGCTGGATCGCCCGAAAATGGTGCTCCGATCCCGCCACCTCCCGTGCAAGCCTCACCAGTGCGGCAAGGGACAAAAGCTCCTTCGCCCCCCGCCTTTTCCGGTAACCGATCCATGTCGCCGTGCCGTAACAGGCAATTCTGCCCTCCAAAACCTCGGACTCAAGCCATTGGAACGCCCGGCGCATCCGCCGCTCGAACTCCGGCTTGTCCACCGTCATGAGCTGCGTCTCCGGGTTGTGCAGGTAATAGAGGTCCACGGCGCCAAGCCTCAGATTTTCCAACGACCGATCCAGCAGAGCACAAAGGAAACGCGGGTGGAGAGAATGGCAACCGCCCACAAGCTCTTCCAGCGGAAGGATCCCGGTGGAAAGGAACTTTTCCTGCAAATGGCGCACGGGGTTCACCGGCGCCAGACGATCAAAGGGAACAAATCCGCCCTTCGTCGAGATGAAAAGCTCGTCCCGCTCCACCCGATCTCCTTGGTAAAGCGTGTGGAGCGCTCGCCCAATAGCACGCTCCGACCGCTGATACCGATAGTTGATGGCCGTGTCAATCACGTTTGCGCCAAGACGAACAGCTTCCACTACCGCATCGTGAACCAAGTCGTCGGTGTAAGTGTTCGTTTCTCCAAGATAGGTCCCAATTCCCAGCACCGAAAGCGTCAGTCCACCCCATTGGCGGTAGAAGCCATCCCCGGCCGAAGGCCCGATCCTCGCGCGGAAACGAGTGGTGCCCCCGACCGTCGCTCTGGTGGGCATGTCCATGAGCCGTTTCACCTCTGTTCCGGCCGTGACCGACACAAGTCGCGACCGCCCATTTTCCAATTCGGCCTCTCATGGTGTATCACGCCACCAGGGAAACACAACAGTTGTCGGTGAGCTTCCTCGGCCCTCTCATTTCTCGAAGCCGGTCTCCAGCGCCACAAGGCAAGTTCTCTTTTGGGTTGCTTTCCGCTCACATCGGCGGCAATCCGTCCGCCGCTGCTCGCCTTTTTCGGGTATCCACTTAAGCCGGGACAGAACAGAAAAAAAGGAAAACTCGGGGCCGAGCGAAGCGAGACGCCGAGCATAAGCGAGGCCCACCGTACAAAAATGTGGGTCCAGGGAGCTGGCTCCCTGGTGGGTGCGGGGCAAAGCCCTGCCAGGGGGCGGGGGACGGAGTCCCCGGACGACCGCCAAGCGGAGCGAGGCGTTGCCCAGACGATTGGATTTTCCACAATCCTTGAAGTGTCCCGCCTTGCGTGGATGGCCTGAAATCTGAACCGTGGCCGGTACGGCCTCGGTCATGGTACCGGCCACCCGAAAAAAGCGCGCAGCGCACAAAGATGTGGGTCCAGGGAGCTGGCTCCCTGGCGTGGGTCTGGGAGCGGCGCTCCCAGCGGAGGTCCGGAGGCGGAGCCTCCG
>JAJRTK010000269.1 GCA_024278345.1 bacterium | reverse complement strand
TTCAAGATCATTGTCGAGAGCGCCACAGGGAGCCGAAAGCCCGCCCCGATCCAGGCTAGGCGGAATGGCACATCGAGGTCGAGGCCCAAGCTGAATCGAAAGTACACTTTTGAGTCCTTTGTCATTGGGGCATCAAACCAATTCGCTCATGCCGGTGCCTTGGCCGTGGCCGAACTTCCCGCGACAGCCTACAACCCCATGTTCATCTATGGCGATGTAGGTCTCGGGAAAACTCATCTGATGCAGGCCATCGGCCACTACATCACGGGAGATCCGACCTCTGCCTGTTCGGTTCTCTACCTCACGGCCGAGTCGTTCATGACCGACATGATCACCGCTATCCGGTTCGACAAGATGAGTGAGTTTCGCGACAACTACCGCAATGTCGATGTTTTGCTCATCGATGACATTCAGTTCCTTGGCGGAAAAGAGCGGACGCAGGAGGAGTTTTTCCATACTTTCAACGCGCTCTACGATTCTCACAAGCAAATCGTCATCTCCTCGGACCGCCTTCCCTCGGAGATAGAAAAGCTGGAAGAAAGACTGCGATCCAGGTTTAAATGGGGGCTCATCGTCGATATTCAGCCACCAGATCTGGAAACAAAAATCGCGATCCTGCAAAAAAAGGCCGAGCTCGAGGGAATTATCCTTGCCAACAATGTAGCTTGCTTCATCGCAGAACGCGTCCGATCCAATGTCCGTGAACTGGAGGGGTGCCTTCTTCGCTTGCTGGCCTACTCCTCCCTCACGGGAAAGGAAATCGACATTGGCCTGGCTGAAGAAACTCTCGGCCAGCTCATGGGTGCCCCCGCTCGCTCCATCGATGCCCCCACGATCCAAAAAACCGTGGCGAGCCATTTTGACATATCAGTCTCTGCCATGCGGTCCAAAAAAAGGACTCGACAAATTGTTTATCCAAGACAGATCGCCATGTACATTTGTCGCGATCTGACTCAGCTCTCTTTCAAGGAGGTGGGCGAAGTTTTTGGAGGGAAGGACCATTCTACAGTCGTCTACGCCTGCCAAGAGATCGCTCGCAGAATCAAGACCACTCCGGAGACCCGGAAGGCCGTCGAGAAGTTGATGAAGCAGCTCCGAGGTTGAATGATGCGAAAGCCAGATAGCGGGGCGCACTGAGGGCAGAGTGACTACAAAACCCTTTATTTTCATTTGCGTTGAGTTCCGTTCGTGTCGGCGGCAGTCCGTCCGCCGCCACTCGCCCTTCACCGCCCTTTACTCAGTCTCGATGCCCGCATGGTGCCTCACGACCGAAAAACAAGCGCCGATGGTATTGCTGAAGTGAGTGTCGCGAATGCACTCTCCCATCCGAATCGCCCTCTCTCCCCCGGTTTCTAGAAGTTGGCCTGGCCTTGCTCGTGCACGTGTCGTTTTCTTATTTCTCTGCCTCTCCACCTGCTCCAATCCCAAACCGGTGGTCGTCCTGGACCTCGCGGAAGCCTATCCGGCCATTGTCACCCATTCCGAGGTACCAAGAATCGATCTTGGTGCCACAAGCGAGGCCGCGGCCCGTCTTCATGGTTTTTCGCCGGCGCGTTTTTGGCATGACCGCAGGTTTCGATTTCGGAGTGTGATGGGGGAGGAGGCAAGCATCACGGTATGGCTCTTTCGCCGGATCTTCTGGAGAATCGCCTTGCGCTACCGCCTTCGCGGCAGCCGGACCAGTGCCACTCTCCATCTGGCGGGCCAGGGCATTGTCGATCTTCCGCCAGCGTCCCATTGGACGGAAGTTCAGGGCCTGCTTTCGGCTTCCGCTGTCAAACCTGGTGGCCAAAGGTTCGTCTTCCGCGACGTTGAGCCAACGGCCAAACTGGAAATCGACTGGTTGGAGCTTCGCCCCATCTCCGCCCCAACGGCCCTGGCGCAGCCGCCGGTCGAGGCCCGTCGTGACTTCTTGGTCCAGCCCGTGGGCAACGAGTGGATCTGGTACGCCTCCGTCCAAGACGATTTTTCCGATCCATTGTTGCGTTTTGGCGTCTCCGCCACGGGTGGGGGAGTCTTGGCCAGGATTGTCATCGAAGGCGGCGATTCACCCTTTCAGGCTCGGCTTGAACTCCCGCTGTCACCTGCGGACGGCGTTGTTCACCGATCTCTGAAACTCCCGGGGAAAGGGCCTTGGAGGGTTAGCTTGCTGGCACTCTCGCCGGAAGATGGAGTTACGGGCCGCCTGCGCTGGGAAGTTCCCAGAATCGAGGCTCAGCTTCTTGTCGATGGTGAACCCGCTGGCGGGGCGGTGGAGACAAAGCCCACTTCCCGTGAAGGCTCCATGGGTCGGGGCCACTCCAGGGCGCCCAAAGACATCTTTCTTTTTGTTCTGGATGCCGCCCGAGCGGATCGGTTCGGGTTTGCGGGGAATCCAAGGAAGACCTCGCCCTGGATCGATGGACTTGCCAAGGGGGCCATAGTTTTCCAGTATGCCCGAGCTTCAGCGCCGTACACGGTGGCGTCCACGGCAAGTCTCATGACAAGCCTTGAGCCAGAAACTCACGGTGTTCGGGCCACCGAAAGCCGGCTCTCTGAAGAGGCGCTAACCTTGGCCGAGATCCTGGCCAAGGCCGGGTACTCCACGGCTGCGTACATCGGTTGCCCCAACGCCACCAGGCCGTTCGGGTTCGCCCAAGGTTTTGAGCTTTTCGCCGGCGGCCGCCATGATCGGACGATGGCCAGTATTCGGGAACGCCTTGAGGGTAGCACCCGAAACTTCTTTTATGTCCATCTCTTCCCGCCACACCATCCCTACCACCCCCCCATGCCCTTTCAAGGAATTCATTCTGGAGCCGCAGCGGATTCTGAAGCAGGAACCAACGACAACCTGATGGCAATCCGGAAAGGCCGATACAAACCGACGCTGGCCGAGGTTTCCGTCCTTCGAGACCTTTATGACGAAAACCTTCTCTACGGAGATGCCCTTCTGGGGGAGATCTTGGGTGAAGTGGCCCGGCAAGGTCGGCTCGATGGGGCTTTGATCATTGTCATGGCCGATCACGGCGAAGCCTTTTACGAGCATGGGAACATCCTCCACGGTTTGACCCTTTACGAAGAGGAAATCCGAATTCCGCTGTTGATCCGGCTGCCCGCAAAGTTGGGAGCGCCTCCGGCCCTCTTGACGGACGTGGTGTCCACCATCGATCTGTTGCCCACCATCGTCGGATTGGCGGGAGCCAGTGATCCCAGAGCCGCGGCACGGCAGGGACGGTCTCTGGAACCCTTGCTCCGCAAAGTTCGCGAAGAAAAGACCTGGGAGCAGATCTTCACCTACTCCCGGGCCCAAGGTCGTCAGGTTACGGCTGTCCTTGTGGGGAAACGGTTCAAGATCCATCTTTTCCAAAATCGCGTGGAACTTTACGATATCCTGAGCGATCCCGGCGAAACCCAGGACCTCGCCGCCGCCCGCCCCTACCTGGCGGGGTGGCTTCGGCAGCAAACACGGCTCCGCCACTTCAAGAATCTCAGGGCTGGCGCCACCATCCTTAGGAGCGAAGAGCGGAAGCCTGATGAGGAGACGGAACGGCAGCTTCGTTCCCTGGGGTACATAGACTGAGCACCTGCCACGGAAACTTATTGGGCTTGCCTCACAAGATCGCGGGTCATGTTTTTGTGGTGCGATTCCAAGGTTCCACCGCCGATCTCCAGTAGCTTGGCATCCCGAAGGAAACGCTCGACTTTGTACTCCTGGCAGTATCCCCAACCGCCCAAAACCTGTACCGCGTTGTCCGCCACCTCTTTGCCCACCGGGGCGGCAAACAACTTGGCCGCATCCGACCCGATTCGGTTCCTGGTTCGCGGTCCCACGGCCTGGGCTACAGTATAGATAAGGGCCCGCGCCGCTTCGGTTTTTGCATACGATTCCGCGATGTAGCGCTGGATTTGCCCAAACTCATGGATCGGTCGACCAAAGGCTTCACGGTCCTGAGAGTAGTCGATCATGATTTCCAGGCAGCGATCAGCAATCCCAAGGCTCATTGCAGCTAGCGTCAAACGCTCCAGCTCAAGGTTTCGCATCATGTTTTTGATGCCGCCCCCTTCGGCCCCCAACAAGTTGGCAGCGGGAACTCGGCACTCTTCCATCCGGAGTTCACACATTGTGCTGGCCCGCATTCCCATCTTGGCGATCTTAGCTCCTGAAGAGAAGCCCGGGCATGATCGTTCCACCGCAAAGGTTGTGACACGACCGTTTACTTTCGCGTAGATGATGAATAGGTCGGCCTCAATCCCATTGGTAATGAAGGACTTCTCCCCGTTGAGAATATAGTCGTTTCCCACTTTTTTCGCCGTGGTCTTCATTCCCAACACATCGGTTCCCGCAGATGGCTCAGTCATCCCCATCGCCCCAATCCACTCCCCGGAGATGACCTTTTCCAGGTAGCGCTCCCGTTGTTCCACGTTCGAGGCCCAGTAGAAGTTGTTGACGAAGAGGATTGCATGGGCCAGATAGGCAAGAGTGAAGCCCGGATCGGACTTCGCCATCTCGTGGTGAGCAATGACGGCGCCGACGGCATCCATGCCTCCACCGCCGGCTTCTTCCGGCACGGTGATCCCCAACAATCCGAGCTCTCCTGTTTTTCGCAACAGCTCCACGTTCAGCATTCCCAACTGATCGTGCTTATCAGCTTGGGGTTCGATCTCATCGCGCGTGAACTTTGCCACCATCTCTCGCAAGAGCAGGTGCTCCTCCGTGGGGTGGAGGAAGTCCTGTTGGGGTCCAGTATTCATTTTTACCTCGGCTGGATGCAGTGTGTGCGCCGGACTGCGGCACACCCGGACCAAACTTTCCAAGAACGGCCCGAAGCAGTCTGGGGCGCCGCCAACAGGGAGAAGACGAGGGCCCCCGTAGGCATAAGACGTACTCCGGCAGGCGACCTGCGCGATACCACCCTCCACGACTTGAAAAAATGCCGGCAGAAACGATGGCTCCAGGTGGTGCCGCTGATCCGTGGTTCCTTGTTCGGATGC
>JAJRTK010000268.1 GCA_024278345.1 bacterium | reverse complement strand
GGGCGACGAATACGTGGTCAACGGAACAAAGACCTTCATCACCAACGGGACTCGGGCCGACTTCATCACCCTCATCTGCAAGACGGACCCCGAGGCCGGGCACGGCGGGATCAGCATCCTCCTCTTCCCCACGGACACCAAGGGCTACTCGGTGGGCCGCAAGCTTAAGAAACTGGGGAACCTCAGCTCGGACACGGCGGAGCTGAACTTTTCCGACTGCCGGGTTCCGGCCCGCTACCTCTTGGGCGAGGAGGGCATGGGCTTCTACTACCTGATGCAGAACTTCCAGGGGGAGCGCCTCATCGCGGCCATCGCGGGGGTGGCGGGAGCGCAGAGGGCCATCGACATGTCCGTGGAGTATGGCCGGCAACGGAAGGCGTTCGGGCGGCCCATCCTGAAGTACCAGGTCTGGCGCCACCAGTTTGTGGACTATTTGACGGAAGTCGAGGCCGCGCGGCGCCTGACGTACCACGCCTGTGACCTTTTCAACCGGGGAGTGCCTTGCGTGAAGGAGATCTCCATGGCCAAGCTCTTCGCCGCCGAGGTGGGTCAAAAGGTCGTGGACCGCTGCCTCCAGTTCCACGGGGGCTGGGGCTACATGGAGGAATACGACATCGCCAGAGCTTGGAGGGACATGCGCCTCCTTTCCATCGGCGGAGGAACGTCGGAGGTAATGCGGGAGATCTTGACGAAGATCATGGATCTCTAGAAGTCTGTCTGACGCCATTTGCGCCGCCTCCAGAGGCTGGCTACTCTTGTGATAGTCTCTATTCCAAACCCAAGGAGACGTCATGCCTACTTCCGCCACCACGATGGAACCTCCCGGCACCGATGTCGCGGACCAGCCACCCTGCGATTCCGGCTCCACCGCGACCCCGGAACAGACGCCCCGGCCCCAAGATGCCACCGTTGCTCCCCACGACATGAGCGAAAACCCTCTCGCGGAAACTCCATCCCCCGTACAACGTGCGCTGACAAAAGAAGATATCTTTGCTCAAAAGCTCATCCGCGAGCTGGAAGACCTCGAGCTCGTCTTCGACGATGGAGTCCCCATGGAATCCCCCTGGCACCGCTTCCAGATGAACCTCCTCATCGAGCTCACTCACCGCCATCTCTCTCCCGGGACCCACTTCTACGTCGGCGGCAACATGTTCATCTACTTCAGCCTCACCCAGGCCAGGAACAGGGACTACCGAGGCCCTGACTATTTCCTGGTTCTTGGCGTCGATGGCACCAGGGACAGAGACGGCTGGGTCGTTTGGGAAGAGGGAGGACGCTATCCCGACCTCATCATCGAGCTTCTTTCCCCCTCCACGCGCACCGAGGACCTGGTCACCAAAAAGCGCCTCTACGCTGAAGTCTTCCGCACACCTGAATACTTCTGTTACGGCCGCGAAGGCGCGGAGCTCAAGGGTTGGCGCCTCAGCAACGGTAATTACAGATCCATCGATGCCAGCCCCGAAGGCCGCCTTTGGAGTAAGGCGCTGAATGCCTTTGTGGGGCCTCACCACGAAAAGCGCTGGGGTATTGAAGCCCACTGGCTTCATCTCTACGACGCCAACGGAAATATCATCCTCACCTACGCCGAAGCTGAAAAGGAACGGGCTGAAGGCGAAAAGGAACGGGCCGACGCCGAAAAGGAACGGGCCGACGCCGAAAAGGAACGGGCTGAATCCGAAAAGGAACGGGCTGAATCCGAAAAGGAACGGGCTGAAGGCGAAAAGGAACGGGCTGACGCCGAAAAAGAACGGGCTGACGCCGCCGAGAAAAAGGTCAAGGCCGCGGAAGAAGAAAGAGAACACCTTCTGGCGCGCATCCACGAGCTAGAAAGCGCCCGGGAGACTTCATCAGCCGAAAGCCGACCGGTGGAAAAGGCGCAATGAATCTCGTTCATCGGTGGTGCCTCCGACGGCTCTCGCTGCAGCTCGGCACCTGCCACCCAGTGAAATCCAGGCACAGCGCCAGCCTGGAACCCGGAGCACCACAGAATGCCGCGTTTTGCCAGCCCGAGGTCAAACGAAAGAAGCGCGTCGGGGATCAACGGCCAAAAACACGAATTCCCCGGCCCTCCTCCGCCAGAAGATGTCTCCGGGCAGGAACTTTTTCTATCCTCTCGACCTTCCCACAGGGCCACCGGATCTCCACTGCATCGACCATGGTGCGGGCGCCAAGACCGAAATGGACCCGAGGATCGTTGTTCGCCAGATAGCTGTACTGGGCGCGAACCATGGCCACCTGTTTCAAGGTCCCATCGACGACGCTCACCAAAGCTCCGATCCCATCGCGGTTACAATCTGTTCCCCGAGCCTTGACATCAATCCAGCTCGATGCATTCCCTACGTCGTTTCGGAGCAAATAGGCCTGCCCGTGATTCGTCCCCACCAGCAGATCGATATCTCCGTCGTTGTCCACGTCTCCAAAAGCCAGCCCTCGCCCCACATAGCGGTGGCGAAAAAACAAGCCGGCCCTCTTGGACACATCCACGAAATGGCCGACTCCGTCATTACGATAAAGGAACGGCTCTTGCTGGAAGCTCATGCTGGTGGAATAGCCTTCAATGTAGTCCACGACATGGCCGTTCAAGACCAGCAGATCCAGCAGACCGTCGTTGTCGTAGTCCAGGAAGCCGGTCCCGAAACCCACAAAGCGATAGCTGTCCTCCGCCAAGCCCGTCGCCGGAGTGAGGTCCTGGAACGTCTGATCTCCTTCGTTCCGGTAAAAAGCGTTGTACTCCAGCACCATGTTGGTGACGAAGAGATCCTCGTCTTCATCGCCATCATAGTCCCCCAGGGCCAGGCCCATCCCGGCCGATTCCTCGCCATCTTCGCTCACTGCGACTCCAGCCAGGAAAGCGCCCTCGGTAAACTGCCCCTTGCCGTCATTCCAGTAAAGAAAATTCGCCGTCTTGTCGTTGGCAACGTAGATGTCGAGGTCGCCATCGCCATCGAAATCGGAAAAAGCCACACCCATCCCCTTGCCACCAGAAAGCAGCCCCGCTTCCTCCGTGATCTCCTCGAAACGACCGTTTCCCATGTTTCGATAGAGACTGTCGGTTACCCCTTCGTAGTCCCGAGGCCCCGGAAAGAAGCGAAACCCTTCCCGCTTGGACAGGGCGCTGGAATGGACGCCTACCATGTTGGGCCGGAACCGCAAATAATGAGAGACGTAGAGGTCAAGATCCCCGTCACCATCGATATCCCCAAAAGCCGCACTGGCGCTCCATCTGGCATCGGCGATTCCCGCCTCTTTCCCCACATCCGTAAACTGCCCGTTCCCATCATTGCGGAACAGCGAATCCGGCCCATAACGAGTCACCAACAGGTCTGTGTCCCCGTCGTTGTCGTAGTCGGCGCAAAACGCGCCCATCCCGTAACCGTCCTGTTCCAGCCCCGCCGCGCGGGTCATCTCCACAAACCGCCCGTCGGTCTCCTGGTGATAATAGGCATTCCTGGGAGAATCAGGGGCTCCCAATAAGTTTCCGTCCCCATCTAAACGGGTGCCGCTCACCAGAAACAAATCGAGGCGCCCATCGTCATCGAGATCGCAAAAAGAGACCCCGCCGCCCGAGCTCTCCAAAATGTTGGAAAGACGCGCACCACCGCCGTGGGAATGACTGAAACGAATACCGGACACTTCCGTGATATCCGTGAAAAAACCACCACCCGAAACCGCTTCTCCACCTCCCGGATTCCCCGGCGGAGGCCCTGGCCGACAAGACAGAAGAAAAATCGCCACCAGAACAGCCAAAAAACGGCCTCGGCCACCCAGTGAAATTCGGGCACCGCGCCAGGGCGTCCAGCCCTGGAACCCGGCGGAGGCGGCACCGGACCTCCGCCAGGAGCGCTGGTGATGGCCTGCGGCCATGTTCTCCGCTACGCTCCGGTTCAGGACCTCGCCAGGGAGCACGCCGCGGCCCCGTTGCAATTGGGAAGCAACGGGAGGGAACGGAAAAGAGGAAGCGTCCGGTGGACGGTTCGACCGTTCCCCACCCACATTTTTGTACGCCGTGCGTTTTTTGGAAGGGTGGCCAAAACGATGACCGGTGCCCCAAAAACCACCGGACGGGTATCCACGCAAGGCGGGACATTCCCGGGACTGTGGAATCGAAAGCGTCCGGGCAACGCCTCGCTGTCGCTTGGCGGTCGTCCGGGGATTCCATCCCCCGTCC
>JAJRTK010000267.1 GCA_024278345.1 bacterium | reverse complement strand
CGCTTCCTCTCCACTGGAATGGCGAAGGCTTGCCCATCGGAACGCAGTGGGTCGGAAGGTTTGGGGACGAAGCCACGCTGCTTCGGTTGGCGGCCCAGCTCGAAGAGGCAAGGCCTTGGCGCCACAAAAAACCGCCTCTTCTCACCGCGGGCTGAGCCCGGAACACTCATCACGAATCTACCGCGGCTGCACCGTGGTTCCGGAGGACCTCCCAGGCTGGGTGTGTTCAACGGATCTCCGATCTTTTTAGCGCCGCTCACCGGAACTCGTGCCCAGGAAGCGTAACAGGCACCACCGATGACCACCGCTGGCTGGAAGGAATGGTAATATGGCTGCGGAACTTCGAGGAATCTTTTGGATCCTGGCTCTGGCCACGCTTGTCGCTTTGGCCCGCTGGACGGCGCCCCATCCTTTGGAGTCTACGCCGGAAGCCCCTACCTCCCAAACGGTGACTCTCCAAGAAACCGAAGCCCGCGTCGCCGCTGGGGAGGCTGTTCTCATCGACGCCCGCGACGAGAAAGCCTACCTGGCGGGGCACATTCCAGGCTCCATCAATCTGCCCGTCGATGAGTTTGAAAATACCATCGACCTCCTGTTGGGCTATGCCGACGAGCTGCAACCGCTCATCCTCTATTGCAATGGGCCACATTGCGATATGGCCGAGCGGCTGGGGCAATTGATCCAGACTCTCGGCTATGAAGGGTTCACGATCTATGCCGGCGGATGGGAAGAGTACTCCAAGGTCCGGCAAAAGGCGCCACTTCCCAAGACAAGCTCCACCGGCCTGAGCTGGGAGGCGGGCATTTGGCTGGCTTTGCTTTCTCTTTTGGGTGGGATCTGGCTGGTTGGCCGCCTGAAGCCGGGGCTGGGCGTCCAGCCTCGCGCCAAAGCGCTGGTGGGTCGCCGGCTGGTGAGCTATTTTTGGGGTGGGCTTGTAGCGGTGGTCTTTCTTTACGCGGCCTGGGGCAAGCTATGGGATCCGGGAGCGTTCACGGAGCTCACGGGAAAGTATGAGCTTTTGCCGGAAATTCTCTTGAAGCCCTTTGGCTACGCATTGCCTGCGTTGGAGGCCGTCGTCGGCCTTTGTCTGCTCGCCGGATTGTGGTGGCGCCCCGCACTCCTTGTCAGCGCCCTTCTTTACGGGATGTTCATCGGTGCCATTTCGTGGGCGCTTTGGTGGGAGCTCAGGATTGATTGTGGCTGCTTTTCCGGCCGTACGTCGGAAGTGGGGATGGCGCTCTTGCTCCGGGACCTCTTTTTCCTTGTCGTTTGCTTGTTCTTTTACAGATGGGGTTCGCCTCCCAGCCCGTCGTCCTCCTAGTTCCGGAAATCTCATGGCGGATCCGGCGGGTGTCTTAGCTGTCTTGGGCTATCCGGGATAGACGCCCAAGAGTTTAGAGGCTAAACTGTTTCCGTTGGATCGCGGACGGCCCAACCCAAATGACCTAGGCGATGAAAGAAACGGAGCAAGAAATGAAAATGGACTCCTTGGCTCAAAAAACTTGGCGGATGCCTGTGTGCGCTTTTTTTCTCCAGGCGTTGGCAGGGGCAGCGGCTCCGGCTCTGGGGGCGGAGCCCCTAGAAGTGGTTGTCGGGGCAGGCAATTCCTCGCTCCTTTATCGAGGGTCTCTTCCCTGGAGCTCTGAATTGGAGCGGCAGGCCGTGGAGTCCGAGGAGGAAGCATTTCCGCGGGAGCGGGTTCCTGGATTGGTGGGAGGAGGCAAGGCGTCTTGGGCCTCCGGCAAGGAGAGTTTTCGGGGAACGACCGATGGAATTATCCTCAAGTACCGGGATCGTACGCGCCGCCTTGATCGAGGGCCTGTTTCCGCCCGTAACGCCGAACTCTTGCGGTTGAGCCGGGCTGGTGGAGCCGAGCTTAGCTACCTGCGAAGGATGTCTGGCTATTCGGATGTTCTGCGGCTGACCAAGCGGTTGCCCCTTTCCGAAGTGCAGGAGATCGCCACCCGTCTTGCCATGCTGGACGAAGTGGAATATGCGGTGCCGGATGCCATTAAATGGCCGATGCTGGCCCCGAACGACGCCCGGTACAACGAGCAGTGGCACTACCACGAGATTTGGGGGGCGCAACTTCCAGCGGCTTGGGACCTGACCACCGGTTCCAGCAGCACGGTCGTCGCGGTGATCGACACCGGTATTACGAATCATAGCGAGTTCAACGGTCGTACGGTCCAAGGATACGATTTTGTCACCGACCCGCAAATCGCCAACGATGGCAATGGCCGCGACAATGACCCCAGCGATCCCGGAGACTGGATTACCGTGGCTGAATCGTCCAGCGGCTTTTTTGCCGGCTGTCCCGTGGGAGATAGCTCTTGGCATGGCACTCACGTGGCGGGAACCATTGGTGCCAACACGGATAATTCCACCGGCGTGGCTGGGATCAACTGGATGGCGAAGATCCTGCCTCTTCGAGTCTTGGGAAAATGTGGAGGCTACAATTCGGATATCGTCGATGCCATGCGGTGGGCAGTGGGATTGAGCGTCCCGGGAACTCCGTCGAACTCGAACCCGGCAAACGTCATCAACATGAGCTTGGGAGGCGGCGGCCCCTGTGATTCCGCAAGCCAGGCGGCAGTCGATGAAATCAATAGCGCCGGAGCTATTTTAGTGGTGGCGGCGGGCAATTCCAACTCCAATGCCAATGACTTCAATCCTGGCAATTGTAACGGCGTCATCGACGTGGCTGCCACGGATCGCAACGGTCGCCGCGCCTACTACAGCAACTACGGTAGCGTCGTTGATATCGCGGCTCCTGGCGGCGCCCAGGGCTTTGCCAACGACTCCAACGGCGTACTCTCGACATTGAACAACGGAAGCCAGTCCCCCGGCGTGCAGAACTATAAATTCTATCAAGGCACCAGCATGGCGGCACCCCACGTGGCAGGTATCGTTTCCTTGATGTTTGCTGTGAACCCTTCCATCAGCCGGTCGGAGGTTTTGTCGGCGCTCCAGAGTACGGTGAGATCCTTTGCCGACTCCAGTTGCACTCCCTCCACGTGTGGTCCGGGAATTATCCAGGCGGGTGCGGCTTTGGCGGCTCTGACCAGCGCGGGAACACCGACGCCCACGCCGACAACGGGGCCGACTTCGACGCCGGTCCCCACTTCGACGCCCATCATTCCGGGGGGCTGTACCGATGGAGTGAATGATGGCGGTTTCGAATCCGGAATCCCCAACTCCTCTTGGACTGAAGCCTCGTCGAACTTTGGAACTCCCTTGTGCGACAATCGCGACTCCAACTGTAATACCAATGGCGCTAGTGGCCCCCATACGGGCAATTTTTGGGCATGGTTCGGGGGACACCAATCGTTGTCGGAATCGGCTTCTCTTCAGCAGACCATGCTCATTCCCACGGGAACAGCGAAGCTGTTTTTTTGGATGCAGGTCCTGAACAACGGAGGAGTGGGCCAACTCAATGTGAGAGTCGATGGTAATGCCATTGCTTCCTGGAACCAGGATGGCGCCGGGAGTTTTCCTTCCTACACGCTGGTGGAGCTTGATCTGTCGAGCTATGCCGACGACGGCTTCCACACCTTGATGCTGGATGCCTCCTTCCAGCCAGCTGCGGTGCTCCATTTCATGATCGACGATATTTCCATGGTCAGTTGTCCTCCGCCAACCCCGACCCCCACATCGACCGCGACGTGGACGCCACGGCCCACGGACACTCCCACCGCGACACCAACTCCCATTCCGCCACCAGCTCCGCCGCTCTCCCTCCATGCACTTTCCGGCGTCGATGAGATCATCCTCCAATGGTCCCCTAGCATCTCCGTTGGCGCGGAGGGATACCATATCTATCGATCCACCGTTTCCGGCACCTATGCCGGGTCGCCCATCAACGGCACCACGCCCGTCGGGGGCACGACCTTCGTGGACCGCGATCTGACCCTGTCCGCGGAACAAACCTACTACTACGTCGTCACCACCACGGGGGTCGGAGGTGAGAGTCTCGCATCCGTGGAGTCTTCCGCCGCCATCGACCAACTCGATCTAGCCATGCCCGATCTTCAGGTTGCTCCGGGTGTGACGAACCTTGCCATACCCGTAGGAACGAAGAACCTCTCCTCCTTCAGTCTAGGGCTGAGCAGCATCGAGGTCATCTACGATCCCAACGTCTTGACCGCGGTGGGAGTGGGCTCGACGATCCTTAGTCAAAACTATAACCTCACCGCGGATCTGGCCACGCCAGGCCTTGTCATCGTCACGCTCGATGCCAACAATCCCATGCTTGTCAGAGGCAATGGCACGCTGGTCAACCTTGTATTCGATGTCATCGGCTCCGCGGGTGCCTCCACTAGCCTGGCGTTCGACGCCTTGGGGACTTCCCTCAGCGATTCCACATTTGGTGACGTGACAGGCAATTTAACCGATGGTCTTCTCACGGTGG
>JAJRTK010000266.1 GCA_024278345.1 bacterium | reverse complement strand
TTTTTCGGCTTCGGCGCGTTCTTTTTCGGCTTCGGCGCGTTCTTTTTCGGCTTCGGCGCGTTCTTTTTCGGCTTCGGCGCGTTCTTTTTCGGCTTCGGCGCGTTCTTTTTCGGCTTCGGCGTCGGTGGGGATGAGGTGTCCGCGGGAGTCGTAGAGACGCAGCCACGGGGCTTCAATTCCCCAGCGCTTTTCGTGGTGAGGCCCCAGGAAAGCCCCCAGCGCCTCGCTCCAGAGGCGGCCATCGGGGTTGGCTTTCAGGGGGCGGTAGCCGCTGTTGGTGAGGCGCCATCCCATGAGCTCCGCTCCTTCGCGACCGTAACAGAGGTATTCTGGCGTGCGGAAGACGTCTTGGTAAAGGCGCTTCTTGGTGACCAGATCCCGTTGGCGTGTGGAAGGTGAAAGAAGCTCTAGAATGAGATCGGGATAGCGACCGCCCTCTTCCCAGACGACCCAGCCGTCCCTCTCCTTGGCGCCATCTACGGCCAGGACCATGAAGTAGTCGGGGCCACGGTAGTCCTTGTTCCTCACCTGCTGGAGACTGAAGTAGATGAAATTGTTCCCGCCGACGTAGAAGTCTTCGCGAGGGGAAAGGTGGCAGTGTGTGAGCTCGATGAGAAGGTTCATCTGGAAGCGGTGCCAGGGAGATTCCATGGGGATCCCATCGTCGAAGACGAGCTCGATCTCTTCCAGCTCGCGGATGATCTTTTGTGCGAAGAGGTCTTCCTTCGTAGGGGCGGGTCGCTGGCGCGTTGGGAAGTCCGCGGGAGGATCTTCGCCGGTATTCCGGAAACCGCGGGTGGCATCTTGGTGTCGCGTGGACTCTTCCGGAGATGCGTGGACCCTGAAACCGTCGGCGGGCCGACGGGTGGCTTCAGCGGGGGAGTCCATGATGGTGGGAGAAGTAGCCATGACGCCTCCTTGGCTCGGGGAGAGATCCTTACCAAAGTAGCGAAGCATTCCCGGAGGCGCAAATGGCCGGGGGGCATCCACTGAACGAACATGAAGACAAAACGGAGGTGGTCCCACGAGAGGCGCAACGAGTTGCACAGAGAACAAGCAACAAGTTGAAAAACAAGCACAAAATAGCTGACGAAAACGGGTGTCCAGAGGGCAATCGCCCTCTGGTGAGGTTCAGAACCGGGGCGGACGGAATCCGGAGGCCACAATCCAAGCTCCTGACGGGTGCGCCACGGCGTTCAGATTGGACGTGAGTTGCAAGGTCGGGACGAGGCCAGGGAAGGGTGTCTGGTGGAAATCATAGGCGCGTAGCCGTGGCGAACGAAAGTGAAGCGCCGTAAGGCATGAGGAGCGGGTAAGTCGGGCTGCGGCGACACAGCCCAAGTTACCGTGAAAGTACACGCAAAGCAGATCATTGTCTTCTTAGATTGCGGGCCTCGCCTCGCTCCGCTCAGCGGGTCACGCCTCGCTCCGCTCGGCGGGCGTCCGGGGACTCCGTCCCCGGTCCCCTGGCAGGGCTTTGCCCCGCACCCACCAGGGATATCGCCCCCTGGACCCACGTTTATGTACGACGCTCCGCGTCGTTTCTTTCATACTTCCGGGGTGGTTCGATTGGTCTCCATGAGGGTTCTGTCGGTGTTCCTGATGTATTGGCGAGGTGATGGCTACGAAATATTCGCGACAGAGGAAAATCCACGAGAAAAGCACAGAGCCGAAAGCGTGGAAAGCCCGAACCTGTAGGGGCCGGAAACGAGTAAGGGGCCGAAGGCGGAGGGCAAGGAAAGAAGAGATAGACCCGCGCCGATGGAAACAACATTGACGCGCCAAAGCAACTCAGATTGCCTTTGGAACCTGGGAGGTCGTAGACTGATTCGACGGAGGGGTTCACAACCTTCCGTCCCGGGGAGCCGTATGTGAACAGCACAAGTACGGTTCTGTGGGAGCTTGGGCGGGCAACCGCTCTGGCTACCCGCCCGGCGGAGCCTCCGCCGGGTTCCAGGGCCGGAGGTCCCGGCGCAGCACCTAAAATCCCCCCGGTGGCGGAAAGGATGGACGAGGCCTTCACCCGTCTCGGAGGCCACCCAGAAACTGCTCAACCTCCGCAGGCCCCTTCAACACGAAGAGCGAGACTTTGGGCGCGGATCCTTCGAGCATCTCCAGAATCCGAGGCCTTTCCAGCTCTGGAAACGTCCAGACCCACTTGACGAACTCCCAGTCCAACCCTTCATCGCAGCCAAGAGGCAGTTCCGGCCGGCTTCGGCCACGGTACCGGCACCAACGCAGGAGGATCCGCCAAAGACAAAGCCGGCGCGGGAAATCAAGGAAAATTGCCGTATCCGCCGCTTCCAGACGGAGCTCCAACGTGCCGCCAAAATTCCCGTCCATGATCCACGAATCTCGAGCCGCCAACGCCTCCACCACCTCCTTCCAGCGGCTTCCGTCGGTTTTCACCCATCCTGGCTTCCAATAGAGCGTGTCCAGATGAACGACTTCCAGTTGAAGCAGTTCTCCGAGCCGACTCGCTAGAGTGGACTTGCCCGCGCCGCCGGAACCGATAATAATAACTCGCTTCATGGTCTACAGAGCTCCTGGAGGAACAACACGATGCAATTTCGCCCAGCGCCAATTTTGGTCGGAGGCGTCCTCTTCATTGTCCTGGTGGCATTGTCCATGATCTCCATACGGAAGGCCACTCCGCCCCGCGAATCTTCTTCTTCCGAGGCCCGTCGCCAGGAGACTACGGAGGTCACTGGTTCTCCGGAGCAGCCCGGATCAGAGCTGGAAAGCGCTGAAATCGCTGTCCCCGCCGGGGTTGCTCGTGAGGACGGGGCTGCCGCACCTGTTTCCGCGGGCAAGGCTCCCCAAAAAACTCATGATTCTATCGCGGCGCCAAAGCTGCCCCGCCCAGCCGTCAAGAGTTCGGCACAATCCCAGCTTCCGCCGGTGACCGCCTCGATTGCCTCCGCTGGCGGACCCTTGGTCTTCGGAGAACCCCTTGAAACCCGCCTGGAGCGACTGGAAACAGCGCCCCCGTTTCCCTTCGCTTCCCTGATCACGGCGCCGCTCCTCTCCGTTCTCAAGCCTCCGGCGGATTCGCCCCTGGGATTGGTGGAGTTCCAGTCTATCCTGGATGAGGCTTACCGCCAATACGCGGCAGGGGAAGAGATCCAGGGCCGAATCGTCGATGAGGACCGGAATATCGACCTGGAGTGGCGCATGGACGATGGTTCCACGGAGAATAGCGGACCCGTGCCTTCTTCCGCACGGGATGCCGGCTATGAGGCCGACCTTTTCGTAGGCGGGGTTGTGGGCGGTGAGGAGTTTGGCGAGTTCCGCTTGGCGACCTTGACGACCAGCGAAAATGGGACATCCAGTCGCATCGTCTTTTATGATCAAGAGGGAAACAATCGGGGAAGCCGAGCTTCCAGCGGCCAGACGGGAAGAGAGTTTGCCGATCAAGTGCGGGAGCTCATGGCATCTGGCCAGTTGAACCTTGCCTTTGGTACCGAGGAGGACTGATACTATCGGATTGTGCGGTTTTTCGAGCTTCCCCGCGAATCGATGGGAATTGGGCCGCGAACCGACCCTAGGCCTTCCGGCGTGCCAGATCCAGGAAAGGCCGCCGGACCACGGTGGCCGGAAGCTTGTGGCGGACATAGTCCACCGTCCACTCGATCTCCACGCGGCTTTTCAGTCTGGCGAAGGGGGCGTCGAGGGTTGCCAGAGCCAGGTTCTTCTTGAGGATGGGCGACCAGACGCCGCTGGTGGCGCGCCCGATCTGGCGGCGGCCCGAGTAGACAGGCACCGCGGTTCGCCACCCCATGGAGCAGATCTCCGGAGCCAGCCCCACGGCATCGTAGAGCCGCTCCAGCTCCGGCCAATCGAGTTCGAGGCCCACCAGTCGCCGCGCCGGACCCCGTCGCTTTTCCGCCGCCAGTGCTTCCTGCCCGATGAAGGGCGGGGCTTTGTTCAGATGGACGCTCCATCCCAGGCTCAACTCGTATGGAGTCGATTCTCGCGACTCGATCATCGCCTTGTGAGCCGAGGTGTAATCGACATCGGCCAAGATGAAGCCGGCCTCGATCCTAGTACCATCCAGCGCCAACAAGCCAGCCGGAATCAGTCCCCACGGCTTGCCTTCGGCCATCAATAGATCCCACAGGCTCTCCGCGTTCTCCGCCGAAACCCAGATTTCGTACCCAAGGTCCCCCGTGTAACCTGTCCGGGAGACCAACGCCGGGATCCGTCCCAGGCGCCCCGAGGCAAGGCCGAAATAGGGCAGCTTCGCCAGGTCGAAATCGCAAAGAGGAACCAAAAGATCCCGCGACGTCGGACCCTGCACGGCCACTGCGGCGATCTCTTCCGTCCGATCCAATATCTCGACCTCAAAGCCCACGGCGCACTGGTGCAGCCATCGGAATGTCGGCGAGGTCGTGTTGAAGCGGACTCGATCCTCGCCCATCCGGAAGAGCGTTCCCTCTTCAATGATCTTCCCTTCCTCGTCGCACCAGCAGGTGTAGGTCGCCATGTCGGGCGCCACCTTTTCCATGTCCCGCGTGGCGATCCGGTTGGCCAGTGCCAGGGCATCGCGGCCGGTGACGTCGTATTTGTAGAGCGGCGTCACATCCAGGAGTCCCGCGGCCTCCCGGAACGCGAAATATTCCGTGTCATGGGTCGCGCCGTACCGGGACACGGCGAAATATCCCGCCCATTCGCGCCATTGAAGGCTCGTGCAAAGGGCCGATGTGCGGCTGTGGAAAGGAGTCGGAATTCCCAAAGCGATCCTCCTGGTCTTCGAACTTGAACAGGCTTGACACGGGAAAGTACCAGACCAACCCTCCAAGGGCAATCCCGGTTCTCACCAGACATTTTGGTTTGGCGGTATCCACAAAACCATGCCCTGAACCAAGAGCACCACCCGACTTTGGGTGGTGATTCGGCCTTAGGGCAGTGGAGAGTGAGAGCGGCGAGGATGGCGAACAGCGGCGGACGGAGGGGAACTCACGCCGAAGGCGTGGGTCATGCCGATGGGAGCGGAACGCAACACGAAGAAAACAAAGGGGTTTCCGACAATTACGCCCTAAAAGAAGAGCACGACCCGACTTTGTGCATCCCCTTCGCTTTTTGATACGTTCTTGTCAAAGTTTCTCACTAGGAGGCGAAGTTGGCGAAGCTTTATGATGCCATGATCGTGGGTGGCGGACACAATGGATTGGTGACGGCGGCCTATCTGGCCCGGGCGGGACTCGACGTCCTTGTCTTGGAACGGAGACACGTCTTGGGCGGCGCCGCCGCCACGGAAGAAGTCTATCCCGGCTTCCGTTACACTGTCTGTTCCTACGTGGTGAGCCTGCTCCGGCCAGAGATCATCCGGGACCTGGAACTGGCCAAATACGGCCTGGAGCTGATTCCTCTGGAGAGCACCCTCAACCCCTTGCCCAACGGCGATTCCATGTTTCGCGGCTCCGATCCGGGAGAGAACTACCGCGAGATCAGCCGCTTCTCCAAGCTCGACGCCGAGGCCTACGGCGACTTCGGCATGACCATGACCCGCATGGCCCGCTTCGTCCGACCGATCCTGGGGATGACGCCTCCCGACCCGGCCTCCTTCGACCCCCGGCAACTCTGGGACCTTTTACGCCTTGGAAAACGCTTCCAGGACGAAGGGACAGAGAATATGAGCCTCCTGGTGAAGCTCATGACCATGAGCGCCGTGGACTGGCTGGACCAGTGGTTCGAAAACCCCCACTTCAAGGCCTTCCTCTCCGTGAGCGGCATCATCGGAACCTTTCTGGGCGTCCGCTCCCCCGGCACCGCCTATGTGCTCCTCCATCACTACATGGGGGAGATCGACGGCGCCTTCCGATCCTGGGGCTTCGCCCGAGGCGGGAACGGAGAGATCTGCCTTTCCATCGCCCGATCCGCTCAGGCTCATGGCGCCGAGATCCGCACTGAGGCGCCGGTCAGCAAGATCCTGATGGAGGGCGATTCCGCCACTGGCGTCGTTCTGGAAAACGGCGACGAGATCAAGGCGCGGGTCGTGGCTTCCAGCGTCGATCCCCACCTGACTTTCCTGGGCCTCCTGGATCCCCAACAGCTCCCCCCCGAGTTCGTCCAGGAGATCCGGCGCTTCAAGATCCGCGGTTCCTCGGGGAAGGTGAACCTGGCCCTGGACCGCCTGCCCAGCTTCACCTGCCGGCCAGGCTTCGGACCTCACCATCGCGGCGACATCATCGTGGCACCCTCCATCGACTACCTGGAACAGGCTTACGACGATGCCAAATACGGTCGCTTTTCCCGCCGGCCCATGCTGGACGTCATCTTTCCGTCGGTCCTCGATCCCACCATGGCGCCTCCGGGAAAGCACGTCCTGAGCGCCTTCGTCCAATACGCACCCTACAAGCTTTCAGAGGGAACCTGGCCCCAGCAGCGGGAAGCCTTCGGCGACGCGGTCATCGACACCCTCGAAGAGCTGGCTCCGGGCCTCAAAGACTCCATCCTTCATCGGCAAGTCTTGACGCCCTGGGACCTGGAGCAGGAGTTCGGCCTCACCGAAGGCAACATCTTCCACGGCGAGCTATCTCTGGAACAGCTCTTCTTTCTCCGTCCCACCTCCCGTTGGTCCCGCTACAATACACCCATCCAGGGCCTCTACCTGTGCGGTTCCGGAGCCCATCCCGGAGGTGGCGTCATGGGTGCGCCAGGCGCCCTTGCGGCAGTCAAGATCCTGAAGGACCTTGGCCGTTCTAACCCGCGGAAAAACTGATCTTTCCGGAGCATTCAACAGGAGGCTGGGATCTCGAAAGGTCACCCCAAGCCTGCAAGGGATCGGGACATTCTGCAAGATAGAGTTCCGCCTGACCCCGATCACTCCAAGCCTGAAAGGGCTCAGGGTTGCGTTCCGCTCACGTCGCTTGGCCTCCGCCCGCGCCATTCGCAAGGCTCGCCCGGCACCGGCGGGGCGATGCTTGCCCCGCCCGTCTGGTTCTTCCGGCCGAATCTGAATCAGAACGACGACAGATACCAGAGCCCGTTCCGCCGCACCAGGTTCATGGTTTCGGATCGGCCGCCTCCAGGCCCGAAGCGGAAATCGACGGCAGACCGGTCGCCCTGGATCCTGGCTTCCCCTTTCACGGAGCCGTCCTTGAAATAGGTGACGTATTCGTCGGCGGAAACCCGGTTGTGGCTGTTCATTCGGCACTTGTGGGGTTCATAGCCCGAGGCCAGGGCGCAGATACAGTCGGTATCGCCGTCGTTTTTCCGTTCGGGGTCGCAGAGGGATGCCAGGGGCTCGAAGTTTCGGGTCTTAGCGGCGGTGAAGAGGGATTCCACTACGGCGACGGGGGAGCTTTGATCTACGGCGTTGGCAGGCCTGGTCGTGGTCTCCGTCGCCCCGGATTCGTGGGCGATCATGGATCCGAGAATCAGGATCGCCACGCTGATCAGGGAAGGGTGGCGGGTGGTTTTCGTCTTCGAGGTCGTCTCCATTTAGGAACTCCTTGGGTTGGAGTGTGGGATCCCTGGTGGGGATCCTGGGTATCCGCGGTGGCGGGGAAAAAGATAAACGAAAGACCGGCTCCTGGAAAAAGCATGGAAGCCGACGAGGGGGGCCCAAGGGATGGGAAGTTCGGCCTTCGGCGGCGGTCAGGGGTGGTGCCTCCAACGCTGAACGAAGAGCCGGGACCGTTTCGCAGGATTGGACGGCGCGATCAAGTTGCGATAAAATAAGCCATTCTTTTGTGACGAATCCGTACTCGCTCGTGAACGGGGGCTGCGGAGCAGGGCTTGTTCTTGGCTCTTTTCGCGGGTTTTTGGAACTCTTCTTGGTTGCGGCCAGCCCCGGCTTTCACTCCGAGGCGGCGTACTTATCGGAGCGAGGCCCAAGGATTCGTTCGCCATCCCGTCCGGAGGTTTTTATGCCACCCAAACAGACAATCGCGCTCCAGTGCCTGGTTTCTTGCCTGGTCTGTCTGCTTGCGATGTTCGGTTTTCTTTCGTTTGAATCGTCCCGCTCGTCGGCAGCGCTCCTGGAGAAGCTTGAGGCCGAGGTGCAGGCCGATATGGTGGGGCCGCCCGATCCCTGGGGACTTGTAGTGGAAAAGGTGAAGGAAGAGGCGGCGGCCAGGGAGCTTTCCCCTAAGACCGTTCTCTTTGGCGGGGGCGCGTTGGTCCTGGTTTGGTTCCTGGCCTGGATGCAGGGAGCTCGGCTCACCCAGATGGCTGGAGCTTCCAAGGACGCAGCGGAGGGAAAGCCCGTAAAATCGCCGAAGAAGAAAACTGAATCGAAGAAAGTTCCGCCAAAACCTTCCATCGATTCCGGAGTCCAGGTGTTGGCTCTTCTTCAACGGAAGGGCCGGCTCATCGACTTTTTACAGGAAGACCTCAGCGAGTTCGAGGACGACCAGATCGGAGCCGCCGTGCGGAGTGTCCACGAGGGTTGCCGCGAGGCGCTCACCGAATCGGTGAAGCTCGAACCGGTCTTCAAGGATGAATAAGGATCGAAAATCTCAGTGGACGCCGGTTTTGACGCGGGAGCGATCCGCCTTACGGGCAATGTGAAAGGGGATCCACCTTTCAAGGGGGTTCTTCGCCATCGCGGCTGGAGGGTCGTGAAACTGGATCTGCCAAAACTGACCGCGGAACAGAAGGATCAATGGGTCGTGGCTCCGGCAGAGGTCGAAGTTTAGCCCTGGTTGAACGCCTACGTTTCCCCACACCCTTGGCGGCGGCTGCCGTCTTGGCGTTTGCCTTCCCGGAATCGCGAAAGGAGGCCCAATTGAAGGATGCCAGGTATATTGTCGGTATCGATTTGGGAACCACCCACAGCGTGCTGGCCTTCACGGAGGTCCCCGCTGACGAGAGCACCGAACCGGAGATCCAAATTTTCTCGATCCCGCAGATTGTGAATCCCGGGGAGGTCAAGGCGCAGCCGCTCCTGCCCTCTTCTCTCTTCCTCCCCGGCCCCCACGATGTGCCAGAGGGGGCGCTGGCGCTTCCCTGGGACCAAGAGCTTGATTGGTGCGTGGGCGAGTACGCCCGCGGGCGGGGATCGGAGCTCCCGGGCCGCCTGGTTTCGTCGGCGAAGTCGTGGCTTTGTCACGGAGGCGTCGATCGGAGGGCCGATATCCTGCCGTGGGACGGTGACGAGGATGGCCGCCGGGTCTCCCCCGTGGAAGCCTCGGCTCGGCTCCTGCGCCACCTGCGGGACGCCTGGAATGCCCGGATGGCGGAGGGGAATGCCGCTTTGCGGTTGGAGAGGCAGGACCTGTTTTTGACGGTCCCCGCTTCCTTCGATGCCGTGGCCAGGGAATTGACGGTCCAGGCCGCGGAATCCGCCGGCCTCCCGGATCTGACTCTCCTGGAGGAACCCCAAGCCGCATTCTACGCCTGGATTGCCGCCAGCGGCCGGGCGTGGAGAAAAAGAGTCCACGTGGGCGAGTCCCTGCTGGTTTGCGACATCGGAGGCGGGACAACCGACCTCAGCCTGATCCGGGTAGAGGAGGAATCCGGGGATTTGGCGCTTCGACGCGTGGCCGTGGGCGAGCACATCTTGCTGGGCGGCGACAATATGGACTTGACGCTTGCCTATGCTATCCGCGCGAAGCTGGCGCAAAAAAAGAGAAAACTCGATTCCTGGCAGTTTCGGGGGCTCTGGCACAGTTGCCGTGCGGCCAAGGAGAGGCTCTTGGCGCATCCCTCCCTCGAAGCCGTCCCCGTAGTCATTGTGGGGCGGGGATCGTCCCTCATCGGTGGCACCATCCGGACGGAGCTGACGCAGCGGGAGCTGCAATCGGTCCTCTTGGACGGCTTCTTCCCCAAGTGCGGCTCTTCGGACCATCCGGAACGGAAAGCTCGGGTGGGGCTTCGGGAATTCGGGTTGCCGTACGAGGCCGATCCAGGAATGACCCGGCATTTGGCCCGTTTTTTGGGCAGACAGGCCGAATCGGGCGGGCTGGAGAGTGGCGTGCCGGCAGCCGTCTTGTTCAACGGCGGCGTGATGAAGTCGGGCCTTCTTCGGGAGCGCGTGCTGGGGCTCTTGCGGAGCTGGGGCAGCGGTGGTGAGGAGGTTCGCCAGTTGGAGTCCAAGGACCTGGATCTGGCCGTAGCAAGAGGCGCGGCCTACTATGGGCTGGCCCGTCAGGGTCGAGGCGTGAGAATCCGAGGAGGCACGGCCCATGCTTACTATATCGGTGTCGAGAGCTCCATGCCGGCTGTGCCAGGGATTCCGACCCCGATGAAAGCGCTTTGCGTGGTCCCCCACGGCATGGAAGAGGGGACCAGCCGCCAGATTCGCCAGAAGGAGTTCGGCTTGGTGGTGGGGGAGCCATCGGTCTTCCATCTCTTGGCCTCCAACGTGCGGAAAGAGGATGAGGCCGGCGAGATCGTCGAGGACTGGAGCGGAGAGATCCAGGAAGTGACCACCATGGAAACAGAGCTTGAGGTGACCGAGGAAGAGAGCAAGGGCGCCGTGCAGCCGGTCTTCTTGGAGAGCGGTGTCACCGAAGTCGGGACGCTGGAGCTCTGGTGCGTGGCCAGAGACGCCGAGAAACAGCGGTGGAAGCTCGAGTTCAATCTGCTGGAACGGGACGAAGAAGGGTAGCGGACAGGCGATGGAATACGTGGTGGGTATCGATCTGGGGACGACGAATTCGGCTGTGGCTTATTCCAAAGTCGAAGGCGATGGCGGGATCCGCTTTTTGCCGATTCCGCAGCTCGTGGCGCCAGGGCAGATCCTGGAGCGCCCAGTGCTTCCGTCGTTCACCTATCTTCCCGGTGAATACGAGCTTCCCGAGGGGGCCACGGCGCTTCCGTGGGCTTCGGAGCGAAGCTGGCTCGTGGGCGAGCTTGCCCGGGAACAGGGTGCCTCCGTGCCGGGACGATTGGTCTCCTCGGCCAAATCGTGGCTCTGCCATGGCGGCGTGGACAGAACGGCACCCATTTTGCCCTGGGGTGCCGGCGAGGAAGTGGGGAAGGTGTCCCCCGTGGAGGCCAGTGCCCGCTACATCGGCCATATCCGGGAAGCCTGGAACTCCCTCATGGCCCGCGGTGACGAGGAATTGTTTCTGGAATCGCAATTGGTCGCACTCACGGTGCCGGCTTCCTTCGACGAAGTCGCTCGGGAGCTGACCGTTCGCGCCGCACGGGATGCGGGACTGGGCAAAGTTGTCCTTCTGGAAGAGCCGCTGGCCGCCTTTTACGCCTGGCTCTCCCGCCACGAAAGCGACTGGCGGGAGAGGATGGAGGCGGGCCAAATCATCCTGGTTTGCGATGTGGGCGGCGGAACCACCGACTTCACCATCATCGCCGTCCGACAGGGCGAGCAGGGCCTCAAGTTTGATCGCCTGGCCGTGGGCGATCACCTGATGCTGGGCGGAGACAATATGGATCTGACCCTGGCCCGGTATGTAGAACAGAAACTGGGGAAAAAACCGGGGCAACTGGAAGCGGGGAAATGGCACCAACTGGTCCACAAATGCCGTAAGGCCAAGGAGATCCTTCTGGCCGAAGGCAGGGAGAAGGAGATGGTGAGACTCTCCCTGGTGGGCTCGGGAAGCGGTCTGATTGCCGGGACACTTCGAGCGCGCCTTGAGTGGGCCGAGGTGGAGGAAAAGATTCTTGACGGCTTCTTCGCCGCCGTCTCCGTTGCGGACGCAGCGAAGCCGCCCAGGCGCCGGGGACTCACGGAATGGGGGCTGCCATACGTGCAGGATCCCTCCATCACCCGCCATCTGGCGACCTTCTGGACCAGGTTCCGGGATCTCTTGACCCAGGAAACAGGCCGCCAGGAGCTCTCTCCCGATTGGGTTCTCTTCAACGGAGGGGCTCTCACCCCAAAATCCGTGCGCCGCCGGCTACAAGAGGTGATCCGGAGCTGGTTTCCCGCCGCGAAGAAAGAGGTGGCACGGGAGCTTTCCAATCCAAGGCCGGAGCTTGCCGTCGCCATCGGGGCGGCCTATTACGGCCAGGTTCGCCTTGGAGCCGGCGTCCGGGTGGGCGCGGGAACCCCCAGAGCCTATTATGTCGAGGTCGCTCCACCGAAGGCCGATGACGAGCTCCAGGCCGGCACGGCGGTTTGCCTTGTCCCCCGTAGCGCGGAGGAAGGGACCGAGTCTCGCCTTGAGAAACCCTTCTTCCAGGTGCGGACGAACCAGCCGGTGTTGTTCAAAATGCTCTCCTCCAGCACGAGACTGGGAGACAAGCTCGGACAGATTCTTCAGCTTCCTGCTTCTGAAGTTACGCCTCTTCCTCCGATTCGCACGCTTCTGAGATTTGGAAAAAAATCCTCGGCCAGGGAGCTGCCGGTGACTCTCTTCGTGAAGCTCACGGAGGTGGGGACCCTGGAGTTATGGTGCGAATCCCGGGAAACTTCCCACCGGTGGCGGCTCTTGTTCGATGTTCGCCAACCGGAGGCGGCGGGCTCTGACAAACCCGAATCGGCTGGCACGACGGTGGATGCCGCCCTGATTGAGCAGGCGCGGCTGCGGGTCCAGGGCGTCTTTTCAAAACCGGCTTCGTCGAAGGGGGAAGTGGAGCGGCTGGTGAGGGAGCTGGAATCAGTTCTGGCTCTCCGGCGGCCCCGGTGGCCCACGGGGCTTATCCGGCAGTTGGCGGACACTCTGTTCCAGCAGACGGAGGGGCCGGGCCTATCTCCCCACCACGAGGCCAGGTGGCTCAATCTCCTGGGCTTCTGTCTCCGGCCCGGTTTCGGGGACCCATTGGATGAATGGCGGATCAAGCAGGCTTGGAAGCTCTTTTTGCACGGGTTGAAACATCCGTCGGACACTCCCTGCTGGATCCAGTGGTGGATCTTCTGGCGCCGCTGCGCCGGAGGCCTGAGCACCGGGCAGCAGGAGCAGATCTCCCACAAGGTCATCCCGAGCCTGAAGCCGGGACAGTCGGGGAAAGTGAAGGGCGGCAAGAAAAAGGGCCGCCGCTTCAATCAGCAGGAGGAGATCGAAGCCTGGATGGCCCTGGCCAACTTCGAGAGGCTCTCGCCGGCGACGAAGCAAAAGCTGGGCCGCTGGCTGCTCCCGCGGATCCGCAAGGGAAAGGCCGCCGAGCAGCATATCTGGGCGCTGAGTCGCCTGGGAGCGCGGGTCCCGTTCTATGGACCCATGGATCGGGTGGTGGCGTCCGCGGAAGTCGCCTCCTGGCTGGACATCCTGTTGTCGCCCAAGATCAAGGCCACCCATGCCCTTCGTCATGCGGTCGTGCATCTTGCCCGCCGGACAGGCGACCGCGCCCGGGACCTGCCAGCCGAAGCCCGGGATCGCGTCCGGGACTGGCTGGCCCGGCAGCCCAAGGGCGAAGAGCTCATGAAGCTTTTGGAGGATCCAGGGGCCGCCTTGAAGGGCAAGGAAAGGAGCTGGGTCTACGGAGAAAGCCTGCCGTCGGGCCTGGTCCTGGCGGAAGGGTAGCCCGTCGCACGGGCCTCGGTCATGGTACCGGCCACCCGAAAAAAGCGCGCAGCGCACAAAGATGTGGGTCCAGGGAGCTGGCTCCCTGGCGTGGGTCTGGGAGCGGCGCTCCCAGCGGAGGTCCGGAGGCAG
>JAJRTK010000265.1 GCA_024278345.1 bacterium | reverse complement strand
GGAGCTGGCTCCCTGGCGTGGGTCTGGGAGCGGCGCTCCCAGCGGAGGTCCGGAGGCGGAGCCTCCGCCGGGTTCCAGGGCTGGAAGCCCCGGGGCGGCGTCTGAAATCTGAACCGTGGCCGGTACCATGACCGAGGCCGTCGCCGGTTATTTTATTGTGGGTCGGTCCCTTTTTTGGGGGAGTGCGGTAGGGTTCCAGGGCTTTCCACGGCGGTGGGTGATGGCCGAAGGATCTACCGACCTTCGGAATTTATGACTAAGACGTCCTCTTCGACTCGGTGGGTGTGGATAAAAAAAGTCGATTGACTTTGGGGCATCGGGTTCTATAATGCGGCTTGCGTAAGCTGGCGGAGGATCGATCTCCTTGGCGGCGCCGCATCGCAAACCGCCGAGGAGGTGAGATTCCTCTCCGGGAATCGGTGGATTTCTTGTCGCGACGGGAAAGGGGCTTGGTTGATGGATTTGAAGGAGTTCTTGCAGCGTGCGGCAACGACGAGCTTGGTGGAGTGCGTGCGGAACGCCATCCGGCGGGCGAGCGCCGAGAAGACGAAGACATTTCTTGCGCACCTTCTGGATATGGTCCTGGACGACGAGTCCGTGCGCAATCGGATGGACGAGGCGCTTCGGCTGAAGGCGAAGGCGGCCCTGGCGGAGCAAATGTCGCTTTTTCCCGTGGTTTCGGCAGAGCAGAGGGGCGTCATCGCGTTCGACATCGGTTTGTTGGCTTCTTATTCTCTGGGTCTGGCCAAGGATTGGGGTGCAACGCAGGTTTCTCCGCTGACGCTTTTGGCCACCTGTCTCTCTCCTCAGCTTCTGAAAGAGGTGGAGTCGGCCAGGGCCCAAGAGGCATTACGGGCGGCGGGTTTGACGCTGGAGGCGCTGATTCCCAAGCGAAAGGGTAAGGCAGGGGATGTGGTTCGATCCGATTTCACCTTTAAGTCATTGGGGTTTGGCACCGATGTGACGGCGATGGCCCGCGCGGGGGTTTGGAAGACCTGCCCCCTGATTGGGGCGGAGAAGGCTCTCAAGCGGCTCACCACCTTTATGAGCTCCGGCGCGGATTCCGTCGTTCTCGTGGGTGAGCCGGGCGTGGGGAAGTCGGCGATGCTCCACGGGTTGGCCTACCACATTGCCCACCGCACACGGCCTCTGATTCCCCCTGAGATGGATAGCTGGTCTATCGTCATGATCTCTCCGGTTAATATGTTGGCGGGGACTGGAGGGCGTGGCGAGCTGGAAGAGAGGCTGGACAAGCTGTTGGCTTTCTTTCGGAAGAACCCGACGGTGATCCCGTTTTTTGATGAGATTCATACTCTCCTCGATACGGATGATCCCTCTTCCCGGACCATCGCCACGGCCCTCAAGCCACCTATGGTGAATGGGCAGTTCCGGTGTATCGGGGCGACGACCGACAAGGAATACGCCCAGTACATTGCCAACGACGAGGCTCTCAACTCACGGTTTACAAAAATTCTTCTGCCTGAGCCCACGGTGGCGGAGACTCTCCAGATTCTTCAAGGGGCGATGGAAAACCTGATGCCGCCTAGATCGAAGGAGCTTGGGATCACCTTGAGTCCCGATGCTTTGGAGACGGCGATCCGCTTGACGGATCTCTACCAGCGGAGCATTCGCTTGCCCCGGAAGGCGATCCGGCTCGTTCGGAGCGTGGTCACGGAAAAAACCTATCGCTACCAGACCGGCGAGGATGAGAGCGGGCCGGAGATCACGACCCGGGACGTGGCTCGGACCTTCAGCGATATCACGGGGATTCCCGTGGACGACCTGGATCAGGAAAGAGACGACTTCTACTCCCTGTTGGCGGCGAAGCTGGCGGATCGGGTGAAGGGGCAGTCCGAGGCGATTGAGGGCGTGACAACGTGGCTTTCGCTCCAGGCCTGTGGCTGGGTTGATTCGCGGCGACCCAGGGGCCGTTTCCTTTTCTTGGGGCCTCCTGGAGTGGGCAAGACGGAACTGGCTCTGGCGCTGGCCGAAGAAGTGATGCGGGATCGGGGCTCCCTGATTTCTAAGAACATGGCCGAGTTCAAGGGAGAGGGCTCCAGGACGAAGTTCATGGGATCGGATCCCGGGTATGTGGGCTTTGGCCAGACCTCAACTCTTTACACAAGAGTGATGATGCGTCCTTACAGCGTCGTCGTCCTGGACGAATTCGAGAAAGCGCACCCGGAGCTGGCGGATCCGCTGATCAGCGTCTTCGACGGGCAGGCCGAGGATTCCCAGGGCCGGTATGTCGATTTTTCACAGTGCATTTTCGTCATGACTTCCAACGCTATCATGGGGGAGATCGAGGGTTCGTTGGGGGAAGAAGATCTCCGCCGTGCTTTGCTCGATCTGGGGGGGATATGGACGCCGCCGCTCGTGGACCGGATCGACCGGATCGTCCTCTTCCGGCCCCTTAGCCACGAGGTTTTGCTCGAGATTCTCAACGGGCTGATCGAATCTCGTAGGACCAAGGCGTCCCGGGCGCTGCCACCGGAGATCGACGACGAGAAGACCAGGCTCAGCATCGTAGAGTGGGCGACGGAGGGCGGAGAACGAGCTTCGGCGCGACGGCTGGAGCGAGCGCTCCTTCGGTGGCTCATGGAAAAGGCAACTCACAATGTGGGGCCACCCCCGGCCCCATCATCCTGAAGAAGAAGTTTTGAGGTGCGGCGGCGTGCGAAACCTAGGAGACAGACCCCATGGCCATGAATAAGTTCCTTTCGGACTTTCAGATCGACGTCAACGCTCTTTCCAGGATCAAGAAAAGAGTGTACATCGTCGGTCGTTTCAACCAATCGAATCTTGGCAAAGATCCTGGCATCTACCTGTTCACTAACCGTTCGGACATGAGCACAAAGTACCTGGAGAACTTTGATGCCTGTTACGATACTCGGTACGAGAGCTTTGTTCAGGCGCTGCGGCCTGCCATCGCCGAGAGGATCGACACTTATGGCCGCTTTCCCACGGTGGAGCAGGTGATACCCGAGGGAGAGGAAGCCGAAGAGGGGACCTCGGTCATCGATGCCTACAACTACTTTTTCCAGCGGGCCATCGCCAATACCGATCAGGAAGCCTTCCGGAGGGCCAGCCCGGGGCTGCGCAAGGAGCTTCTGAGCGGCGATGACGACAAGCGGGGAGAGACGATCCTCACACAGATCCGGGAGTACTTGCAGACATTTTGCGGGTTCCAACCCGATTCTCACCAGGTGGTCAACGCCGTGGTCATTCTTCTTGGCCGGTGTGGCCGGGAGAACGGGCTCCCGCCCTTCGCCGCCGGGGCACCGCTCCCGGGGGGATTCGCGGAACGGCTCATCGACTTCGTCTACCACGAGAATGATCGGATGCCCTTCACTACCGAAGGGTTGGACTTCTCTCAAGGCTCCTGGCGGAAGCTGGAAAAAGACGAACGGGCGCGGCAGATGTTCTGCAACGTCGTGTCGGCATTCCGGGACGTGTTGCTGTCTGGCTCCGCGGATCAATACAACGACATCCGCTTCCGAGGCCAGCCGTTGGGCAAGTTGGCACAGCAGGTGGTGAAGGAGCCTCTCCAAAAGAAGTTCCGCAAGTCGAGGGATGCGTTCAACGCCTTGCGCCAGATTCTTCGGAGCAAAGTCCTTCTGTCCATGGTGCTGGAGTGGCTGCTCAAGGCGTACAAGGATGTTCCCGACGCCGCCGCTGTTCCCACCGGAGAAGAGTTCGACTACGAGCGGGACGATGCCGTGGAGGTGGCGATCCTGGAGCGGTGGAAGGAGAACGGATTGGCGCCGCCGGTGAAGCGCCCAAGCCCAGAAGAACGGCACCGCTTTTCCAAGCTGCTCACGGAGAACTTCGCGTTGCTCTTGGATATCGCCCTTCTTTCCGATGCCGATTACGAGGCCCGCCTTCAGGAGCTGCCACAAGCTTTGCAGGATCTGGCTGCCTCCATTCGGTCCGATGAAGAAAAACGGGACCTGCTCAACATGGTGGCGGGACCCCAGCTCAGCAAGGAGATGCGCTCCGCCTTCCTCGACGCGGGAAAGACGATGCTCCTGGACGTCATGTGCCCCGTGCTCTACCGAAGCCCCATCGTCACGGAACAGCAGCTCAAGAAATACTTCCGCCAGGAGACCATGGCGGCCTATCTAACTGCCGTATTCTTGGGCTCTAAGAATCAGGAAGCCGTCCGCCAGATCGCCGAGGAGCACCTGGAGTTCTTCGAGTCGAAGATCGATGCTGAAACGAAGAAGATCAACGACGTGGACGAGGTTCTTGGCCGCCTGCTCAACGGGTTCGTGGGCGTCCTGGCGACTCCGGAGATCCAAAGGCGCCTCACAGAAGGCATTCGCGTACTCACCGAGGTCAACGACCTGATGTCCACGGCGGATATGGAGAAGGAGGGCGCCGGGAGTATCTCGGCCATTCGCCCCATGGAGGTGAAGGCCCGCCGCGACACGCTCCAGAACACTCCCGCCAGCCGGGACATCATCAAGGTCGCCGTTCCCATCAAGATCAAGGCCGCCCTGGAGGCGAAACTGGAGGAGGCTCGGAAGGCAGTGACAAGTGGCGGCTCCGGGTCGGACCAGCCAGCGGGCTCCGATGACGCAGGGGAAGCCGCCGATGCTACTTCCGGTGAAGCTAGTGCCGCGGCGCCCGAAGAGAGTTTGACCCGCCTCGATCACAAGATTGACGATATCCTTGACAAGCTCGTGACTCCCGCCGCCATGGGCGAAGTCGAGGACGTGAGCCGGGATGACTGGATCGAGGAGATCACGGCAAAGGCCAGCAAAGAAGTCATGAAAGACGAGAAGTTCGTCGGTGGCCTCGCGGGGGATCTCCAGGCGTTCGAGCGGACACTTCACCTCATCTACACGCGCTACGATGAGAACCCCGACAAGAAGACCTTCCGCAACAAGGTCGAGCGGATGACTCTCATCAACATGATGCTCCTGTTCAAGAAAGATCTTGGCCTTGGAAGCGTCTGTAGTAATCTATACCAGTTGCTCATCGATCTGGTGCTGCACCTGGACCCAGAGAAACCCGATCCTCGCGAATTCATGCGGGAACGCTCCCTAACCCTTTACTTCGACAACGCCGATCTCGAGGGCGGCGGCATTACCGAGCTGCGCCAGACTCTCGAAGTCCAGGGTATTCGCAGCCTCCAGAATATCGTGACGTTCGTGTCGGAGCTTCGCGGTGTGAAGTATCTAATGGATATGGTTTCCCATGATCCGGAGGCCGAGGTCGTCGTCGTCAACGCGACGGTAGACGAGTATCTGAAATGGCTGCAGAACGACAACTTGACCCCAGGGCAAGGCCTGGGCCGGCTCCGGAGCGGAATGCTCGTCAAGACCAACCAGGCGTTCGAGCAGGCCATCCCGCCCGGGCTGGTCTATCTCACGGATATCGCCTTCCCCAACACGTCAAAAAAGGCATGGCTTGAAAACCTGGCCAGCGGCAGTTTCCAAATGCAGAATCAGGGACTGAGCCTCGTGCTTCCTCCCATGTGTGTTTCGACGTCGAGCCAGGACAGGAACGACCTTTGGTTCCGGGAAGGCGAGTCCATCGCGGAAGCGGCGGAACAGGCGCCGGCTCCAGTCGTGGTGGTGGGACCCACGCCCTACCTCAATCCCCGAGGCGATGGCTTCGAGACGACCTTGCCCGCCGGTTACCTCTTTTGCGCACATCTCCTGGGCACTCCGGAACAGAAGCTCCGGAATGTCAACGTAGCCCAGCAGAGCAAAGGGCGCTTTCGGATCATCGGTTATGGTGCTGCCCCCATGCGGGACTCGCTGGAGCGGGTTGTTTGGGGGGAAGGCGATCACGATAACTACGCGTTTTCGGTTGATTTCTTTCTTTATGTCGTCCTGTCGTTGATGGCGACGGCAGCGCGATACGGCGGAACGACGAAGCCGAACTCCAAGAAATTCTACCCCTGCTTCCACGATAGCGAAATGGTGCTCAACAAGTCGAACTACACGAGCTCCAAGATGCTCAACCAGATCTTTATCGGCGGGGACGCATTGCGTTTCGCCATGGATCAAGATCCCAGTGCCGGGGAGCTCCAGAGTGTGACGGTCGCTGTCGGCGGCCAAAAGAACCTGCTCCGTAAGGATGCCGAGCGCGTCGCGATTACGGATGTTTCCTGGTTCAACCGCGTTAGGAAAATGGCCGGCCTGCCCTAAGAATACTAGGCGAGGCTTCTAGGATCACATTGCTGGGCGCCCCCTGGCGGGGCGCCTGGGCTCAAGGAGGATCTCCTCATGCCACTTACCGCCACCTACACCCCCACCAATGACGTGGGGAAAGCCGTCGATTTCAATAATGTCACCGGCTATCTCCTGTCCATGTGCATGACACCGAACCAGGGGTTTCAAGGGAACTTTTACATCTACCTCCTGGACATCGGGGATCCCCAGTATCGCCTCCAACCGGTGGATATCGGAGAATCCGGTCCCACGCCGCGAGGCACCTTACAGATCGTGGGCGATCAACGTTCCTATAAATTCGACGATATCGACATGACCTGGGTGGAGCCGGGAATGACCCGCCGCGAACGTTTCCGTCTCATCGAATTCCGCTACGCCCCGGATGTTTCCGACAAGGTGGAGCTCCCTGCCGAGATGGAGAACGCCATGGGCTCCTTCCTCAACCAGAGCGGCTTTCAGGATGACTACAAATATGATCTGGGGGACGGCGGGGAAGATCTCCTTGGCTTTCGGGCCCGGCTGGCGGCTCGCGACCAGATCCTCATGCGCTTTTCTTCTCTGAGGAACCAGACGAATTCCTGGGTCAAAAAAATCGTCGAAGTGAACAACGAACAGGTCACGAAGGAAGGCACGGAGCGGTTCATGCCGGAATTCAACATCAACCTGGGATTCTTTCCCGACCCCATCGTGGTGACGAAGGATAACTTGATCCGGGTTTTCGTACAGGAGGCGTACGGCCAGATGTTGACCCGGGGCCAACCCACACTGAATGGCCTTTGCTCCGGGCTCGGTGCCGAGGCGGCCAGACTCGACCCCGCGGCCCTGACGCCACAGGATATCCTGAACCACGAATTCGAAACCGGCTTCACGAGAGCCGCGGAATCAAGGACTATCGAGACGGCGACCTTCGTCTTTATCAGCGGCCAATATCGCGATCTACCTTGTATCTAGGAGGGGCAGGCAAGAGAGCTTCCGTTCGGTTCTTCGGTGGTGGAACCCATAAAGGGCGCTGGTTTAGGGTTCCGACTTTCTTCCTTGGATTGACGTTCCGTTCGCGGCGGCGGCAATCCGTCCGCCGCCACTCACCCTTTCATCGCCCCAGAACCAGGCTTCCAGCCCTCAAAGCCCGATAGGACCGGCCTGCGGGGACGTGGGGAATGCCCGCTGCTCCCCCCGGTTGGGCGGACTGCCCGAAACGATGGTGGCCCCGGGGGGAGATTGCATCGTGCCTTGAACCCGGCTTAGTCCCGGAACCATGGGGGCGCGGTCGGCAGCGCCCTGGGATGTTCGAGAGGAGTGCCTTCGGTGAGTCTGCAGGTGGAGATCCCCAGCGGTTCTGAAGAGGCTAGATTCGACGCCTCCGAGGTCGTGCTGGAGCGCGGCCTGAGCCAGCCGGTTGTCTGGCGCGTTCTCTTGTCACTCCGGCAAGACGATGCCAGGCTCGCCTCACTTGTGGACTGCTTCGAGGGAGGGCAGGTGACGTTGAAGGTCCTCTGGGATGAGGCGCCCCTTGGACCCGAAGGCGTGGCCATCGGTGCATATTGGTCCAGAGACGTGGCCGAGCATCTCGTGGTGGAAGCCCATTGTACTGCCCTCAAGCCTGCTCCATCTCCGGCCCCGGACCCAGATCCCTTCACCCCCCGCTGGCGGGTTCACCACGATGCACGGAACCTGCTGAAACTCGCTCAGAAGCTCAAGCACGTGGCGGTCGTTCCCACCTGGGTCCAGAGGTCGCTGGAGAAGATCGAATTCGCCCCAGGCGACTTCACCTCGGTGGTCCAGGATGGTCTTTCGGATTGGGAGTTCCTGCTGCACATCCTTCACCAATATGGCGTTTTGGGCGCCGATGCAGCGCTAAAACCTCCGGTTCTGACAGGGAGCGTTGAGGAGGCGCCAGGCCAGTGGCTAGTGACCTGGGGCTCGAAGGCCGCCTACGAGAAGCTCAACGATATCTCCAACCGGGAGATCGATTTTACGGAGTCCGATGAAACGAAGCCCGAGCATGGTTACGAGAGCTTTCTTTTTGGGCTGGAGCCCTTTTCCCAGGGGCGGGACGCTTCCAGGTGCGGCCTCGTGGCGGTTTCAGGACACTTGAGACGGAAGCGGAAGTTTTCCACCGCCGTTTGGAGCGAATGGACCGGTCGGGATCTGCCGCTTTTCACCAAGGAAAAACAGCGGTTTGTCTATCGAGTCACCGATCGGCTTTGCTTTGCTCAGGGGGCCGCTTCCACCTCCACGGAGGCACGGATTTCCTGGTCCACGCGCATGGAAGTGCTTCCCGAAGGCGGAGTCGTCGCCGGCCCCAGGGCCGACCTGAATTTTCGACCCTGGTTTCGCATTGGGACGGTTGCGGAAGTGACACCCAACGGGCCTTGGATTAAAGTCCAACTGGAGGGCTTCGAAGCAGACTACGATTGCGTTCAGGCAAGGCTCCAAAGCCCCTATGTGGGAACCGATGGAAAGAAGGGACTCCATTTCGTCCCAGAGCCCGAGACCAAGGTCTGTTTGAGTTGGTCAGGTCGCGTTCACGAGCCGGTCCTGGTGGTGGGCAACGTTCGAGAGGAAGAGTCGGAGCATCCGGCGCCGTCGGTTTGGATCGAGTCGCTTATGACCGAGCAATTTGCGGACATTCTAGTCAAAGAGGTGGGCGAGGCTACCGTGGAGAGCCCGTTGGTTCTTTCGGTGCAAAAGGAAACCACCGTGACCGCCACGGGCGCCTTGAAAATCCTTGGGGAAGATACGTTCGATATGGAGAGCGCCAAGGCATTCAAGCTGACGGGGAAGGACTCGACTCAAGTCACGAGTACGGGGGACCTTTCGCTGGGCAGTGATGGGGGAGTCACTGTGTCGGCGGGAGGTGACGCTTCCATCGATGCCTCGGGGGCCGCCACGCTTTCAGCCGGTGGTGACGCGAAGATGGACGCCTCGGGGAATGCCACGATCTCCGCCGGCGGAGATGCCACGGTGGATGCGACGGGGAACGCCACGGTCTCGGCCACTGGGGAGGCGAGCATTTCCGGCGCGACGGTCAATTTGAACTGATGGCTTCCATGGGGAGTGGGGTTGGCTCGTCTTTGGGGTGACCGATGAAAAGGGGGGCGAAAAATGGCGAGTAGCAGCGGACGGATTGCCGCTGATACGAGCGGAACTGAAGGCGAAAAGAAAGCCGGAGAGATGATTTTGCTTGCCGAGCCTTGAATGAAGGGAGCCCCATTGCAATACCGAGCTTGGCTCTTGTTCCAGAGGCCGCCCAACGACGAGTTGGAATTCTTGTTGACGGATCTGGGACTCTACGCACGACTCGACTTGACGGAGAGGCCGCCTGCATCCATCCGGATGCGGGGTGACGAGGCGATCTTGTCCTCTGAAGATCCGGACTATTTTTTCGAGCATGTCTTCGAGCACAAATCGGTGCCGGCATTCTGCACGGCCCCGGTGGAGGAGCTTCGTCAGATGGATTCGAAGGTTTTCTTCCACCGGGCGCGCTACGTGCGCCTTCACTGCAACCCGGATCGGGTTCCGACGGATCGGGAGCCCTATTACCGACGGTGGGTTCGCTTCGAGTACATGACCTCGGCCCTCCAGGGGGATTTCGACACCAGCCTCACCCGTGTGGAGAAGTCCAAGGATGCCGATGGCCACGTGTTGTTCCTCAATCCCGTGCCTATCGATATCACTGAAGACCGGGTTCACAGGCTTTTCGGGGACCATGCCCGCGCCCTGGGCGGGATCAACGGATTGTTCTTGCCCCCCACCCGGCGGGATCTGGAGGGCACTTATTTCGAGGATGACCTGGTTCGGATGCGGGACCTCATCGCCCGACGACTCAAGCTGGAGAGCTCGATTTTGGGCGAACCGACGGCACTGGTGCTCTGGAGGCTGGAGCATGATCCCTTCCTACGGGACTTTCTTCTGGAGGGCGGTCTCCTTGATTTTTCCTGCGCTGAGAGCCAGCCGACCTTCCTTCTTCTGGAAGTGTCCAGAGAGACCGGGGGAGACCCCGTTGCCGCATATCGCGCCCTTTTTGCCCTGGAGCCGGCCCAAGTGCCCGGACCCTCCTGGGCTTCCAAAGTCGCGACCGCTCTTGCAGGGGATCTCCGGTCTTTGGAGGATTCCGGGGTGGATGTTCGGGCGAGGCGCCGACCGGCTGAGGCGGGAATGATGCTGCCAGCGGAACGGGGGTATCAGGCCAGCGCTCTTCCGGAGGGAAGCTGGCAACGCTTCTACGAGTACGAAAAGGGCATTCACGGTAAGGATGATCGGATCAAGTTCCATGAAAGGGTTCTTTGGCCCAGCCGTGCGAGAGGAAGCACGCCGCCGGATCATGATCTGGCGGAGCGCCTGTTCATTGCCAACTATTGGCGTTCTCCGTGGTCACCGAGCAGGGACCGCGGTGCTTGGCGCTATGCCATGCTGGATCTTCTGCGATGGGAATTGGTAGGGCTGAAGGCGACTCCCAGCGCTCGCGTGGAGAGCTGGGGCGTCATGGAAGAGGGATGGCCCTGGATCGAGAAGGGGAGCTCCGATACAATGCCCCTGGTGGTCCACCGGCCTGACATGGATCGGGACGAGCTCCGGCAGTGGCGGTTGCTCTTGCCCGTGGGGTCCGTGCTCAAAGAGGGCGGAACCATTCGGCTGAATGATGTCTTGTCGCGCTTGAATCGCGGCTTCGTATTGGCTTGAACCTGGGCGTATTCATGGAAAGCGGAGCGATGCAAACCTGGCCAAATTGGCAACCCGGCATGGAGCTTGGGGCTGAGCACCTTGTGGGATTGGAGAGTTTTCTGCTCTGTCGATCCGAGATCGCCGAAGGCGGGTGCCGCGGAGTGGAAGATTTCGATTTAGGGAGCTCCATCCTGGTCCGCCGAGTCGATGCAATGACGCTGGAGTTCGAGGTGAGCCATCTCCGGGGAGTCACGCCGGGAAGCCAGCCAGTGATGCTTCGCGGAGAGGACCGGTTGGCAAAAAAGGTCAGTCTTCCGGAAGAGGGGGAAGGATGCTTCGATTTGGGGATAGAACTCAATGTCCCCGGGAGCCCCGAAAAGATGATGCTCCGCGTAGTGGCCCGCGGGGCTGAAACCGATTCCGAGGCCCCACTTCCAGATGGGCTGCTCGATTTGGGTGGTTTCCGCCTGGACGCGGACGGGCTGTTGGAGCTTGTACGGAGACCTCCGTTGCGGCGGCTCGATGCGCTGAAACCCCTGGACCACCGATGGCGGGAATGGGTGGAGCCGCTCCGGGCGGCCATCGAGTCCCTTGCCGCGAAGCTGGAGGAGGAACGGCTTACTCTGCCCATGATCGGATTAGCCGTAGAGCTCAACCGACTTTCCTTCCAGTGGCCTTCTCTTGCCATCGGAGAGCTTTTTCGGCGGCTCCACCTTGTGAACTGGCTTCGCTTGCCTCCCAAAGACCGTGGTCACGTGGCCGAGGCTTTGCCGGATGTTCGGAGCTTTTTGGAGATGGGATTGCCCTCCGACGATCTTCCGTTGAGCTTGATGGGGATCCTGGAAGTGGAGCTCGAAAGCTCCGTCACCACGGCGGGGCCGCAAAGGCTGAAGCTCGATAGCGATCTGGAGTGCCAGTGGAAGCGGCACTATTGGGCAGTTAAGTTTCTTCGCAAGCTGTCTTCGGGAACACTAGAGCTCGAACTCCCCAAGGCGGCAAAACCGCCCATGCGCATTTCTTTGCAGAATCGTGAAATGACCTATGTTCGCTCGGTGGAGGGGACTTCTACTGGGGACGGAGTGGTTTATCAACTTGGAGATCTCCCGATCTTTCCAGGTGCCCTCTATCGTTTTCGCTTGAGCAATATCGTGGCTGAACATTTGGATTCCGCCAAATGGCGGTTCAACGAGCGCCCGGAAGAGACGGAACGACCATGACGATGATCCATGACATGCCCAGTATGGACTCTGGGTTTTTCTTCACACCTGCTCTTCTTGAAGAGGCCGATCAGCAGCGGCTGGAGGCGGAACCCCTGAAACGCCTGCTCAACGAAGTGGATCTCTTTGCTTCCATGGAGGATTATCAGGGGTGGTACGAGCATTTGAGCTGGATTCTGAAATTCGACTGGAGCCAGACGACTCAAGGTGCCTCAGGGATTGCGACAAACATCGAAAAAGCCTTGGCGAAGCGGGCGACGCAGAAGATCGATCAGTGGTCGAGGACGGTTGCGCTCTTGTCCATGCTCGTCTTGACCAGCGCCACCGGATACGCCTGGTCTTCCCAGTTGACCCGTGCCTACATGGGCCGGCGTGCCCAGGATTTTGTCCGTGCCGTGGTGATGCTTTTGAACGCTCTTTATCAGGACAAGGCGCAGCGTGCGCCGGCCGGGCCCGCAGCCTACTATTGGATTGCCCGCGTCGCCGCCATGCTTCCAGGCGTCGTCGCTCAGTCCCAAGGTCCCGTATTCACCTATTTTCAGTGGATCGAGCACCGGGAATCAGGGCGATCCCGGCCTTCGGAAGAGGCGCAAAGCGGAGACCGAGTGCTTGCCTACCTGCTCCGGCGGATCGACGACAAGAAGCGGCCCGTGGCTTTCCAACACCAGCGGCAGGTTCTCTCCGGTAAAGAGAAACTGCGGCTCTTCTTCGGGGAAAACAAGAACCGGTGGTCTTGGGGAGCCCGCGTGAGGTTCGCCCTGTTTCTTCTCAGTTTGTTGTCCGTGCCGGTGGGTATCGGTCTCTGGTGGAATGGCCATTCCACCGCGTCAGAAGCGGCGAAGCTGGAGCGGATGCGCAAGCAGGAGATCCAAAAGCTCGAAAACGAGTTCAGAAAGTTCCAAAGCCGGCCTCCACAAGAGGGCGCGTCATGAGCAAACGGTTGGGTATCTGGCAAGACCCGCGCCTTGAAAGTGGAAGGGGGTCCCGATGTTGATTTACGCGAAGAGGCTGGTTGGCTTTCTTTTTTCCCGGAAGGCCAAGGGGCCTGAGACCATCAAGATCTGCGTCCTGGGACCGCCCTTCGGTGGAAAGTCGGCGGTGGTCAATCAGTTTATCGAAGCTCTCACCGATTCTTCCGCCCCCCGGCTAGCTGTCAAGCTGCTCTTCGATCCCACCCAGGCCGCGCAAGAAGAGGAGGAAGACTCAGAAGCGGCCGACTTGGATCTCGGAGAAGAGACCAGGATCCATCGGGGGACCTTGGAATTCGACGGGAAAAAGGCGCGCATCGAGTTTGTCGATATCCCCGGGCGCCTTTTGACCGCCAGCCAGCCGCCGCCACCCGACACGCAGTATGACGAGTGGCCGCCAATCTACCAAGCGACGGCCGGTGCCCACATGCTTCTCCTGGTTTTGGGGCCCCATGTTCTTGCACAGGCGGAGCCACCCACGGATGCCATGAATCGCATGTTGTCTCACGTGAATCTTGCCGTGGCCCGCAACCCCGAGGTCATGATTGCGGTCGCTTACACGAAAGCCGATGAGTATGGCGTTGTTGAGCCGGAGCAGATCCGGATCGTCAATGATCGGCGGAGCGCATCGGCACTTGAAAAGTTGAGCGCCGCCGAGGCTGGGGAAGTCCACCAGCGCTGGGAGACCTTCCTCGATGCCGTCGCTTCGGCTGGAGTGCGTGGCACCACATACCAATGGGGAGAGTTGCGCAGGACCCTCCTGGACAGGACCCGGTTCCTTTGGGAATCCACTATCTACCAATTGCAGCATCGGTTCGTCGGTGGCTATTTCATGGCCGCTCAACCCGTCGATAGTTACTACCAACCCTGGACTCGCCGAGGTCTGTTCCAGCTTTTCAGCGATTTTTTCCAGCACTTGCGGACGATTCGAGCGCGACCGAAGTTCGGAAACCTCTGGACATTGTTGTTCGTTGCCGTCGCCATCGTGATCCTTGGATTCGGGATCTACGAAAGGAGCGCGGCTCAGGCAGCTTTTTCACGGGCCACCGAAGCCACGCGGGAACTGGAAAAGGAGCGGCTGGCTTGGAATTCTGCCCTCGCGGCTGACTCGCCGGAGGCCTATGAGGCTTTCGCCAAGGAAAACCCCGATGCGCCATTCGCTCAGCTTGCCATGGCCCGTACCACGCAGCTAGAAAACTGGAAAAGGGATGACGAGGCTTGGAATAAAGCTGTGGAAGAGAGCAGAAAATCGGCCTTTGAAACTTATTTGAGCGCCTTTCCAAAGGGTTTACACACCTCCGAAGCAAGGCAGGAGATCCAGGCGATTGAACGCCAGCCGGAACGAGATGCCTGGGACAGGGCGCAGACCGCCCATTCCGCCCTTGCTTACCAGCGCTTTCTCATGGCCTTTCCTTCCAGCGATTATGCCGGTGAGGCACGGCGCCGCCTGGAGATCCTTCAAGTGGAAACTCCCCAGATCCCCGAATCCTACTACCTGGCCCTGGAAAGCGCTTGGAAAGAAGCCTTGCGGCGACAAAGCGTAGCCTCTTTCCGCCGCTGTGTCGTTCAGTATCCAGGAAGTGTGCTCAAAGAGGCCGCTCTTATTTGGATTGAAAAATACAATGCGCGCCAAAGTTGGCCCAGTGCCCCCGGCCAAGATCCTTCCGTGACGGCACCCTGGCGCGGATACGTGGCCAAGGAAATGGAAAACCGCGCCTGGCAGTCCGCCAAGTCCAAAAATACGGTCCAGGGATATCGGGAATACCGCATCGGTTTTCCAAAAGGTGCCCAAATCGACCTTGCGGCTCGTCGTATCCGCGGGCTGGAGGCAGATCTGCCGCGCTGAATGAGACATCCTCAACCCACGGTTTCCGGTGGTGCTCCAGCCCTACGGCAATGGATGACACTGGCGGCGACAATGGCGAGCAGCGGCGGACGCGGGGAACTCGCGCCGAAGGCGCGGGTCGGTGCCGATGGGAGCAGGACCCAACCAAAAAAAATCACAGGGTTTTCCACTAACTAGCCCCTAAAAGAAGAGCACGTTCCAACTTCCGAGGCTTGTTCATGGCCGACGATCCCATCTACAATGTGCCCTACAGGACCAAACCCGGCCTGTTCCCGACTCTTAGCAGCTATCTGCAGAGCATTGCGCATTATGGGCCACCTCTTGCCTCCACAAGCCTTCCCAGCAGGCTGACGAAGCTCAAGGCATCCGCGGCGGAAGTCGAGGCCCAGACCGAGCAGGCTGAGCAGGAGCCTGAAAGGGAACCGGCCTTTACTCTGGAACCCTGGGCCGATATCTACTGGGAAGTCACCCGCCTCGATCCAGAGGCGGATGGCCAATGGAAAAGTATCGCCCTCGAACCGGAAGCCGTCTCCCAATGGGAGGCCAAGGATCTGGTCCTTGATTGGGATGGCGAAGGCGGCGAGGCCATGGAGTTGGAGTCTTTCAGCCAAGTGGAATCGGAGGCGTTCGCCATCGTGACGGAAACGGAAACCGAAACGGAAACGACACCATGAACTTCGCCACTCTGGAATACCCGGTCATGGGACACCCAGAGGATACAATTCCCGACAACGCCGCTCTTTTTCTTTGGTTGAGTTCCGGTCGGGTCGGCGGCAGTCCGTCCGCCGCCCCTCCCCTGTCACCCCCTTGAATAGAGCAATTTGCATCTAAAACCTAATTTGACCGAATGTTTCGCCAATAGCGGGAGCGATCCTTCAACCCAAGTGAGACGAAATGACTGACCAGCCGTTGCTGACGATCCCCGACCGGGAATACTGGAAGCCCCCGCTGGAGAGCCTTCAGGAGGTGCTGGAGTCCCGTTTGGGTGAAGGCGTTCCTGGGCCGGCGGTGGCCATGCCTTCCCGAGTTCCTTTGGAAGGGCGTGACACTCTGCCAGTCTGCGGATGCTATGTGGAGCCGCTTGGCAAGTCCAACCGGACTTTCCAGGAACTGGCCGTCGTCGTCGCTTCCTGCCATGACAACGGCAAACTCTATGCCGCCAACGCCTATCCGGCTCCCGCTTTCATCGAGGATATTCCACCACCCAGCACCTCCCCACCGCCCAAGGGGTGGGCCGGCATCCTCTTCGATTTCGATCTCTACCGGAGCTTGCCCAATTTGCCGCGGCGGCCCGCCACCTACGACGTCGCCGTGATCGTCAAGGGGCAGGTCAGCAATCGCCATCGCGTCCAGCTTACGGGATCCGGAGTGTTGCGGGATCCGGAGGTTCGCCGTTTTATCGAAGAGCACCACCGAAAGAAAGGGCTCCCATCGGCTTTCCCGCCTTCGGCCGGGGTTCTTCCCGGCCACGATTCCCCCGAGCTGCCGGTTGTTCCGGGGAAGATTGGGATCTCGCTTCAGAGTGACCGTGTGGCGCTCCTCGCCGACGTACCCCGGTGCCGAGTAGCCGGCGCCTACAGGGTTCCCGTGCCGAATCGATACAGTTCGCCTTCCCCGGCATCCACGGACACCGCCTCCATCCATGCCATGGTGCCCATCAACCTTCTTCTCACCGCTTCGGATTTTGCCGGGGCTCTTCAGGTGCCGCTCAGGATTCCCTGTTACTCCCCACTCGGGCCCGGAGATCCCTTTCCCATCGCCGTAGGGCGGTTCGCGTTTGACCTTTTTTCCTTGCCAGGCATTTGGAAAGAGCCGAGGATCTGCTTCCTCCACGCATTTTCCGGGGCGGCAGCTTCAGATCCAGCGAAGGTGGCGTTTGTGACTTCCGAGATGCTGGAGGATTGACCGATAAGGGCTCTCAGGAACGGAGACTACGATGGCGACTCAATTCATCCCCGCGGGCAAGAAGATCACCCTCAAGACCAAGGTCCGCGGCGACATTGAAGAAGTGACCTCGGTGACCTTCAAACTCTACAGCCTGAGGGGCAAGAAAAAGGAAGAGCTCGATACCGTTACGGCGGATGTCGTGGATGGTATTGCCGAAGCCCAGTGGGAGGCGACGGGCCCCGACGAAGCCAAGGAGATGAGCCTGACCGTCTGTTGTGACGTGGAGGCCGGTGAAACCAAGGCTCAGCTCGAACCCATCGTCGTCTTTTTTGATCACATCAAAGTCGTGGCCAAAGACGCAAAAAATAGCTCAGACCCGCTGCCCCTGGCCCTCTGCAAGATCGAGATGGAGATCGATTCCCGTTTTTCCATGTTCCGGGATCACCCCTGGTGGGGCAAGAAATCTCGCGTGCTGCGTGCCGACGAAAACGGAGAGATCCTCTTTGATAACCTGCCGCCGGGCAATGCCAAGCTCTCTTGGCGCGCCCCGTTCAAGCTCAAAAAGTGGACGAAGAAAACCGGTGCCGAGCGCGAGGCTCAGGTGGAGCGTAAGTTCATCGCCAAGCTCCTCAATCCCAAGGCGGGGACAGCGCTTCAGCGGCAGTTTGTCAATCTCTCCCCCAGTCCCACCGACTCTAGCCGAGGCTCCGATCTGCTCCTTCGCGTAGGTGCCGATCCCGCCTTTTCCGCATCCCGGGCCGGAGACAAGGTCTACCTCAACGTGAAATGCGATCCAGAAAACAGCGACCGCAATGACGATCCCAAGCCCGTGGTGGAGGAGAAGGAACTGAAAAAGGGCAAGGAAATCAAGCTGGACAAGGCGATCGCCGAGGATGGCGGATTCGCCGAATTCCGCTTCAATTTTGGCGCCGCGGGCGGCGACAAATTCACGATTTCGGTGGGCGGGACAGATGACTGCGCCGATCTCGAACTCCAGGTCGAGACTTGGCGGAAGGTCTGGATTGTCCCCGTGCGCCCTTCCCTCTCCTTTCCCCTGGAGAAGAACCATCTGCCAGAGGCGATTCGCGCCAAGAGCCAGAAGGCTTTCGACGCCGCCTATATCGAACTTGCCTTCGAACCAGCCATTACCGTGAATCCCGATGACGATTGGTATGGCTACAAGCTGGTGATCTGCGATCCAGACACTTCCGAGACCCTTGGATTGGCGCGGAAGACTCACTATTTCCATCGAACCTATTCCCCTCCTCATCCCCATTATCGCAAGAAATTCCTTGCCGGTGATGCTCCCCCAGACAGAGAGCCCCGATTCTACCTTCTTCTGGGCCACGGGATCTACAGCGAATCCAATGGATACCATGCCACACTGGAGATGGAGGAGCCGGAAACCGACTGGTTCGATGTCGCCGTCTCCCTCCTACCCGTCGATCCCGCCGGAGAACCCATCGTCAAGGGCAGCGGCCTGAGCCGATGGGAGGACACGCAGGGCAATTCAGGAGAGGTCACCGACGCATTCATCGAGGTGAACCAGCAAGAGAGAAAACTCAAGGTCAAGCTTCCCACCGATGAAATAGGCGCTCCGGGGAATCTTGCGTCGAAAGAGAACCCGATCAAACTGCGTCTCAGCCTCCGCAGCTACGGCTTCATGGCCGGAGGCGCGATACCAGGGTGTCCCGACTGGCTCTCCATCTGCTGGAGAGGCGATGAGGTCTTGGCGGCTGCCTATACCCTTCTACACGAGTACGGCCATGCCATGGAGCAGGCCGTGGGACCCGCGGCCATGGAAAAGATGCCCGGATTGTCCCTCAACCATCCGCACACCTATGGAATGAATACTGAACACCCCAAACAACACGGCCACCAGGGGCCTCACTGCAATTTCGGCCTGACGAGTGGCGATGCCGGTAAAGCAAACTACGCGGACCTCATCCGTGAAGGCATTCACGGCTCCTGCATCATGTTCGGTGGAATCGGCCCGAAGACCGATTATGCCAAGGCGCTCCAGATCTGCGAGCACTGCCTTCCCTACTTCAAGGCCTGGAAGCTCTGATCCACCCTCCCCCGACCGTCGCATTGCCAATGGACGCCTTGGCCACCAAGGCCATGGACGGTCAGGGGAGAACTTGCGACTCACGAGCGAGGAGAGTGTCGCGTCGTTTTCCGAAACGTCTTCCCCTGGGCGGCGTGGCGACCGGTTTTTCCGAAGGCCTTCCGTCAAGTGCGGGGTTTCTTTCCCGTCCAGACCTCCATGGCCAGGAAGATTTTTGCGCAATTGGCACAGTAGGTCGTGGGGGTCGAAAGGAACTGGGCCTGGCCGTAGAGGACGCACTGGGAGCCTGCGATGTTGCTGGCATGGCTGGAGAGATCGCCCCATTCGTCGTATTTTTTCTGGCTGAGACCCTCGGCGCAGTGGTGCCCGATGTGTCCGCGACCGGTGTACCAACGGGGGTGGAGAGGCTTGGGGGGATCGGAGGCGGCGTCTTCCAGAAAGTAGCCGGTGTTGGCCTTGGGATGGGAGGAGGAAGGGTAGGTGGGAAGGCGATTGATGCCTTCTTCCCTTTTGTAGGGCCAGAGGGTTTTGTGATTGCAGCACATGCCCAGCGCGTGGCCGATTTCGTGGCAGATGGTGTTGTTGAGTTCGGGCCATTCTGCCCAGAATCTGAGTTTTTCCAGGCCGGCAGGTCGGACGAGGGCGATGGCGCCTTCACCGTTGCTGATCCCGGCCGGGCGGCAGTCATTGTGGAGAAGCACGTCGTACCGGACTTCGACGCAGAGGTCGGTCCTTTCGATGGAGGATTTGAGCGCTTCCAGGCGCTGGTGGAGCGATTCGGTTTCCGGGCGCATGGCATCGAGTTCCGCGGACTTGGTTTCGAGTTCTTTCTGCATCTCGGCTACGGATCTTGCGGGGTGGTCGCCGGAAGGTGCTTTCGTTTCGTTGCCGCTGTCGCCACCAGGTTCCTGTTTGGCTTTCTGGCGCTGCTTGATCTGGAATTCCAGTTTCCGGACGCTCTTGGCGAGTTCGGTTTGGCGCCTGGCCCGTTCCAGGAAGTCCGCCTCCAGGTCGTCTCGGAGCTGATAGTCTTTTTTGAGGGCGGCGGCGCTTTCTTTCATGCGTCTCTTGATCTCGGGGGGAAGGAAGATGCGCATGTGCCCCCGAACCGGTTGGTTGTCGTCCTCTTTCTCGTTGGCGGAATGGGTGAAGGCGAAGGCATCGGGGGGGAGGTCGGTCCAGTTTCCCTTGGCTGCGGTCGCGGAGTAGACGCGGTATGCGCCGGAGAAGTGGAGGAGCGCCCGGTCCCG